>NZ_FSRS01000001.1:1930000-2250000 GCF_900142935.1 Rhodovulum sp. ES.010 | reverse complement strand
CCGGATCGCCTCGCCCTCGGCCAGGATGTCGGTCAGGTTGTAGCTGCCCGCGATATCGCCCAGGATCAGCATCCCCCCGATCATCGCCAGCCCCCCGGCCCCGGTGACGACCAGCGCCATCCGCGCCCCCTGCCGGCCCTCGGGCAGATGCTTCCAATAGCCGATCAGCAGGAACGAGGTCAGGCTGGTCAGCTCCCAGAAGATCAGCAACAGCAATATGTTGTCGGAAATCACGATGCCCAGCATCGCGCCCTGGAACAGCAGCAGATAGGTGTAGAACTGCCCCATCGGGTCCTCGCCCGACAGGTAGTAGCGGGCGTAAAGCGTGATCAGCAGCCCCATCCCGAGGATCATCCCCGCGAAGAGCATCCCCAGCCCGTCGAGGAAGAAGCTCGCCGACAGGCCGAGCTGCGGCAGCCATTCGATCTCGGCCCGGTAGACCTCGCCTTGCATCACGCCGGGCACCAGCAGCCCCAGCATCACCAGCGCGAGGATCGTCGGTATCGCGGTGAAGGTGGCGCAGGCCGTGCGCCCGGCGCGGATCATCAGGCCGGGGACGAGCGCGCCCAGAAAGGGCATCAGCGCGATGATCGGAAGCAGCGTGCCGGGATCGGTCATTCGGGGTCTCGAGCCATTGACGTCGCCCTATGCATAGACGGATTTGCAGCGACCGCAAACGCGATGGCGCGTTTCTCCCCGGCGCGATGCACAGCTGCCCGGATTCTCCCGCCCATTGCAAGCCGGCGCCGATCCCGCCCCGCATCCCGCCCGCCCGCGGGCCGGGGCCGTCCGGGCGCCGCCCGATTTCTGCCCATGCCCATGCTGCACCTGCGCGATAAGGGCGCAATTTGCGCCGCGCCGCCGAAATCGCCTAGGCTTGCGGGACGCGGAACGAAGAATCGTTCCAAGCCAAGGAGGCGGCGCATCAAGACGCCGCCCGAGAACAGGGAGACAGCATTCATGAAAACCCGGATTCGGTCTGTGACCGGCCTTGCCGCCGTCAGCCTTCTGGCCCTGGGCGCGGGCATGGCCGCCGCCCAGGACTGCCCGATCAGGATCGGCGCGCTGGCGCCGCTCTCGGCGCCTGGCACCGTGGTCGGCGGCGAGGCGATGCGCGACGCGATGATGATCGCCGAAGAGGATATCAACGCCGAAGGCGGCGTGCTCGGCTGCGAGATCGAGGTGGTGATCGGCGACAGCGAGGGCCTGCCCGAAAAGGCGACCGCCGTGATGGAACGCCTGATCACCCAGGACGGCGTCGTGGCCGTGGGCGGCGGCTATCACAGTTCGGTCGGCGTGGCGTCCAAGGACGTGGCCAACGAGCGCGGCGTTCCGGTCGTCTTCGCCGAGACCTGGAACGACACGATCACCGGCGACAAGCAGAAATACATCTTCCGCATCGCGCCGCTGTCGTCCTGGGCGTCCGCCACGATCTGGCAGTTCGCGCTGACGCTGCCGGATATCGGCAAGGTCGCGATCCTGACCGAGAACACCGATTACGGCATCCCCGCCTCGGAGGAAACCGCCCGCGGGCTGGAGACCGGCGGCGTGGAAAGCGTGATCTTCTCGGTCGATATCGGCACGCAGGACTATTCCGGCATCGTCAACCGGATCAAGGCCGAAGACCCCGACATGATCATCACGCTGGTCACCGGCGAGGCGGCCTACAACTTCACCCAGCAGGCGGCGGATGCCGGCATCGGCCCGCTCGACCTGCCCTTCGTCACCGGCCAGGACGCGCTGGAATCGGGCGCCTACTGGGAGAACGTGCCCGACGGGCAATACGCCTTCGTCCAGCGCATCGGCGTGCCCGAAAGCCAGTTCACCGAGAAGGGCAAGGCCTTCGCCGCGACCTACAAGGAACGCACCGGCAAGTCCGACGTCGAGAGCTACGCGATGGAGGCGTATGACTCGATCGCGATCATCGTCCAGGCGATCGAGGAGGCCGGGTCCACCGACGGCGACGCCCTCGTGACCGCGCTCGAAAGCATCGAGCACGAGGGCACGCTGGGCAAGATCTACTTCCCCTATGGCAGCCAGAAGGACCCCTCCGAGGACGACCGCGGCGACGAGTGGTGGCACCAGTGGCCCGACCCGGCGCTGACGATGATTCAGTACCAGGAAGAGGGCCAGCCTTCCTCCGAGGCGGCCATCGTCTATCCCGACGCCTACAAGACCGCCGATCCGGTCATCGTGAACCAGTAGGGTTCGCGGCACCGGGCGGGCGCGCGCACCGCGCGCCCGTCCTCCCACCGGGGGCCAACCCCCGGGGCGTTCCGGGCAATTTCGGGGGACAACGTGGAAACACCGGCCATCTTCTGGGGTGTCGTCCTGTGGATGATCCTCTGGGGCGTTCTGGGCAGCATGGCGCTGAGGCGCCGCTACCTCGCCCGCGATCTCGACACCACCAACGCCAATTTCGTCGGCGCGATGGCGGGCGCCGCGCTCGGCCCCGTGGGCGTGGGGCTTCTCTGGGCGCGCACGCCCGCGCTGACCGGGCGGATCATCGTGGCGCTCGGGCTTCTGGCGGTGGTGGTCATCGCCGCGGCCTTCGCCTTTGCCGATCCCGGCAACAACTGCGTGACCAACGGCTCCTTCGTCGCCAGCCAGATCGCCAACGGGCTGATCATCGGCATCATCTACGGCTTCATGGCGCTGGGGCTGACGCTGATCTTCTCGATCCTCGGCGTGGTCAGCTTCGCCCATGGCGAGTTCTACATGATCGGCGGCATGCTGGTCTATTACATCACCGTGGTCTGGCTGCCCGGCGTGCCGCCGCTGGTGGGCGTGCTCGGCGCCTGCGCCATCGCCTTCGTGGTCGGCGCGGTGTTCGAGCGGCTGATGCTCACGCCGATGTATGACGGCCGCGTGGATCGCCCCGTGGAATACGGCATCCTCGCGACCTTCGGGCTCGCCTTCACGATCCAGTATTTCGTCCAGGCGTTGCACGGCGCGAACCCCGTCAAGGTGCAGCGCTATATCGACTTCCCGCGCTTGCGCTGGCCCGAGGAGGCCGATCCGCACTGGATCGCGACCAGCCGCGGAAACCTGACGCTTTTCGACACGATCTCGGTCTCGAACCCCCGTTTCGTGGCCGCGGTGACCTGCATTCTTGTCCTTCTGGCCCTTCTCTACCTGTTGCACCGCACCTGGACCGGCCGCGCGCTGCGCGCCGTCTCCCAGGACCGCGAGGCCGCCGCCATCGCCGGGATCGACCCCGACCGGATGAACATGCTGGCCTTCGCGCTGGGGGGCATGATCGCCGCGCTGGCGGGCGCGCTCTTGGTGCAGGCGTTTTCCTGGCTGCCGCAGGTCGGCGCGATCCCGGCGATGCGCTCCTTCGTGATCGTGGTGCTGGGGGGGCTCGGCTCGCTGCCCGGCGCCTTCATCGGCGGCATCATGGTCGGCATGGTCGAGGCCGCGGGGACGGGCTGCATTCCCGACGCGCAGAAGGCCGCCTCCTATATCCCGGCCTACGGGATGATCGTGCTGACGCTGACCCTTCTGCTGCGTCCCACGGGGATGTTCGGCCGGCGCTATGCCAGCGGCTCGCACGGGGCGTTCTGAGATGAAAAAGCAGATTCCGAACATCGCCGGCGCCCTGGCCCTGATCTTCTTCGCGGCCTTTCCCTTCGTCTATTCGGGCGCGAACTACGACTATGTCATGCATATCCTCATCACCGCCTTCTTCTACGCGATCCTCGCGTCGAGCTGGTCGATGCTGGCGGGCTATGCCGGGCAGTTCTCCTTCGGCCACATGGGCTTCATGGGGATCGGCGCCTATACGACGGCGCTCTTCTGTCACTATTTCTACATCACCTCCGAACCCACCGGTCTCTGCCGCGAGTTCGCCCTCTTCGGCAACTGGTTCGTCATCGTGAACCCGATCGGGGTGACCTCGACCACGCTGACCCAGGACTGCCTGCGCCAGGCGATGGAGGGCTGGCAGGGCAGCGTCAGCGTCACCCCGATGCCGGTGCTGCTCGGCATCGTGCTGGGCACCGTTGCGGGCGGGCTCGCGGGGCTTCTGGTCGGGCTTCTGGTGCTGCGCCTGCGGGCGGCCTATCTCGCGCTCTTCACGCTGGGCTTTTCCGAAATCGTCAAGGCGATCATCTCGGCCGAGATCGACATCACCCGCGGGCAGGCGGGGCTCGAACTGCCCGCGCTTTTCGAGAACGGCGTGACGATCCTCGGCACCACCTATGACCGCACCGACAAGATCCCGCCCTATTACGCGATGTTCGGCCTGCTGCTCCTCTGCCTCGCGATCCTCGCCTGGCTCGCCCATTCGCGCTTCGGCCTCTTCGTCCGGGCGCTCCGCGAGGATCAGGACGCCGCCGCGGCGCTCGGCGTGAACACCACCCGGTACAAGGTCTACGTCTTCACCATCACCACCGCGATGGCGGCCGCCGCGGGCGCGGTGCAGGCGCATTACGTCCAGATCATCACGCCCAACATGCTGTTCCTGCTGCAGATGAGCCTCGTCGTCGCGATGGCGGTGATCGGCGGCATCGAGAACTTCGTGGCCGCCGCGATCGGCGCGATCTTCCTGCAGGTGATGCTGGAAACCATGCGCACCAGCTTCTCCATCGGCGGGGTGGAGGTCGACATGACGGTCTGGCGGCTGGTCTTCTTCGGGCTCCTGCTGATGGTGACGCTGAGGTTCTTCCGCAACGGCCTCATCGCGCCCCTGATCGAGCGGTTCAAGCGCGCCGGCGTCGCCGAGGAAACCGTGGCCAAACGCGCCGCGGCGACCGAGTCGGGCGCCGGCCCCACCCGTGCGGAGGCGCCCCGATGATCCATCTCCAGGTCCGCAACCTGCAGAAATATTTCGGCGGCAACCATGTGCTGAAGGGCGTGAATTTCGAGATCAACGGCCCGGAACTCATCGGCCTGATCGGCCCCAACGGCGCGGGCAAGACCACGCTGACCAACGTGCTCGACGGCGCGATCAAGCCCTCCAGCGGCACGGTCTACCTCAACGAGCACCGCATCGACCAGATGGCCCCGTTCCAGGTGGCGCGCGCGGGGTTGGGGCGCACCTTCCAGGTGACGCGGTCGTTCCGCCGGATGACCGTGCTGGAAAACCTCTACGTCCCCGCGCTGGCGCTCGGCCACACGGGCGGCAAGGCGGAACTGACCGAAAAGGCCCACGAGGTGCTGGCCTTCCTGACCATCGACCATCTGCGCAACGAATACGCCCGCGCGCTCTCGGGCGGGCAGCAGAAGCTTCTGGAACTGGGGCGGCTGCTGATGCTGAACCCCGACGTGATCGTGCTCGACGAACCCTTCGCGGGCGTGCATCCCAAGCTGATGGAGGTGATCTACGCCTATATCCAGCGGGTCAAGGACGAGGGCAAGGCGATCATCCTGATCTCGCACCAGATGGATTCGATCTTCTCGCTGTCCGAGCGCCTCCTGGTGCTCAATTTCGGCGACCTGATCGCCGACGGCCTGCCCGAGGACGTTAAGAACGACCCGGCCGTGATCGAGGCCTATCTCGGCTCCGACGAGGAGGACGCGGCATGACCGACCTGCCTGCGGTGCTGGAAATGCGAGATCTCTCGGTCGGATACTACCGCGACCTCAACATCCTGTCGGATCTCCACATCACCGCGCGCAAGGGGCAGATCACCACGATCCTCGGCGCCAACGGCGTGGGCAAGTCCACCGCGCTCAAGGCCGCCTTCGGGTTCCTGAAACCCAACAAGGGCGATATCCTGCTCGACGGCGAAAGCATCCTGCACCTGCCCCCGCATCAGAAGATCCTCGCCGGCCTCGCCTACATTCCGCAGCAGCCCGGCGTCTTCAAGGACATGACGGTGGAGGAGAACCTGCAGCTCGGCGGCTGGACCTTCCGCGGCAACAGTCAGGCCGTGCGCGACGGGATCGAGGCGAATTACGAACGCTTCCCCGCACTCCGCGAAAAGCGCCGCCAGGTCACCGGGGAACTCTCCGGCGGCCAGCAGCGCATGGTCGAGATCGGCCGCACGCTGATGTCCGAGCCAAAGATGCTCTTGGTGGACGAACCCACCGCGGGGCTCAGCAAGATGCTGGCCGAGGAGGTCTACGAGATGCTCTCGGATCTCGCCCGCAAGGACGGGCTGACGATCCTGCTGGTCGACCAGGAAATCCGCCACGCGCTGAAGATCGCCGATTACGTCTATGTGCTGGAACTCGGCCGCAACAAGTATGAAGGCCCGGTGGACGAGTTCGACGATCTGGAAAAGGCGTTCTGGGTGGCCTGATGTCCCAGCCCGAAACCCGGCTCTTCTACCAGTCCCGCCGCCGCCGACCCATGCAGGACCGCGCCGAGGGCGTCTATATCTGGGACGTCTCGGGCAAGCGCTATCTCGACGGCTCCTCGGGCGCGATGGTCTGCAATATCGGCCATTCCAACCCGCATGTGCTGGCCGCGATGCGCGCCCAGATGGAAAGCGCCACCTTCGGCTATCGCCTCCATTTCGAGACCGAACCGGCCGAGCGGCTGGCCCACATGACCGCCGCGCTGGCCCCCGACGGACTGAACC
Source organism: Rhodovulum sp. ES.010 (assembly GCF_900142935.1). Lineage (NCBI taxonomy): Bacteria > Pseudomonadati > Pseudomonadota > Alphaproteobacteria > Rhodobacterales > Paracoccaceae > Rhodovulum > Rhodovulum sp. ES.010. The sequence continues at coordinate 2,243,470 of NZ_FSRS01000001.1, read as the reverse complement.
GCGTCTTCTTCGTCTCGGGCGGCTCCGAGGCGGTGGAAAGCGCGGTGAAGCTTGCCCGGCAATATGCGTTGGCCCGCGGCGAGGCGCAGCGCTGGAAGGTGATTTCCCGCTTCCCGGCCTATCACGGCGCGACGCTGGGGGCGCTGGCGCTGACCGGCTACGCGCCGATGACCGCGCCCTTCGACCCGATGATGCGGCAGATGCCGAAAATCCCCGCGCCGCGCGCCTATCTCGACGGGCTGGACCCGGACGACCCGGCCACCGGCGCGCATTACGCCCACATGCTGGAGGACCGCATCCTCGCCGAAGGCCCCGAGACGGTGCTGGGCTTCATCGTCGAGCCCATCGGCGGCGCGTCGACCGGCGCGCTGGTCCCGCCCGCGGGCTATATGCAGGCGATCCGCGCGATCTGCGACCGCTACGGCGTGCTCCTGATCCATGACGAGGTGATCTCGGGCGGCGGCCGCGTCGGCACTTTCTTCGCGGGCGATCTCTGGGGCGTGACGCCCGATATCCTGACGCTGTCCAAGGGGTTCGGCGGCGGTTACGTCCCCCTCGGCGCGGTGGTGGCAAAGGACGCCATCGTCGAGGCGGTGCTGGACGCGGGCGGCTTCATCCACGGTTTCACCTATGCCGGCAACCCGCTGGCCTGCGCCGCCGGCATCGCCGTGCTGGAGGAGATCGAGGCCCGGGGCATGATCGCCAACGCCACCCGCATCGGCGCCCTGCTCAAGACCCGCCTGACAGCGCTGATGACCCGCTACCCCTTCATCGGCGACGTCCGCGGCGCGGGGCTGCTGCTCGCCTTCGAACTGGTGTCCGACCGCGCCACGATGGCGCCGCTCCCGCCCGGGATCCGCGCCTATGACGACCTCGTGGAAACCGCCTATGCCAACGGGCTCATCATCTATGCCCGCCGCACAAGGGGCGGCCATTCGGGCGATCATTTCCTCGTCGCCCCCCCGATGATCGCCACCGAAACCCATGTGGACGAGATCATGGAGAAGCTCACCCTGACGCTCGACCAGTTCGCCGGGGCGCACGGGCTCTGATGTCGAAAATCCTCATCACCTGCGCCGTCACCGGCTCGATCCACACGCCGTCGATGTCGCCGCACCTGCCCTGGCGGCCCGAGGATATCGTCGCGCAATCCATCGGGGCGGCCGAGGCCGGCGCCGCGATCCTGCACCTGCACGCCCGCGACCCCGAGGACGGCCGCCCCTCGGCCGATCCCGCGCATTTCATGGGGGTCCTGCCCGACATCGCGGCGGGCACCGACGCGGTCCTCAACCTCTCCACCGGGGGCAGCGCGGTGATGGGGCTCGACCAGCGGCTCGCCGGGCCGATGCGGGCGGAACCCGAGATGTGCTCGCTCAACATGGGCACGATGAACTTCGCGCTCTACCCGATGGCCGCCCGCCACGCCGACTGGCGCTTCGACTGGGAAGAGCCGTTCCTGACCGGCTCCGACGACCTCGTGTTCAAGAACACCCCCCGCGACATCGCCCATGTCCTGACCGAGATGGGCGAGAAGCGCGGCGCGCGGTTCGAGTTCGAATGCTACGACAGCGGCCACCTCACGATGCTCTGCCACTTCGTCGATCGCGGGCTGGTGAAACCGCCGATCTTCATCCAGTTCGTCTTCGGCGTGCTCGGCGGCATGGCGCCGCTGCCCGAGAACCTCACCCACATGAAGCGCCTGGCCGACACCTATTTCGACGAGGATTACCTGTTCTCCGTCCTCGCCGCGGGCCGCGCCCAGATGCCGATGGCGACGATGGCGGCCGGCATGGGCGGCCATGTCCGGGTCGGGCTGGAGGACAATCTCTACATCGCGCGCGGCGAACTCGCCCGCTCGAATGCCGAGCAGGTCGCCCATGTGCGCGAGATCGTCGAACGGCTGGGCCGCACCGTGGCCACCCCCGACGAGGCGCGCGAGATGCTGGGGCTCAAGGGCCGCGACAAGGTGGCGTCCTGAATGGAAATCCGGCAGGCCTGCCCGTCCGACATGGCCCGGCTCGACGCGGGGCTCCGGGCGCTGGCCGCCGATCTGGGCGACCCCTACCTTGCGACGCCCGAGATGTTGGCCGCCGCCTGCGACCCGGACGAAGGCTTCGCCGCCGCGCTGCTGGCCCACCACGGCCCCGCGCTGGCCGGCCTCGCGCTCGTCTCGCCGATCTTCTCCACGCTCCGGGGCGCGGCGGGGCTTTACGTCTCCGACCTCTGGCTTGCCGCACCGGCGCGGGGGCAGGGGCTCGGCCGCCGCCTGCTGGCCGAGGCCGCGCGGATCGGGGCGGCGCGCTGGCAGGCACGCTTCCTCAAGCTCGGGGTCTATGACGACAACCCCGGCGCGGCCGCCTTCTACGCCCGGCTCGGCTTCACCTTCCATCCGCGCGAACACACCGCCACGCTCGACCCCGACGCCTTCGACGCCCTGACCGGAGCCCGCCCGTGAAAGCCTTTCTCGACGACCGCCAGCGCGCCCACGACCCGCAGCATTTCATGGCCAACGGCACCCGCCTGCCCAGCCCCGAGGTGCCCGCCCGCGTCGACATCCTGAAGGCCGGCGCCGAGGCGGCAGGCGCCGTCTTCGAGGCGCCGAACGACACCGGCCTCGGCCCCATCGCCGCGCTCCATACGGCAGAATACCTGGTCTTCCTGCAAACCATCCACACCCGCTGGCAGCGGATCGAGGGCGCGTCCGACGAGGTGATCCCCAACATCCACCCGGCGAACCGGACCGACGGCTACCCGCGCTCGGCGGTGGGGCAGGCGGGCTTTCACCAGGCCGACACCGCCTGCCCGATCGCCGCCCACACCTGGGAGTCTGCCTACTGGTCGGCGCAATCGGCCATCGCGGCGGCCGATGCGGTGGCCTCCGGCGAACGCGCCGTCTACGCCCTCTCGCGCCCGCCGGGCCACCACGCCTTCGCCGACCTCGCGGGCGGCTTCTGTTTCCTGAACAATTCCGGCATCGCGGCGGACCGGCTGCGCGACGCCGGCCTGCGCCCCGCGATCCTCGATATCGACGTGCATCACGGCAACGGCACGCAAGGCATCTTCTACGCCCGTGGCGACGTGCTGACCGTCTCGATCCATGCCGACCCGGCGCGGTTCTACCCGTTCTTCTGGGGCCATGCGCAGGAACGGGGCGAGGGGCCGGGCAGGGGCGCCAACCTCAACCTGCCGCTGGCGCGCGGCACCGGCGACGAGGATTACCTCGCCACGCTGGACACCGCGCTCGCCCGCATCCGGGCCTTCGGCGCGGATGTCATCGTCGTCGCGCTCGGCCTCGACGCCCATGTCGACGACCCGTTCCAGGGGCTCGCGGTCACCACCGAAGGCTTCGCCCGCATCGCCGCCGCCATCGCCGCGCCCGGCCTGCCGCTCGTCATCGTGCAGGAGGGCGGCTATGTCACCGACGCGCTGGGCGCGAACCTCACCGGCTTCCTGGGCGGGGTGGGGGGCTAGCCCTTGCCCTTCGCGTAGCTGGTGAAGATTTCGGTCGTGCCGTCGGGCCGGATCAGGTGCACGTCATAGGCTTCGCGCCGCGTCTCGGGCCCCATGCCGGGCGAGCCGAAGGGCATCCCCGGCACCGACAGCCCCACCGCGTCGGGCCGCTCCGCCAACAGCCGCTGGATATCCGCCGCCGGCACATGGCCCTCGATCACGTAGCCGTCGACCCGCGCGGTATGGCACGAGGTCATGGTCGGCGGCACCCCGGCGGCGATCTTCTCCTGCACCAGCATCCCGCCATGCATGTTCTCGCCGGTCGGGGCGAACCCGTTGGCCTCCAGATGGTCCATCCAGGCGACGCAGCAGCCGCAGCCGCTGGTCTTCATCACGTGGATCGCCTCGCCCGCGAGGGAGGGCGCGGCGGTCGCCGCCAGCATCAGGGCGGCAAGGGGAAGGCGGGCACGGCGCATGGGGCGCTCCTTTCCTGTCGTGTGGTAAGGGAAGGGTGCGCGCAGCCGGCCACCGAAGTCCAGAGCCGGCGCAGCCGCGGCGCATCACGTCCGGGTGAGGCTACAGCGCGAAACCCCGCTCGAACAGGCCCGCATCCACCCAATCGGGCAGCGCGCCCGCCAGCCGCCCGCGCGCGCCGCCAAGCCGCGTCCGCACGAACGCCGCGGCGACATCGCCCGTACCCTCGCGCAGCAGGACCGAGGCGGCCAGCAACAGCGCCGCACGTTCCACGAACCAGCGCGCCTCGGCCTCGGGTACCGGGCCGGGCCATTGCGCCCGATGCGCCGCCAGCGCCGCGTCGTACGCCCGGTCCAGCCCTTTGCCTTCGTCCAGCTCCGCCGCCAGCCGCTCGGCGGCCAGCGGCACCCGCGCCAGCGTGCGCAGCGCGTCGAGGCAGATGACATTCCCCGACCCCTCCCAGATGCCGTTCAGCGGCGCCTCGCGGTAAAGCAGGGGCAGGGGCGTGTCCTCGACATAGCCCATGCCGCCCAGCACCTCCATCGCCTCGACCGCGACCCCCGGGCAGAGCTTGTTCGACAGGTACTTCGCCAGCGCCACCCCGATCCGGGCAAAGGCCCGGTCCTCGGGCGCATCCCCGTCGAAGGCTTGCGCCACATGCAGCCCCAGCGCCAGGCTCCCCCGCCAGTCCAGCGCGAGGTCCGCCAGAACCGCCCGCATCAGCGGCTGGTCGATCAGCCGCTTCTGGAACGCCGTCCGCCCCGTCACCCAGTGATGCGCCTCGCGGAGTGCGGCACGCATCAGCCCCGCCGGCGCGATCGCGGTATCGAGCCGCGTGTGATGCACCATCTCGACGATGGTCCGCACCCCGTCGCCCTCGTCCCCCACCGGATGCGCCAGCGCGCCGGCATATTCGATCTCGGCCGAGGCGTTCGACCGGTTGCCCAGCTTGTCCTTCAGCCGCATCAGCCGGATGCCGTTCCGCCCGCCCTCCAGCCAGCGCGGCACCAGGAAACAGCTCAGCCCCCGGTCGGTCCGCGCCAGCGTCAGGAACCCGTCCGACATCGGCGCCGAACAGAACCACTTGTGCCCGGTCAGCCGCCAGGCCTCGCCGTCCCGCTCCGCCCGCGTCGTGTTCGCCCGCACGTCCGAGCCGCCCTGCTTCTCGGTCATCGCCATGCCCAGCGTCAGGCCGCGCTTCTCGCCCACCGGCCGCGGCGCCGGGTCGTAGTCCCGCGCCATCAGCCCCGACCACGCCTCCCACAGCCCCGCGCCGCGCAGCACCGGGATCCCGGCATAGGTCATGGTCAGCGGGCAGCAATGGCCGGGCTCCACCTGGCTGGCGAGATAGGCCATCGCGGCATGGCTCAGGTGTCCGTGCGCCCCGCCCTCCCAGGCCACCGCGTGATAGCCCGCCGCCGCCGACAGCGCCATGAACCGGTGATAGGCGGGGTGATAGCGCACCTCGTCCAGCCGCCGCCCCCCGGCATCGAAACCCACAAGCTCCGGCACGTGCCGGTTCGCCTCCCGCCCGGCCTCGCGCATCTCTTCCCGCCCCAGCGCCCGGCCATAGGCGGCCAGCGCGCCGGTCTCCGCCCCCGCCCGCGCGAAGGTCGCGCGCAACGCCGGGTCGTCGGCCCAGAGGTCACGGTCGCCCGGCGCCCCCGGCTGGTTCTCCACCTGATGCGTGCCCAGATCGGCGCGCGGCCCGGGCCGCGTCATGGCCCCCTCCCTCGTCGCTTCGGGCTCAGCCCGTCACGCGGAACCCCGGCGCCACCTCCTCCCCGGCGGGCGCGGTTTCCACCCGGTCCACGCGCGCCGCCGGCGGGCCGGAGTGCAGCCCCTCGACCAGCCGCGCCACCCTGTCCTCCGGCCCCGCGACCAGCGCCGTCACCGCGCCGTCGGGCTCGTTCCGCACCCAGCCGTCCAGCCCCAGCGCCCGCGCCTGATCTTGCGTCCAGGCGCGGAAACTCACGCCCTGCACCCGGCCCGTGACCCTGATTTCCAGCGCGACGTCGCCCATCGCTCAGACCACGCCCGCCGGGTCGATTTCCACCTCGTGCTCATCGCCCGCGCTGTGGTCCTCGGCCTGCACGACATAGGCGATCTTCAGCCGGTCATACCCGATCTCGATTTCTTCCTCGATCACCGGCATCGCCTCGGCGCCGGTCATCCGGTAGCCCACCACGCGGCAATCGGTAAGCGTCAGCGTCAGATAGTCGAGATGCGCGTCGCCGCTGTCCTTGCGCAGCGTGACGACGATCTCGTCGAAGGCCTTTCCTGTCGCCACCGCCTTGGCGAGATAGGGCGAGGAGGCGTCGTAATACTTGCGCACCAGCACCGGGGCCGCATCGGCCCGTCCGCGCGCCCGCCTGCCGATCCCCGGCGCCCGGTCCTGCTCGATCTCCCACTGGATGTCGAACAGGTCGATCTCGTCCTCGTGATCGGCGGCTTTGGATTCGCCGTCGATATCGGGGATTTTCATGTATCCGGTCAGCGCCATCGCCCCCTCCCTCCGGTCGGGCGAAGCGTAGCACGCGACGGCCCCCGACCAAAGCCGAGAGACGACCGCCCCGCCTCACTGCTCGGCCCGGCCGACAGGCCGGGCAGCGCCCGACCCTCCCCCCGGGAGGGCGCTTTCAGCACCCACCCAGGGTCGGGCGCTGCCCTTTGCGCGTTGAACGGTCGCTAGCCCCCGCCTTCGCCTCCCCACCAGTCGATCAGGTCTTCCACCCGCTTGACGAGCCAGGAGAACCGCCCATCGGCTTTCTTCGCCCTGTCCATCCAGATCGCGATGGTCGTGACGTAGTTTGTGAAGCGCGCGCGTATCCATTTCGGCACGATGCCCCCGCGCGCAATCTCATCGGCATCCCCTCGGACTATTTCGTTCGCCTCGGAGTCCAATTCTCCCGCTATCTCTTCGGCAATCGCCAGGGCGTCGTTCGCCACGTCCGACGACACCGGAGCGGGTTGTGCAAGGGTTGCAAGGCGATAGCAGCGTTGTTTCGCCTCCTCGCTCTGTTCGCAAATCTCTTCCGAGGCCGCGTAGAGGGCATTCTTCAAATTCGTGAGCGAGGGCTCCTCGGGATAGAAATCCCCGATCCGTTGCTGTAGGCTCAGGCAGGCGTCGTAGAATGCCGTGGCAAGGAGGCTTGCGTTGTCCGGATGCCGCTCGATTGCAGCTCGAATTGTAATCGTTTCATAGGATTCTTCGGTAAGCCCATTCGCTCCCGGCGCAGCAAGCGCATTGTCCAGCGCAAGGCTGATCCGCTGCCTTGCAAATACCAACGAGTCCTCTGAAACTTCGTCTTCCTCGGCAACACGAAAAAGCCCCGCGTTTTCGTCGCGGATCAGCGGTGGGGCGACCTCTGTCTGGCAATTGACTCGCAACTTCTGGATAATCCCCGCAACATGCGTCGCGCCCTTCTCCCAATCCTCATCCGGGATCAGCGCGATGCGTTCCTGAAGTTTCCAGTCCGGCGGGCGGCCGACCAGCATCCCCTCATACCACTCGCGCCAGAAGCGCCATGTGCCGGGGGCTGAGTCCCAGAATTCGCGCAGCCGGTCGAGGCCCTCTTGCAGCCCCTCGGGCATCGGGTCGGTCGACCAGAGCGGGTTGCGAAAAACCGCCTCGGCCTCGGCATCGTCCAGTGTCGCCGCATCCTCCGAGGCGGCGGAGTAGGCGGCGGCGTTCGCGGAGTCGGCGGCGGCGGTGGCGGCGGAGTAGGCGGCGGAGTAGGCGGCGGAGTAGGCGGCGGAGGCGGCGGAGGCGGCGGCGGAGGCGGCGGAGTAGGCGGCGGCGGAGTAGGCGGCGGCGGAGTAGGCGGCGGCGGAGGCGGCGGACCTGATCTCATCCCTTACCTCGGGGGTTGGACATATGCCCGCAACCCCCGAGGTCAGCACCGCCCGCAGAACCGGCAAGGCAATGTCGCCCAGTGTCGCGTCATCGGCCAAGCCGATTTCCGGCAGCGCCCGTAACGCACAGCGCGCCGCGAAGGCTACCTTCACCTCGCGCGGCTTGCCCTCCAGCCACGCCTCCGCGCTCTCCCGATCCGTGATCTCGACCATCGGCCCCTCGCCCCTCGTCGCGCGGTCACTTTGGCGGCGCCGCGTGCCCCGATCAAGCCTGCCGCCCGTTGCACGGCGTGCGGTGCGTCAACCTCGCCCCGGGTCCGACAAAAGTCCGACAAAAGTCCGATGGAAGTCCGATGAAAGTCCGATTGCCGGAGCCCCGCAAAACAAGGCCGTTAACCCGCACCGGGCGCCCGGCCGCGGTTCCGCTTGACCGGCCCTGCAAACCGCCGCATATCCGCCCAATGACCGATCTCGCACATATCCGCAACTTCTCGATCGTGGCCCATATCGACCACGGCAAGTCCACCCTGGCCGACCGGCTGATCCAGCTCACCGGCACCGTCGCCGAACGCGACATGAAGGACCAGTTGCTGGACGCCATGGATATCGAGCGCGAGCGGGGCATCACGATCAAGGCCAACACGGTCCGGATCGAATACCCCGCGAAGGACGGAAATACCTATGTTCTCAACCTGATAGACACGCCCGGCCATGTCGACTTCGCCTATGAGGTCTCGCGGTCCATGCGCGCGGTCGAGGGCTCGCTTCTGGTGGTCGACGCGACGCAAGGGGTCGAGGCGCAGACGCTGGCGAATGTCTACACCGCCATCGACGCCGACCACGAGATCGTGCCGGTCCTGAACAAGATCGACCTGCCCGCCGCCGACCCCGACCGCGTGGCCGAGCAGATCGAGGACGTGATCGGCATCGACGCCACCGACGCCATCCATATCAGCGCCAAGACCGGCCTCGGCATCCCCGACGTGCTGGAGGCCATCGTCCACCGCCTGCCGCCCCCGCATGAGGGCACCCGAGATGCCCCCCTCAAGGCCTTGTTGGTCGACAGCTATTACGACCCATATCTTGGGGTCGTCGTCCTTGTCCGCATCATCGACGGCGTCCTGAAGAAGGGCGACCGCATCCGCATGATGAAAACGGGGGGCGCCTACCAGGTCGACAAGATCGGCGTGTTCCGCCCGGCGATGACCGACGTCAAGGAACTGGGGCCGGGCGAGATCGGCTTTCTCACCGCCTCGATCAAGCAGGTCCGCGACACCCGCGTCGGCGACACCATCACCACCGAGAAGAAGGGCGTCGAGACGCCGCTGCCGGGCTTCAAGCCGTCGCAGCCGGTGGTGTTCTGCGGCCTCTTCCCCGTCGATTCCAACGACTTCGAGGACCTGCGCGACGCCATCGAGAAGCTCGCCCTCAACGACGCCAGTTTCACCTACGAGATGGAAACCTCTGCCGCGCTGGGCTTCGGCTTCCGCTGCGGGTTCCTCGGCCTTCTGCACCTGGAGGTGATCCGCGACCGGCTGGAGCGCGAGTGGAACATCGACCTCATCACCACCGCACCCTCGGTCATCTACAACGTCTACATGAAGGACGGCACGGTGAAGGAGTTGCACAACCCCGCCGACATGCCCGACATGACCCTTGTCGACCATATCGAGGAGCCGCGGATCAAGGCCACGATCATGGTGCCGGACGAGTTCCTGGGCGACGTCCTCAAACTCTGCCAGGACCGGCGCGGCGAACAGCTCGACCTGACCTATGCCGGGTCGCGCGCGATGGTGGTCTACGACCTGCCCCTTAACGAGGTCGTATTCGATTTCTACGACCGTCTGAAATCGGTGACCAAGGGCTATGCGAGCTTCGACTACCAGATGATCGGCTATCGAGAGGATTACCTCGTCAAGATGCAGATCCTCGTCAATGACGAGCCGGTGGACGCGCTGTCGACCATGGTGCACCGCGACCGGGCGGAAATGCGGGGCCGGGCGATGTGCGAGAAACTCAAGGAGCTGATCCCCCGCCACATGTTCAAGATCCCGATCCAGGCGGCGATCGGCGGCCGGGTGATCGCCCGCGAAACGCTGGCCGCACTCAGGAAGGACGTGACCGCCAAGTGCTATGGCGGCGACGCGACGCGGAAGCGGAAACTGCTGGACAAGCAGAAGGCGGGCAAGAAGAAGATGCGCCAGTTCGGGAAGGTGGAAATCCCGCAGGCGGCGTTCATCAATGCGTTGAAGATGGATGGGTGAATCAGAATAACTTTCGCGCCAGATACTCTGCAAATAGACTGACTAGCACTTGCGCGGAGGACGCTAGGGCGAAATATATTGCGCGCATTCTGTATTTTGAATTTTCTATTTTCCGCTGCTCTTCTTTCCGCTGGTCTCCTGCGGTGAGGATAACGTTGTAGTGTGGGCGCTGCCTGTCTATATTCCGCTCAATCTGAGATGCAAAGAATGAGCCAGTCGAGTGAAGGCAATATGTGACCAGGGCTCCCAAAAAAAGCATTGATGGGAGGCTGAATGCCGAAGAAAGTTGTTCCATCCTAAAATTATAAATGATAAAACAGGCCGCGAGCGCGGCGGCTGTTGTTGAGAACACTGTTGCCGCGCGGATCATGTGTGACCTCTTTTGCACACGCTTTCGGAAGTCTGTCGCGCGACGCGGCAACGCTTGTTCCCAGCTTTCTATTGTTGAGATTATATTCTTTCCTAGGATGTAATCAGGGAATTTTACTTGCGCCACGATTGGCGCGGGGGGAACTTCGAACCCGGAAACTGGCCGAACGCCAAGAGGACCAATCTGTATTCCAAATTGTGCCGGATTGTTTTGAATGGACACCTCTACCTCAAAGCGTTCGAAATCATTCTTTTCCCCCCGCAGGACATCGGCAATTAGTCCTACGGTAAGGGATCTGGTGTTTTCGGGTTGAGATGTGTCGAAGGTTTCAAATTCCTCCCACGTTGAGAAGTCAAATTTTCGATTCTTCGATGTAAGGATAGTTGCGGATGCTGATACATTCAGCTTCGTTGATCCGGCGAACTCCTGTCGAATTTGGTCAAGTAGTCGCTTTAAGTCTTCAATTTTTATTTCATACTCACCCTCAAAAATCCGAGTGGCTGTTTGCGATTTTTTGTTCAGTCGATCAATAAGGGCGCGAAGCGCGTCGGTGGGAAGATCTCGTAAGTCGACAAGTGGTCCGGATTGGTTCGGGGGAATAATATCACCTTTTTCAGTCATGTCGCTTTGCCTTGTGCTGTCCGTGACGCAGGTTATGCGCCTTCCAAGTGTCGAAGACAATTCTTGTTATTCTTCACGCTGGCGGTAATTTCTTCAATTGCCTACTGAACGCTCCCGCCAACAGGCCGGGCAGCGCCCGACCCGCCCCGTCACGCCGCAGGCGTGCCTCCGGCACGACGCGGGCGCTTCGCGTCCCGCCCGCGGGTCGGGCGCTGCCCTCCGTGCATGATCCGGTGGGGAAGGGGGGTCGCAGGCCCCGCACACCATTGCATCGGGCCGGCGGATGGGCCACCTGAGGGCGAACGGGTTGCGGAGGCTTCCATGCTGGCACTGATTTCGGCGATCGTGGGCGGCTTTGTCGTCCTGCAGTTCCACGGGCTGCTCTGGGGCGGCGTCGCCGCGCTCATCGGCTTTGCCCTTTTCGTCGCCTTCTCCTACTGGCGCTTCACGGTGATCGCCAACGACCCCGGAAAACGCGAGGCGCTGGAACGCACGGGCTCCCCGGGCCGGCGCGAGAATACCCTGCGCCTCGTCGTCTCCGCCCTCGGTCCGGTCACGGTCGCCGGCCTGATCGCCCTGCTGCTCTAGCGCCCCTCACGCCCCTGTTACCGCCCCCGACTGATCCGCGACAGACTGCCGCACGTAACCCTCCCGCAATGCCGCAAACCAAGGGAGGCTTCCATGGACCGTCTGAGCATCATGCTCACCCCCGTCACCGGGGCCGTGATCACCGGGTTCCTCGTGATCGTTATGTTCTCGCTGGGCTTCTACAGTTGGATCGCCGTCGCCATCGGCGCGGGCATCGGGGCCATCGGCGCCTGGCCGGCCGCCTATGTCGTCTCGCGCAGGATCAAGGACGAAGACCCGTTCTGGACCCGTCGCGACCCGCAGGTGCAACTTCGCGCCGACCCGCGCGCCGGCCTGCCCGAAGTCTGACCTACCCCTCGGACCCCCGGATCGCCTCCGGGTGGTCCGAGACGAAGCGGTGCAGCACCGCGTAAAGCGCCTTGGCATGGGCCACGTCATCCGCGTGCAGCGCGTCGCGGATATCCTCGCAGATCATCTTCTGCACCGTCTGCGGCCCGTGGTGGATGTGCATCAGATACTCCCCCGTCAGCGTCGCGTCCGCCTCCGGGATGTGTTCGTGCTCGGCGATGGCGGCGATCTCCTCGCGCGTCAGGTCGGTCATGTCCTCGATGTCGTCCAGGCTGATCATGGCGGTCCCCTTCGTTCACCGCGCGCATCATAGCACGGCGCGGCCGGCGCGGCTTTAGGCCCGTCACCACGCGGGGAATGTGCGCAAGTCACATATGCCGCCGCCGGTTTCGCCTATGGCTGTCGCATCGCAACCGACCAAGGGGGATGACCCGATGCTCAAGACACTGAAGGCGACGGCCGTGGCGCTGGCGCTGACCGCCACCGCCGCCGCGGCCGACGACGTGCGCAAGCTGGTGGCCGTCGTGACCGACGCCAACCCGCAGACCCAGCTGATGAGCATGGTGCTCACCAACCAGGCCATCGACCGCGGCGTGCCCACGCGCATCCTGCTGTGCGGCCCGGCCGCCGACATGGCGCTGAAGGACGCGCCCGAAAGCGCCACCGCGCCCCAGCCGCCCAAGGGGGCGAGCCCGCAGGCCCTGCTGCAGGCCGCGATCAAGAAGGGCGCCACCGCCGAGGTCTGCGCGATCTACCTGCCCGGCAAGGGCGCCGAGGCGGACGCGCTGATCGAGGGGGTGGGCGTGGCCCAGCCCCCCGCCATGGCCAAGGCGATGACCGACCGGGTGACGCGCATCTGGTCATTCTGACGCAACTTGCGCCAGATCAAGGTGGGATCGGCGCGTGCGGGGGCTTTCTGTCATTGGAACAAGTCCAGTGATGGAGGGCCCGATGCTTCGCCTGGCCGCAGTCCTGTTCGTGCTGATCTCCGCTACGCTGATGGGGATCGCGATCGTCGTGGTGCTCGTCGCGGGCTATGGCACGACGGTTCCGATCGTCACCGCCGCCGCGATCGGCTTCGTGCTCGCGATGCCGGTATCCTGGCAGGTGGCGCGCGCAATCTACTGACCGGCGGCGATCTCCGGCGGTCGGATGTCACGTTCTGATCTTCGGAGTCTCATGATGTCGGTGTCCGGATATTCGCGCCTGCAAATCCGCCTGCACTGGGCGGTGGTGGTCCTTGTGGCGATCCAGTTCCTGTTCAACGGCGGGATGTCGCAGGCGTTCGGCGAGTTCCTCGAAACCGGGAGCAAGGCGCTTGGCGCGTCGGTGGCGATCCATATCGGGTCCGGCCTTCTGATCCTGGTGCTGGCGTTCTGGCGCATCGGGCTGCGCGTCGTGCACGGGGTGCCGGCGCCCGACCCGTCGCATTCCCCCGCGCAGGTCAAGGCGGCGCGGGCGATGTACGGGCTGTTCTACCTGCTGATGGTGCTGTTGCCGGTCTCGGGCATGGTGGCGTGGTCCCAGGGCTCGGCGCTGGCGGGCAATGTCCACTCGGTCTTGCGGGTGGTGCTGTTCCTGCTGATCGTGGCCCATGTCGCCGCGGCGCTGGCCGGGCAGATCCTCAAGAAGGACGGCACGATGACCCGGATGGTCAAGCCGGTCGACTAGGACAGGAACGCGCGGACCGCCGCCTCGAAGTCGCGGGGCTTCTCGGCATGCAGCCAGTGGCCGGCGCCGGGGAGTTTCGCGAAGCGGGCCTTGGGAAACAACGCCTTGATCCGGTCGCGGTGCTCGGGGCGGACATAGTCCGAGGCCCCGCCCGAGAGGAACAGGGTAGGGCGGTCGAACCGCCCCGTCACGTCGTCGGGCCAGCCTGTGATGTGGGCCATCTCGGCGTCCAGAACGTCGAGGTTCAGCCGCCAGTCCGGCGGGGTGGCCTTCAGGTCCAGCGACTGCAGCAGGAAGGCGCGGGTGGACGGGTCCTCGATGGTGCCGGACAGCGCCGCGTCGGCCTCGCCCCGGCGGGTGACAGGGCCGAGGTCGAGCGCGCGCATCGCCGCGATCAGGTGCGACTGGCTGTGGCCGTAGGCGACCGGCGCGATATCGGCCACGACCAGCCGGCTCACCATGTCGGGCCGCGTGAGCGCCAGCACCATCGCCGCCTTGCCCCCCATCGAGTGGCCCAGCACCTCCGCCCGCCCGCCATGGGCGTCGATCACCTCGGCGAGGTCTTCGGCGAGGTCGGGGTAGCGGTGGCTGTCCGTCCAGGGGCTGTCGCCGTGGTTGCGCATGTCGACGGCGAGGACCTCGCGGCCGTCGGACAGCCGCTTGGCGATCACGCCCCAGTTCCGGGCCGAGCCGAAGAGCCCGTGCGCGATCAGGAGCGGCGGGGCGTCGGTCGGCGTGCCCTGAACCTGCGTGGCGAGCATGTCACCTCGGGGGCGGGGCCTGCGGCCCCGGTTTGGAGTATTTGGGCCAAGAAGAAGGGGGGCGGCGGCGACGCCCCCCGACGATGCCGTGTCAGAGGCCGGGGTAGAGGGGGAAGCGCGCGCAGAGCTCGGCGACCTCGCCCTTGACCTTGTCCTCGACCGCGGAATTGTCCTCTTCGCCATTGCCGGCGAGCCCGTCGACCACCTCGGTGATCCAGCGGCCGATCTGGGCGAATTCCTGTTCGCCGAAGCCCCGCGTGGTACCGGCGGGCGAGCCGAGGCGGATGCCGCTGGTGATGGTCGGTTTCTCGGTGTCGAACGGGATGCCGTTCTTGTTGCAGGTGATATGCGCGCGTCCCAGCGCCTTTTCGGTGGCGTTGCCCTTCACGCCCTTGGGCCGCAGGTCGACCAGCAGGACGTGGCTGTCGGTGCCGCCGGTGACCAGGCTCAGGCCCCCCTCTTCCAAGGCCGCGCCCATCGCCTTGGCGTTCTTGACGACCTGTTCCTGGTAGGTCTTGAAGCCCGGCTCCAGCGCCTCGCCGAAGGCTACCGCCTTGCCCGCGATCACATGCATCAGCGGGCCGCCCTGGATGCCGGGGAAGATCGCCGAATTGAACTTCTTGGCGAGCGCCTCGTCATTGGTCAGGATCATGCCGCCGCGCGGGCCGCGCAGGGTCTTGTGCGTGGTGGTCGTGGCGACATGGGCGTGCGGCAAGGGCGAGGGGTAGAGGCCCGCCGCGACCAGCCCCGCGAAATGGGCCATGTCGACCAGCAGCCAGGCGCCGACCATGTCGGCGATCTGGCGGAAGCGGGGGAAGTCGAGGATGCGCGGGATCGCCGAGCCGCCAGCGATGATCATCTTGGGCTGGTGCTCTTTCGCCAGCGCCTCGATCTGGTCGTAATCGGGCAGGAGATCGTCCTCGCGCACGCCGTATTGCACCGCATTGAACCACTTGCCCGACTGGTTGGGGGCCGCGCCGTGGGTCAGGTGGCCGCCCGCGTCCAGGCTCATGCCCAGGATCGTGTCGCCGGGTTTCAGCAGCGCGGTGAAAACGCCCTGGTTGGCCTGCGACCCCGAGTTCGGCTGGACGTTGGCGAAGCCCGCGTCGAACAGCTTGCAGGCGCGTTCGATCGCCAGGTTCTCGGCGATGTCGACGAACTGGCAGCCGCCGTAATAGCGCCGGCCCGGGTAGCCCTCGGCATATTTGTTGGTCATCACCGAGCCCTGCGCCTCGAGCACCGCCCGGCTGACGATGTTCTCCGACGCGATCAGTTCGATCTCGTCGCGCTGGCGGCCGAGTTCCAGGCCGATGGCCTCGGCGATCCCTGGGTCGCGGCTGGCGAGCGCTTCGGTGAAAAAGCCGTTGTCCTGGTGCGGTGCGTTCATGCTGGCATCTCCCTGATGGCGGCCGTGGCGGCGTGGAGCGTGTTTTAGCGGAACTGGCCCCGTCGCAAAAGCCTCAATCCTCGGGGACGGGGTAGACCTTTCGTCGGGCTTGAGTTTCCGGCCGACCCGCGCGATCACTGACGCGGAATCGCGCGAAAGGGGGCGGGATGGCGCCTTTGAGGAAGCCTGCACGGAAGATCGCCTTCCTGGCCAGCGAAACGGCCCGCGCCGAAGGGGCGCTGGACCTGCTGACCGCGCGCTACGGCGAGGTGGCGCCCGAGGCGGCGGAGGTGATCGTCGCGCTGGGCGGCGACGGCTTCATGCTGCAGACGCTCCATTCCACGCAAGGATTGCCGGCGCCGGTCTACGGCATGAATTGCGGCACGATCGGCTTTCTGATGAACGAGTACCGCGAGGAGGGGCTGATCGAGCGGCTGGAGGCGGCCGAGGAAGAGATCATCAACCCCCTGCGGATGCAGGCCACCCGGCCGGACGGGTCGGTGGTCGAGGCGCTTGCGATCAACGAGGTCAGCCTGCTGCGCGCGGGGCCGCAGGCCGCCAAGCTGCGGATCTTCGTCGACGGCCGGCTGCGGCTCGAGGAACTGGTCTGCGACGGGGCGCTGGTGGCGACGCCGGCCGGCTCGACCGCCTACAACTACTCCGCCCACGGCCCGATCCTGCCGATCGGCTCCGACGTGCTGGCGCTGACGGCGGTGGCGCCGTTCCGGCCACGGCGGTGGCGGGGCGCGCTGTTGCCCAAGGCCGCGCGGGTCAGGATCGACGTGCAGGAGGCGGACAAGCGCCCGGTGATGGCCGAGGGCGACAGCCGCGGCGCCGGGATCGTGACCTCGGTCGAGATCGCCTCGGAGCCGGCGATCGCGCATCGCATCCTGTTCGACCCGGGCCACGGGCTGGAAGAACGGCTGATCCGCGAGCAGTTCGTCTGAGCGCGGCCGGCCCCCGTATCCGGCGGCGCCGCGGTCCTAGCCGGCCTGGTCGGTCCGGCCCCAGGCCTCGCGCTTGCGGTAGAGGGTGGAGGGCGAGACGTCGAGCACCCGCGCCGCGCGCGGCAGCGACCCGCCCTCGCGCGCGATGGTTTCCTCGATCACGATCTGCTCGATCTCGGCCAGCGTGCGGCCGACGAGGTCGTCGAGGCGCAGGCCCGGGGCGGCGGCCGGCTCGGACAGGCGTTCGCGTTCCTGCCGCAGCGCGATGGGCAACATGTTGAGCGTGACCTCGGGCCCTTCGTTCAGAACCACCGCGTGGCGCACGACGTTCAGAAGCTGGCGCACGTTGCCCGGCCAGGGCAGGTGCCGGAAGAGGTCGGCGACCTCGTCGGAAAGGCCGGTGAAGGTGCGGCCCTCCTCGGCGGCGAAGCGCTGCAGCGCGGTCTCGGCGATCTCGACGATATCCTCGCCACGGTCGCGCAGGGGGGGCAGGTGGATCGGCACCACATGGAGCCGGTAATAGAGATCCTCGCGGAACCGCCCGGCGCGCACCTCCTCCAGCGGGTCGCGGTTGGTCGCGCAGATGATGCGCACGTTGACCTTGCGCGGATGCGGGGCGCCGATGGGCTGGACCGTAGAGGTCTGGAGAAACCGCAACAGCTTGGACTGAAGCGCCGCGTCCATTTCGCAGATCTCGTCGAGGAACAGCGTGCCGCCATCGGCCACGGCCGCCGCCCCCGGCTTGTCGGCCAGCGCGCCGGTGAAGGCGCCCTTGAGATGGCCGAACACCTCGGATTCCAGGAGGTCCCGCGGGATCGCCGCGCAGTTGAGCGGCACGAACGGCCCGTCGGCGCGGGTCGAGGCGGCGTGCACCGCCTGGGCGCAGATTTCCTTGCCTGTGCCGCTTTCACCGGTGATGAACACCGTGGCCTTGGAGCGGGCGACCGAGGCGATCCGCTCGTAGACCGCGCGCATCCCCTGCGAGTTGCCGACGAAATCGCCCGGGCCGCCATCCGGTTCGGTCATCTCGTGCACCGGCGGCTGGCATTCGGCCAGGGCGGTTTCAACGGCGTGCAGGAAGCGTTGGTCGTTGAACGGCTTGAGCAGGAACTCGTAGGCGCCCGCGCGCATCGCCTCGACCGCGCGGTTGATCGAGCCGTTGGCGGTGATCACGATGACGCGCGTCTCGGGCGCCATGTCCAGCATGTCCTGCAACAGCGCCTGGCCGGGTCGGTCGGGCAGCATCAGGTCGAGCAGCACCACCGCCGGCCGAAGCGCCTGGAACCGCTCCAGCCCGTCGGTGGCCGTGGTGGCCGAGACGACGCTGTGCCCCGCGCCGCGCAGGACGGATTCGTAGACCATCTGCAGCGAGGGCGTGTCCTCGACCAGGAGGATCGGCGGCGCGCTCATTCGGCCGCCTCGCCGTAACGGCCCAGAAACTCTTGCTCCAGCGCGGTGCAGACGGCCTCCACCCCAGCGATCAGCGGCGCGACCGACCGGCCGATCGCGTCGCGGTCGTCGGCGCGCGCCGCCGCGTTCAGCGCCTCGGCCTGGTGCTGCAGCGCGCTGTTGCCCACCGCGCCGGCCAGCGAGATCAGCACATGCGTCCGCGCCCGCAGAAGGGTGGCGTCGTCCCGCGCGCGGCCTTCGGCAAGCCCCTTGCACACCTGCGTGAAATCGTCCCGCATCCGCGACAGCAGTTCCCGCCCGTCCTCCAGCCCGGCGAGCGCCAGGAGCCGGTCGAGATGCACCGGGTCGACGGGCGGCGCGGCGGCAGCGGTGTCGGGCGCGGGGCCCGGCCGTTTGCGCAGCACCCGTGCGACCGCCTCGCCGAAGGCGTCCAGGCTCAGGATCGGCTTCGCCAGGATCCCGTCCGCGCCGGCGGCGTAGATCTGGTCGCGGTTGGCCGACAGCACGAAGGCGGTCACCGCCAGAACGGGCATCGGTGTGCCCGGCGCTTCGGTCGCGCGCAACTGGCGGATGACATCGATGCCGGACAGCCGCGGCATCTCGATATCGATGAGCGCGAGGTCGAACCCGCCGCCGTCCAAGGCCTCGGCCGCCTCCTGGCCGTCCTCCACCACGGTCACGGTCGCGGCGAGGGTTTCCAGCATCTGGCGGATCAGCAGCTGGTTGGTGGGGTTGTCCTCGGCCAGAAGCGCCCGGCACCCGGACAGGTCGGGAAGCGCCTCGAGCGCGGCGGGCGTCTCGACGCCGGGCGCCCACGCGCGCCGCGGCAGGATCAGGGACACAAGGGCGCCGCCTTCGGGCGCATTCGCGACCTGCAACTGGCCGCGGATGCGCTGCGCGAGGTCGCGCACGATATGCAGTCCCAGCCCGCTGCCGGGCCGGGCGCTGTCCTGCGGACGTCCCTCGAAATCGAAAAGCCGGGCCATTGCGGCATCCGAAAAGCCGGGGCCGGTGTCGCTGACGCGCAGGCACAGCGCCTCTTGCGGCCCCATGTGCACCCGCAGGGCCACCTCGCCGTCGGGGCTGTATTTCACCGCGTTGCCGACGAGGTTGGACAGGATACGTTCCAGCGCCGCGGGGTCGGTGCCGATCCGGGCCGGCAGGTCTTCGGCCCGGTCCATCGTGAAACGGACCCCGTGTTGGCCCGCATGGGCCGTCCAGCGGGCCGCGATCCGCCCGAGAAACGGGCCGAGCGTCGTGGAAACCGGCGCGTCGGCGCCGGCGGCGGTGTCGCCGGTCATGTGGGCCAGCGTCTCGTCGGTGAGGCGGGCCAGCTGTTCGGCGGAACTCTGCACGCGCTGGAGTTGCAGCCGCGAGGCCGCGTCGAGGCGTGAGAGGTCCGAGAGGGCCAGCCCGCCGAGGATGTCGGCGATGGCGGCACGCATGTCATGGGCCAGCATCGCGGCCCTGGCGTGGCGGGAGGGCGTTTCGGCCTCCCCGAAGGGGGGAGGGGGGCTCTCCGCGCCGTCGACGGCCTGGCCTAGCAAGGGCGCTGCGCGCGGTTCCGGCGTGGATACCATGGCGACACTCGCACAGGTTGCATTTGTAACCTTCTAACCGCGTCCCCTCGCCGAACCAACCTGTCTAAAAGTCAGGTCGCTGTCGAGGCGGGAAAACCCGCCTCGACAGCGCCCCCGGATGCCGTTCTCAGGCCGCCTGCGGATAGCCGAGCCCCCGCAACGCCGCCGAGATCTCGTCGAGGATCGCCGGGTCGTCGATCGTGGCGGGCATCTTGAACTCCTCGCCATCGGCGATCTTGACCATGGTGGCGCGCAGGATCTTGCCCGACCGCGTCTTGGGCAGACGGTCCACGACGCAGGCCAGCTTGAACGCCGCGACCGGACCGATCTGGTCGCGCACCAGCGTCACGCATTCCTTGATGATCTCGCCATGCGGACGGCCCACGCCATCGGTCAGGCAGAGAAAGCCCAGCGGCAACTGGCCCTTGAGTTCATCGGCCACGCCGATCACCGCGCATTCGGCCACGTCCGGGTGGCTGGCCAGCACTTCCTCCATCGCGCCGGTGGACAGGCGGTGGCCGGCCACGTTGATGACGTCGTCGGTGCGCGCCATGATGTAGAGATACCCGTCCTCGTCCTTGTAGCCCGCGTCGCCCGTTTCATAATAGCCGGGGAAGTGGTTCAGGTAGGACTTGTGGAACCGCTCGGGCGCGTTCCACAGCGTGGGCAGGGTGCCCGGCGGCAGCGGCAGCTTGATCGCGATGGCGCCCAGCGTGTTCGGGCCGACCTCGTGGCCGCCCTCGTCGAGGATGTGCACGTCATAGCCGGGCATCGCCACGGAGGGCGAGCCGATCTTGACCGGCAGGCGCTCGATCCCGAGGGGATTCGCCGCGATCGCCCAGCCGGTTTCGGTCTGCCACCAGTGGTCGACGACCGGCACCCCCAGCATGCGCTGTGCCCACTTGATGGTGTCGGGATCGGCGCGCTCGCCGGCGAGATAGAGGGCCTTGAGGTTCGTCAGGTCGTACTTGTTGACGAATTCCCCGTTCGGATCGGCCCGCTTGATTGCCCGGAAGGCGGTCGGTGCGGTGAAGAAGCTCTTGACCTTGTGTTCCGAGATCACCCGCCAGAACACGCCGGCATCGGGCGTGCCGATGGGCTTTCCCTCGAACACCACGGTCGTGTTGCCGTGGATCAGCGGCGCGTAGCAGATGTAGCTGTGGCCGACGACCCAGCCGACGTCGGAGGCCGCCCAGAACACGTCGCCCGGATCGAGGTTGTAGATGTTCTTCATCGTCCAGTTCAGCGCGACTAGGTGTCCGCCGGTGGGCCGAACCACGCCCTTGGGCTGGCCGGTCGTGCCTGAGGTATAGAGGATATAGGCCGGGTGGTTGCCCTCTACGGGCACGCATTCGGCGGGTTCGACGCCGTACTGGAAGCCGTGCCAGTTGACGTCGCGGCCTTCCTCCAGATGCGCGACCTCCTGCTCGCGCTGGAGGATCACGCAGAAGTCCGGCTGATGCTCGGCCTGCTGCAGTGCGCCGTCGAGAAGCGGCTTGTAGTGGACGATGCGGCCCGGTTCGATCCCGCAGCTCGCGGCGATGATGCATTTCGGTTTCGCGTCGTCCACCCGCACGGCCAGCTCATGCGCGGCGAACCCGCCGAACACCACCGAGTGGATCGCGCCCAGCCGCGCACAGGCCAGCATCGCCTCCAGCGCCTCGGGAATCATCGGCATGTAGATGATGACCCGGTCGCCCTTCTCCACGCCCTTGGCCCGAAGCGCGCCGGCCAGTTGCGCCACGCGGTTGCGCAGCATCACGTAGGAGATGGATTTCCGCGTGCCGGTGACCGGGCTGTCGTAGATGATGGCGGTCTGGTCGCCCCGGCCGTTCTCGACATGGCGGTCCACGGCGTTCCAGCAGGTGTTCACCATGCCGTCGGCAAACCACTCGTATTCGGGCGCGTTGTCGTCGAACAGCGCCTTGGAGGGTTTGCTGTCCCAGTCGATCGCCTCGGCGGCCTCCATCCAGAAGGCGTCCGGGTCCGCCTTCCAGCGCTCGTACACGTCGGCATAGCCCACGATGTTCGTCTCGGGATAGCCCATGATCGTCCCTCCTCTTGGCCTGGGCAATTCTGTTACGCAGGCGGGCGCTCAGACGCAAGATAGAAACCCGGACACCCTGTCGCTGTTAGCGCTAATCCATGGCCGGGCCGCCGCGCCTGCGCCCTTGCATCCCCCGCGGGCGCGCCGCAGATTGGCGGCAAAACGGAGAACCTCCATGTCGCTTCTGACCGCTGCCCGCGCGGTGCGCGAAAACGCCCACGCCCCGTATTCGCGCTTCAAGGTCGGTGCCGCGGTCAGAGGCGCCGACGGCGCGATCTATGTCGGCTGCAACGTGGAGAACGTGGCCGCGCCCGAGGGCACCTGTGCCGAGGCCGGCGCCATCGCGGCGATGGTGGCGGCGGGCTGCCGCGAGATCGCGGAGGTCGCGGTGATCGCGGACGGCCCGGCGCCGGTCAGCCCCTGCGGCGGCTGCCGCCAGAAACTCGCCGAGTTCGCCGGGCCCGAGGTCAGGGTCACGATGGCCACGGTCGCGGGCGAGACCCTCGAGATGACCGTGGGCGAGCTTCTGCCCGGCGCGTTTTCGGCGGCGCAGATGCGGGGCGTCTGAGATGGACGCACGAACGATCATCGCCAGGGTCCGCGACGATCAGGCGGTTTCGGAGGCCGATCTGGCCTGGTTCGCCAAGGGGCTGGCCAATGGCGCGGTGACCGATGCCCAGGCCGGTGCCTTCGCCATGGCGGTTCTGCTGAACGGGCTGACCCGGCCCGAGCGGGTGGCGCTGACCCGCGCGATGCGCGACAGCGGCAAGGTGCTGGACTGGGACCTGCCCGGCCCGGTGCTCGACAAGCATTCGACCGGCGGCATCGGCGATTGCGTGTCGCTCGTGCTCGCCCCGGCGCTGGCCGCCTGCGGCGCCTATGTGCCGATGATCTCGGGTCGGGGGCTCGGCCATACCGGCGGAACGCTGGACAAGCTGGAGGCGATTCCCGGCTACCGGGCCGAGGTTTCGATCTCCGAGCTGAAATCGATCACCGCGCAGATCGGCTGCGCCATCGTCGGCGCCTCGGCCGGCATCGCGCCCGCGGACAAGCGGCTTTACGCGGTGCGCGACGTCTCCGGCACGGTCGAAAGCATCGACCTCATCACCGCCTCGATCCTGTCCAAGAAGCTGGCCGCCGGGCTCGAGGCGCTGGTGCTAGACGTCAAGGTCGGCTCGGGCGCCTTCATGAAGGACATGGACGAGGCCGAGGACCTCGCCCGCGCGCTGGTCCAGACGGCGCAGGGGGCGGGCTGCATGACCACCGCGCTGATCACCGACATGTCGCAGCCTTTGGTCGGCGCCGCGGGCAACGCGCTGGAAGTCATCGAGGTGATGGAGACGCTGACCGGCACCGGGGTGACACCGGCGCTCTGGGATCTGACCTGCGCGCTCGGCGGCGAGGCGCTGGCGCTGGGCGGGTTGGCCGACGACGCGGGCGACGGGGCCGGGCGGATCGCGCGGGCCCTGGAATCGGGCGAGGCGGCGCTGAAGTTCGGCGAGATGGTCGCCGAACTCGGCGGGCCGTCCGATTTCATCGAGCGCTGGCCCGACCGGCTGCCCGCCGCCCCGGTGGTCCAGGAGGTCGTGGCCCGGGAGGGCGGCGTCGTGCTGGGCATCGACGGCGAGGCGCTGGGGCTTGCCGTGGTGGGCCTTGGCGGCGGGCGGCGGCGCGAGGGCGACCGGATCAATCCTTCGGTCGGGCTGTCCGAGATCGCGGCGCTGGGCGACGAAATCGGCACGGGCCAGCCGCTGGCGCTGATCCACGCCAGTTCCGAAGAGGATGCCGACGTCGCGGCCGAAGCCGTGCGCGCGGCCTGCACGCTGGGCGACAGCGGCGCGGATGTCCCGCCGCTGGTGCGCCGGAGACTGCTCCGGTGACGCGGGCCTTCCTCGTCGTCATGGACTCGCTGGGCATCGGTGGCGCGCCCGATGCCGACCGGTTCTTCAACGCCGGGCGGCCCGATACCGGGGCGAACACGCTTGCACATATCGCACAGGCCTGTGCCCGGGATGGGGCCGATTCCGGCCGGTCCGGTCCTCTGAAATTGCACAATCTCGACCGTCTCGGGCTGTCCGCCGCGGTGAAGGCGGCGAGCGGCGCGTGCCCGCCCGGCCTTGGCGCGGCGCCGCGCGGGCTGTGGGGCGCGGCGACCGAAACCTCGCCGGGCAAGGACACGCCCTCGGGTCATTGGGAACTCGCCGGCGTTCCGGTGCCGTGGGACTGGCATTACTTCCCGCGCGCGGTCCCGGCCTTCCCGGAGCCGCTTCTGGCCGAGGTCCGGGCGAAGGCGGGCACCGAGGGCACGCTTGGCAATTGCCATGCGTCGGGCACCGAGATCGTCGCGCGGCTGGGGGCGGAGCATCTGCGCACCGGCTGGCCGATCCTCTATACCTCGGCCGACAGCGTGTTCCAGGTCGCCGCCCATGAAGAGGCGTTCGGACTCGACCGCCTGCTGACGCTTTGCGAAGAGATCGCCCCGACGCTGCACGCGATGAACGTGGGCCGGGTGATCGCGCGGCCCTTCGTGGGCGATCCCGGCACCGGTTTCACCCGCACGGCGAACCGGCACGACTACGCGGTCGCCCCCCCGGGACCCACGCTCTGCGACTGGGTGCAGGGGGCCGGGCGCCGGGTGCAGGCGATCGGCAAGATCGGCGATATCTTCTCGATGCGCGGGATCGACGAGGTCCGCAAGGGCACCGATGCCGAATTGATGGCGCATTGGGTGCGCCTCATGGATGAAGCGCCCGAGGGCAGCCTGACCTTCGCCAATTTCGTCGAGTTCGACAGCCTCTATGGCCATCGCCGCGACGTGGCGGGGTATGCCCGCGCGCTGGAATGGTTCGACGCGCAGCTTCCGCGCGTCTTCGACAGGATGCGCGCGGGCGATCTTGTCCTGCTCACCGCCGACCATGGAAACGACCCCAGCTGGGCCGGCACCGACCATACCCGCGAGCGCGTGCCGGTGCTGGGGGCCGGTCTCGGCCCCCGCGCCATCGGCCTGTGCGCCTTCGCCGATGTGGGGGCAAGCGTGGCGGCGCATCTGGGCGTGCCCGCGCAGGGGCCCGGACGGAGTTTCCTGTGAGCCTCGCCAGCCTTCCCAAGATCGAGTTGCACCACCACCTGGAAGGGGCCGCGCCCCCGGAGCTGGTGCGCGACATGGCGCGGGCGCGCGGCTTGGACATTTCGCGCATTTTCGACCGGCACGGCGCCTATGTCTTTGCCGATTTCTTGCAGTTCCTCGACATATACGAAGTCGCGACCTCCGTCCTGCGCAGCCCGGAGGACTACGCGCGCCTCACCTTGTCCGTGCTGGAAGGGGCCGCGGCCGAAGGCGTCGTCTATCTCGAATCCTTCCTGTCGCCGGACTTCTGCGGCGGGCGCGACCTGGCCGCATGGCGCGACTACCTGCACGCCATCGAAGAGGCCGCCGTGCGTGCCGAGGCCGCGCATGGCATCGTGATGCGCGGAATCGTCACCTGCATCCGCCATTTCGGCCCCGACAAGGCCCGCGAAGCCGCGCTTTGCGCCGCCGAAACCGCGGGCGCGTTCGTCGTGGGGTTCGGCATGGCGGGCGACGAGGGCCGGGGACGGCCGCGCGATTTCGCCTATGCCTTCGACATGGCGCGCGAGGCGAAGCTCGGGCTGACCGCCCATGCCGGCGAATGGGGCGGGCCTGCCTCGGTGCGCGAGACGCTTGCCGATTTGCGTGTCGCCCGCATCGGGCATGGCGTGCGCGCCGTCGAGGATCCGGCGCTCGTCGACCGCCTGGCCGAGGCCGGCGTGGTGCTCGAGGTCTGTCCGGGATCGAACATCGCGCTCGGGCTCTACCCCGACTGGGCCGCCCATCCCATCGCGCGGTTGCGCGCACGCGGCGTCAAGGTGACGGTCTCCACCGACGACCCGCCCTTCTTCCACACCACGATGACCCGCGAATACGAGCGCCTGGCCGATGCCTTCGGCTGGGACGAGGGCGATTTCGCCGCCCTGAACCGGGTAGCGCTTGACGCCGCCTTCTGCGACGCTGACACCCGTGCGGAAATCGCCAAGAAACTGGAGCCCGCCGATGTATGACCATCTGACCGTCGTCACCCACCCGCTGGTCCAGCACAAGCTGACGCTGATGCGCGAAAAGGAGACCTCGACGGCGGTCTTCCGCCAGCTGTTGCGCGAAATCAGCCAGTTGCTGGCCTACGAGATCACCCGCGAACTGGAGATGATCACACGCCGGATCGAGACCCCGCTGTGCGAGATGGACGCGCCAGTGCTGGCGGGCAAGAAACTGGCCCTGATCTCGATCCTACGGGCGGGCAACGGGTTGCTGGACGGGGTCATGGAACTGGTGCCCTCGGCACGGGTGGGCTTCGTCGGGCTCTATCGCGACGAGGAGACGCTGCGGCCGGTGCAGTATTACTACAAGGTGCCGCCCGATCTCGAGGACCGGCTGGTCATCGTGCTCGATCCGATGCTGGCCACCGGCAATTCCTCGGCGGCGGCGGTCGATCTGCTCAAGGAGTCGGGCGCCAACAATATCCGGTTCATGTGCCTGCTGGCCGCGCCCGAGGGCGTGCAGCGCATGGGCGAGGCGCACCCGGACGTGCCCATCGTGACGGCTGCCGTGGACGAATGCCTCAACGACCACGGATATATCGTCCCCGGTCTCGGGGATGCGGGCGACCGCATGTTCGGCACAAGATAGCGGAATTCCCGCTCTATGCGCTGGCTCTGTTCGGGCATGCTTCCCCGATATCTTGTGGGGGCTGCGATGGGCCTGAAAGGGTTTCGCGGTGCCCTTCCGGTCGCGACGCGGCCCGGCGTGCCCGCGCCCGACCGACTCCGCGCAGGCAACCGATCGAGTAGAAAAAAACTCGGCGCCCCGTTTCCCGGCGGGGTGTCCTTGTCGGGTCAGGGGTCGCAGATCGCCTGGAGCTGCACCCAGTCGCCATCCGACAGCACCGGGCGCACGGGGCGGTCGCGGAGCGGGTCGGCCTCGATCAGGCCGAGCACATCCTCGCCCGAGACGTCGAGCGCATAAGCGTAGGGGCTGGACGGCACCCCGGCCTCGGCGAACCGCGCGATGAGCGCGGCGTCGGAAACCGGCGTCGGCGGCACCGTCAGAAGGGTGCGGGCATGCTCTTCGAGCGCGCGCTCGGGCAGGGTGCCGCTGGTCAGAAGCTTCAGCGTTGCCATCGGCCCCGCCGCGTGCAGCAGGACGGCGAGCGGGTCGTTCGCGTCGGCGCGGGCGGCCTCCGCGAGCACGAAGCCTGCCACCGCGCTTGCATCCTCGTAGTCTTCCACCAGCGCGCGGTTCAGCAGGATCAGGCCGCCGGGCAGATGGGCCGCCCGCGGCATGCCGCCCGGCAGGACGACGATGCGGGCCTCGCGGCCGGGCAGAAGCCGCCGGGACAGCCGGTCGAGCGCGGCCATGCCGCCGGGCCGCGCGCAAGGCTGGCCCGCGACGCGCGTGACACGCCCCAGCAGGTCGCGGCCGATCTCGGCGCGCACCGGGTCGGGGACGACCGAAACCGCATGCCGCACCAGCGCGCCCGGCAGCCAGAAGACCGCCAGCGCGGCGAGCCCGGCGGCGATGGCCGCGAACGCCGCAAGCCGCACCCGGCCGGGATGGGGGCGGCCCCGCGCGACGGCCGTGCGCACCGCCTCGATCGCCTCGATCATAAGGCTCTCGTCGATTTCCAGCGTCTCGTCGCTGGCCTCGCCGGGGGCGTAGAGCGCGGGGCTTTCGCCGGGGTTCAGCCGTTCGATCGCCGCGAGCGACCAGTGGGTCAGGACCCGCTCGGCGGTGTCGGAGACCACCAGCGAGGCATCGCCGAAGGACAGGATGACATTCCGGCGCTGGGCGCCGGCATGCTCGCGCCAGACGCCCGGACCTTCCAGCCGTTCATATCGCTTGAGCGCCGTCATCGGCGGCGACCCTTGCCCGCTCGTTCTGTGACCTCACGCGGGAGGATAGCCGAGCGGCCCGGCGCCCACAATCTCACAGCTCCTTGGCGACCTTGCGCAGCTCGAACTTCTGGATCTTGCCGGTGGAGGTCTTTGGCAACTCCTGGAACACCACGGCCTTCGGCGTCTTGAACCCCGCCAGCCGTTCGCGCGCGAAGGCGATCAGCGTATCGGCATCGACGTTGTGGCCGTCCTTCAACTCGACGAAGGCGCAGGGCACCTCGCCCCATTTTTCGTCCGGTTTCGCCACCACCGCGCAGAGCAGCACGTCGGGGTGGCGCATCAGGATGCCCTCCACCTCGACCGAACTGACGTTTTCGCCGCCCGAGATGATGATGTCCTTGGCCCGGTCGGCGATCTGGACGTAGGTGTCGGGGTGCTGCACGGCGAGGTCGCCGGTGTGGAAATACCCGCCCTCGAAGGCTTCGCGGGTGGCGCGGGGATTCTTCAGATAGCCCTTCATAACCCCGTTGCCGCGATAGACGATCTCGCCCTGCGTCTTGCCGTCCAGCGGCACGGGCCTGTCCTTGTCGTCCCAGACCTGCATCGGCTCCATGAAGGGCATCGCGACGCCCTGGCGGGATTTCTGCGCGGCGCGCGCGTCGCCCTCGAGCGGCTCCCACTGCTCTTTCCAGACGCATTCGGTGGCCGGGCCGTAGGTTTCCGTCAACCCGTAGACATGGGTGACGTTGAAGCCCATGGGCTCGATCCGGGCCAACGTCACCGCGGCGGGCGGCGCGCCGGCGGTGAACACCTCCACGACATGGCCGAACTCCCGCCTTTCCTCGTCGGTGGCGTTGATCAGCATGTTCAGCACGATGGGGGCGCCGCCGAAATGGGTCACGCCCTCGTCGGCGATCGCGTCGAAGATGTTGCGGGCGTTGATGTCGCGGCAGCAGACCACCGTGCCGCCCACCGCGGGCATCATCCAGGTGTGGCACCAGCCGTTGCAGTGAAACAGCGGCACGATGGTCAGGTATCGGGGGTGCAGCACCATCCGCCACGAGATCACCTGGCCCATCGCGTTCAGATACGCCCCGCGGTGGTGGTAGACGACGCCCTTGGGCCGGCCCGTCGTCCCCGACGTGTAGTTGAGCGCGATGCTCTCCCACTCGTCCTCGGGCATGATCCAGTCGAAGTCCGGGTCGGCCTGGGCGAGGATGTCCTCGTATTCGGGGTAATCGCCGAAATCGTGCACGCCGGCCGCGTCGTCGCCGACCTCGATCACGGTGGGCGGCTCGCCTTCCATGTCCTCGATGGCATTGGCCACCAGCGGGATGAACTGCGGGTCGCAGAGCACGACCTTGGCGCCGCCGTGATCGAGGATGTAGCTGACCGTGTTGGCGTCCAGCCGGATGTTGATCGCGTTCAGAATCGCGCCGCAGGCCGGCACCCCGAAATGCGCCTCGGCATGGGCCGGCACGTTCGGCAGAAGCGTGGCGACCACGTCGCCGGGCTTGACCCCCATCGCGGCCAGCGCCGAAGCCAGCCGGGTGACGCGGTCGCGATACTGGGCATAGGTAAAGCGCCGCGCGCCGTAGACGACCGCCTCGCGCTCCGGCCAGATCTGGGCGGCACGGTGCAGGAACGACAGCGGCGTCAGCGGCACGTAGTTCGCCGCGCATTTCTCCAGGCCCGTTTCGTCGGACATCCAGCCCATCGCGTTTTCCCTCCCGCTGGTTTCTTGGTCGGCGCGGAGTTTGGCCGCCTTGCCGAGATTTGAAAAGGGGTGGCGTCGTCTCGCCGCGCGGGCCGCGCGCCGCTTGGGGCGGGGACCGGCTTCCGGCGGTCCGCGGCGCGGATCAAAGTCGCCGATCGCCTGCCCGCCTGCCCGCGCGACGACGGCGACGAATCGGCCCGGCGGGTCGCCGACGCCGCGGCCAGGGACATCCCGCGCTTGGGAGACCGCGTCGAGGACGGCCCGCATTGTTCGCCGGACGGGCGCAGTCCGGCGCTGCCGGGCTGATCGTTCAGCCGGCGCGGCCACACGCCCAAATGCCATCTCAATCGGGTCGAAATACCGTCCGGGTCGGCGCGTTAAGGTTCCGTTAGTGGGCGCTTCGGGACGGGCTGCCCGCCTTGCGACAGAGAACAAGAAACAACCCGCTGTCGGGGCCCGCGCGCTCCGCCCGGCGGCAGTCTGGGGAGAACGACACGTGGAAGTCAGGATCGCCTTCGAAGGCAGCGAACCGGTCACCGATGCGCGCGGCGCGCCCGTGTCGCGCACCACGCCCGCGCCCGGCGCCATCGCCGGCATCGCCTCGGGCTTTGCCGCGGGCACCGAAATCGCCACGACCCACGGCTGGCGGCCGGTCGAGGCGCTGGCACCGGGCGTCCGCGTGCTGACCTTCGATCACGGCGCGCAGCCGGTGCGGGCGGTGCAGCGCGGGCTCTTGTGGCGGGGTTGGGCGCGCTGTCCGCAACCGCTCTGGCCGCTGACCGTCCCGGAGGGCGCGCTGGGCAACTCCGCCCCGCTCACCCTGCTGCCGGAGCAGAGCGTGCTGGTCGAATCCGATCTCGCCGAAGAGCTTTACGGCGACCCCTTCGTGCTGATCCAGGCGCGCTATCTCGAAGGCGTGCTAGGCATCCACCGCGTGGCCCCGACGCTGGGCCGGCCCGTCGAGGTGATCGTGCCGCTCTTCGACCGGCCCGAGATCACCTTCGCAAACGGTGCGGCGCTGGTGTTCTGCCCGGCCCAGGGTGAGGGCGAGCCGGTGCCGCTCCACCGGCTCTGCGAGATGCAGACCGCCAACGAGATCGATTACGGCCGGCCCTGCGCGCCGCACGAAGCACGCCGCCTCGCCGCCGCGCTGCAGTGCGAGGTCGCGCCCGCCCGCGACGGGCCGGGCATGCGCGCGTTTCAGGCCGCCTGAGCGTCCGGGCCGAACCGGTCGTAGAACCGCGCGCCGTCGGCCGCCATTTCGCGCAGCAGCGCCGGCGGCGCGAAGCGGTTCCCGTGGCGCGCGGCCAGGCCCTCGCACAGCTCCAGCGCCCGGGCCGGCCCGATCATGTCGAGCCAGGAGAACGGGCCGCCCGACCAGGGCGCGAAGCCCCAGCCGAGGATCGCGCCCACATCGCCCTCGCGGATATCCATCAGCACACCGTCCTCCAGCGCCCGCACGGCCTCCAGCACCTGCGCGAAAAGCAGGCGATGCTGCACCTCCGCCAGGTCGGGCTGCTCGGCCGCCTCGGGAAACCTGTCGGTCAGCCCGTTCCAAAGCCCGCTGCGCTTGCCCGCGTCGTCATAGGCGTAAAACCCGGCCTTGGCCTTGCGCCCCAGACGGCCCTCGTCGGCCAGCCAGAACAGCACCTCGTCCACCGCCGCGTCGGGATAGGCCTCGCCCATCGCCGCCTTGGTCGCCTTGGCGATCTTGACACCGAGGTCGATGGACGTCTCGTCCACCAGTTGAAGCGGCCCCAGCGGCATCCCCACCAGTTTCGCGCCGTTTTCCACCAGCGCGGGCGTCACGCCCTCGGCCACCATGCGGATGCCTTCGTTGAGATAGGGGATGATGCAGCGGTTGGCGTAGAAGAAGCGCGCGTCGTTCACCACGATGGGCGTCTTGCGGATTTGCCGCACGAAATCGAGCGCCTTGGCCACCGCCCGGTCGCCGGTCTCGCGGCCCTTGATGATCTCGACCAGCATCATCTTCTCGACCGGTGAGAAGAAATGGATGCCGATGAAGTCCTGCGGCCGGTGCGCCGCCTTCGCCAGGTCGGTGATCGGCAGGGTCGAGGTGTTGGTGGCGATGATGCAGTCGGGGCCGACGGCCTCCTGCACGCGCCTGGTCACCTCGGCCTTGATGCCGGGGTCCTCGAACACCGCCTCGATCACCAGATCGGCGCCGGACAGCGCGGCATAATCGGTGGTGGCGGTGATCCGGCCCAGCACCTCGTCCTTCTTCGCCTCGGTCGCCTTGCCGCGCTTGATGCCCTTGTCCATGTAGGCTTCGGCATAGGCGCGGCCCTTGTCGGCGGCCGCCTGTTCCTGGTCGATCAGCACCACCTCGATCCCCGCCTGCGCGGCGACCAGCGCGATCCCGGCGCCCATCATCCCCGCGCCGAGAATCCCCAGCTTCGCCACCTTCTGGTCGGGCACATCGGCGGGCCGCACGGCGCCTTTCTCCAGCGCCTCCTTGTTGATGAAAAGCGACCGGATCATCGCGCCCGAGGACGGGTTCATCAGCACATGGGTGAACCAGCGCGCCTCGATCCGAATGGCCGTGTCGAAGGGCACCAGCGCGCCCTCGTAAACCGCGCTGAGCAGCGCCTTGGCCGCCGGGTACACCCCCTTGGTCTTGCCGTTGACCATGGCCGAGGCGCCGACGAAGGTCATGAAGCCGGCCGGGTGATAGGGCGCGCCGCCCGGCATCTTGTAGCCATTCTCGTCCCAGGGCTTGACGATCTTCGGCCCCGAGAGTACCCACTCCTTCGCGGCGGCCACCGGGTCGTCGGTCACCTCGTCGATCAGCCCCGCCGCCTTCGCCTTCTTCGGGTCGGACAGCTTGCCTTCCAGCAGGAACGGCGAGGCGCCCATCGCGCCCAGCTTGCGCACCAGCCGCGTGGTCCCGCCGCCGCCAGGGAAGATGCCGACCATGATCTCGGGCAGGCCGATCTTGGCCTTCGGGTTGTCGGCGGCGAAGATGCGGTGACAGGCCAGCGGCAGTTCCAGCCCGATCCCCAGCGCCGTGCCGGGCAGGGCGGCGGCAATCGGCTTGCCGCCCCTGTTCTTGTCGTCCATGCCCCCGCGCT
The DNA here is from genome assembly GCF_900142935.1 of Rhodovulum sp. ES.010. Taxonomy (NCBI): domain Bacteria; kingdom Pseudomonadati; phylum Pseudomonadota; class Alphaproteobacteria; order Rhodobacterales; family Paracoccaceae; genus Rhodovulum; species Rhodovulum sp. ES.010. The sequence goes on along the minus strand of NZ_FSRS01000001.1, from coordinate 2,210,981 downwards.
CGATCTTGCGCAGGATGGCATGCATCCCCATCACGCCCTCGAACAGCCCCTTGGCCGGGTTGTCGCCCGCCTCGTCCCTCATCTTCGCGATGACGTTGAGGTCCATGCCTCCGGCGAAATCCTTCTTGGCCGACGTGATGACCACGCCCTTCACCGCGTCGTCCGCGAGCGCGGTGTCGATATGCGCGTCAAGCTCCTCGAACCCTTGCCGGCTCATCACGTTCATGCTGCGGCCGGGCACGTCCCAAGTTATGGTCCCGACCCCGTCGGCGTCGACTTCGTAGTGGAATTCCGCCATGGTTCCCTCCCTCACACGCGTTCGATGATCGTCGCGGCGCCCATGCCGCTGGCCACGCAAAGCGTCGCGAGGCCGGTTTCCCTGTCGGTCCGCTCCATCTCGTCCAGGAGCGTGCCGAGGATGATCGCCCCCGTCGCGCCCAGCGGATGGCCCAGCGCGATGGCCCCGCCATTGGGGTTCACGCGGCCCGGGTCGGCCTCGAAGGCCTGGATGAAGCGCAGCACGACCGCAGCGAAAGCCTCGTTCACCTCGCACAGGTCGATGTCGGAAAACTGCATGCCGGCCTCGGCCAGCACCTTCTCGGTCGCGGGCACCGGGCCGGTCAGCATGATCGTGGGATCCGTGCCGATCTTGCAGCTTGCCCGGATGCGCGCGCGGGGTTTCAGCCCGTGCGCCTGCCCGAACTCGGCATTGCCGACCAGCACAGCGGCCGCCCCGTCGACGATGCCCGAGGAATTGCCGGCGTGGTGGATATGGTCGATCCGTTCAAGATGCGGGTATTTCATCAGCGCCACCCGGTCGAAGCCCGGCATCACCTCGCCCATCTCCTTGAAAGACGGCTTCAGCGCGCCCAGCGTCTGCATGTCGGTCTCGGGCCGCATGTATTCGTCGCGCTCGAGGATCGTCAGCCCGTTCACGTCTTTCACCGCGATCACCGACCGGTCGAAGCGGCCCTCGTCCCAGGATTGCGCGGCGCGCTGCTGGCTTTCGACGGCCAGCGCATCCGCCTGGTCGCGGGTGAACCCGTGCTCGGTGGCGATGATGTCGGCCGAGATGCCCTGGGGGACGAAATAGCTTTTCATGGCCAGGCTCGGGTCCACGGCGATCGCCGCCCCGTCGCTGCCCATCGCGACCCGGCCCATCATCTCCACGCCGCCGGCGATATAGGCCCGGCCCGCGCCCGCGCGCACCTGGTTGGCGGCGAGGTTCACGGCCTCCAGCCCGCTGGCGCAGAACCGGTTGATCGAGAGGCCGGGAATGCGTTCGTCGAGGTCCGAGGCCAGCACCGCGCTGCGCGCGAGGCAGCCCCCCTGTTCGCCGACCTGGGTTGCGTTGCCCCAGATCACGTCCTCGATGCCTGCGCCGCCGTCCAGGCCGTTGCGTTCGGAAAGCGCGTCGAGCACCAGCGCCGAGAGCCGCAGCGAGGTCACCTCGTGCAGGCTGCCATCCTTGCGGCCCTTGCCGCGGGGCGTCCGGATCGCGTCGTAGATATAGGCGTCGGTCATGTCTGCCTCGTCCAAGGTTGCGGTCAGGCCCGGTCCGCGGGCGAGCCGGGCATCAGGTCGTAGGGGGGCTTCCAGCCGGGCAGCGCCGCGATGCGGTCCAGCCAGGCGTCGATATTGGGCCAGTCGGCCCGGTCGAAGCCGAAGGGTTCGGGATAGTAGAGGTAGCCGCAGCAGGCGAGGTCGGCGATGGTCGATCGCCCGCCCACCAGCCAGTCCTGCCCCTCCAGCCCGCGTTCGAGCACGCCCAGCGCCGCCCGCACCCGGCCCGACAGCCAGTCGATCACCGGCGCGGGGCGCTTCTCCTCGGGCAGGAAATTCATCAGGAAGCGCAGGCTGCCGGCCTGGCCCGACATCTTGTGGTTGTCCCAGAACATCCATCGCAGCACCTCGCGGCGCTCGGCCGCGCTCTGGCCGCCGAACTGCCCGCTCTTGGAGCTGACATAGTCCTGGATCGCGCCCGACTGGCTGAGCGTCACCGCGCCGTCGACCATAACCGGGACCTCTCCCATGGGGTTCAGCGCCAGGAACTCGGGGCTGCGCGCCGCGCCGTTGAAGAAGTCGACCCAGACCGGTTCCCAGTCCAGCCCCGCGAGTTCCAGCGTCAACGCCGCCTTGTAGGCGTTGCCGCTTTCGCCGAAGCAGTAGAGTCGCAGGGTCATGGCGCCGCTCCCGGCCGCTGTGCCCGGCCGCGACGGGCCGTCAATGAGTATTTGGGCCAAGAAGAAGGAGCGGGTCGCGGGCGATAACCGGGCGTTAAGATTAACCTCGCAGGCTGCGACTCGCGGTACAGGCTGGAGAGCCGATGACCGCCCAAGGAGAAGGTCCCCCGCCCGGCGCCTCCACCCCGGTAGCGACCGGGGGCGCCGCCCGGGCGGGGGGCTAACCGCGCCGCTTCTTCTTGGCCCAAATACTCACTTGGCGCGGCCTCGCGTCCGGTGCCGGAAGTCCGGGTCATCGCTTCCTCTCCTCCAGTTCCGCGTTGAAGATGCGCAGCCTGTGGGGCAGCACCTCGGCATCCGTCACGCTGTCGAAATGCTCGAACAGGAAGGACAGGGCCTCGCCCTCGTCGAGCCCCGCCTCGCGGGCGAACCGGCGCAGCCGCCGATAGGCGTCCTCGCTCATCGCGACGGGCATCCGGCGGGTCAGGCGCAGGCGTCTGGGCATGGCGGTTTCACTCCCTGTCGTCGGGCGCCGGGCGCCGCGCCATCAGAACGCCTCGGCGGGCAGGGCCATGACCGTGTCCGCCCCGCTGGTGATCCGCGCCAGGTGCAGCCCGGTCGCCGGCAACTGGCGCGCCATGTAGTAGCGCCCGGTGGCCAGCTTGGTCTCGTGGAACGCGGGGTTGCCGTGGCCCGCGGCCAGCGCGTCCCGCGACGCCGCGGCCATCCTGGCCCACATCAGCCCGAGGCAGACATGGCCGAACAGGTGCATGAAGTCGTAGGAGCCGGCCAGCGCATTGGCCGGCTGCTTCATGCCCTGTTCCATGAAATACATCGCGGCGGTCTGCAGGTCCTTCGAGGCGGCCTTCAGGGGCTCCAGGAACTCCGCCTTCAGGGTTTCATCGCCCTCGTTGTCCTTGATGAAGCCCTTGACCGTGTCGAAGAACGCCATCAGCGCCTTGCCGCCGTCCTGGGGCAGCTTGCGGCCCACGAGGTCGAGCGACTGGATGCCGTTGGTCCCCTCGTAGATCATCGTGATCCGCGCGTCGCGCACGAACTGTTCCAGCCCCGCGGCGCGGGTGAAGCCCGTGCCGCCCAGGGTCTGCTGCGCCAGCACCGTGGTCTCGAACCCCTTGTCGGTCAGGAAGCCCTTGATGACCGGGGTCAGCAGCGAGATCAGCGTCTCGGACTCCGCATCGCCCGTGCGGGCCGCGCGGTCGATGAGCTGCGCGCCCCACAGGGCGAAGGCGCGCGCGCCTTCCACGAAGCTCTTCTGGTGCATGAGGTTCCGGCGCACGTCCGGGTGAACCATGATCGGGTCGGCCGGCCCGTCGGGATTGGCCGGGGCGCCCAGCCCGCGGCCCTGGGTGCGCTCCTGCGCCCAGGCCAGCGCGTTCTGGTAGGCGACGACGCCTTGCGCATAGCCCTGCAGGCCAACGCCCAGGCGGGCCTCGTTCATCATGGTGAACATCGCGCGCATGCCCTTGTGCTCCTCGCCCACGAGGAACCCGGTCGCGCCGTCGTAATCCATCACGCAGGTCGCGTTGCCGTGGATGCCCATCTTCTGCTCCAACCCCGCGCATTGCAGCGCGTTGCGCCGGCCGGGATTGCCATCGGCATCGGGTAGGAACTTGGGCACGATGAAGAGCGAGATGCCCTTGGTGCCGTCGGGCCCGCCGGGGATCTTGGCCAGCAAGAGGTGGACGATGTTCTCGGTCAGGTCGTGCTCGCCGGCCGAGATCCAGATTTTCGTGCCGGTGATCGCGTAGGTGCCGTCGCCCTGCGGGTCGGCCTTTGTGCGGATCAGGCCCAGATCGGTGCCGCAATGGGGTTCGGTCAGGTTCATCGTGCCCGACCAGGTGCCCTCGATCATTTTCGGCAGATACGACGCCTTCTGCTCGTCCGAGCCGTGCGCGTGGATCGCCGACATCGCCCCGTGGGTCAGGCCCCAATACATGTTGAACGCCATGTTGGCCGAGACGAACATCTCGCCGACCGCGGTGTTCATCAGGTAGGGCATGCCCTGGCCGCCATAGTCCGGGTCCGCGTCAAGCCCGATCCACCCGCCCGTGCGGACCTGCTCGTACGCCTCGCGGAACCCCTTTGGCGTGCGCACCACCCCGTTCTCGAGGCTGCAGCCCTCGGCGTCGCCGGTCGCGTTCAGCGGCGCCAGAACCTCGGCCGAGATCTTGCCCGCCTCGTCGAGCACGGCGGCGGTGAAGTCGCGCTCGAGCTCGTCGTAGCCGGGAATGTCGGCGGCACTGACCGCGAGCACGTCGTGCAGCACGAATTGCATGTCCTCGGTGGGCGGGGTGTAGATCGGCATCGGGGTCTCCCTTCTGTCGGTCGTGCCGGGGCGTGCGACTCAGGCCTTCTTCGCCTCCGGTGTGAAATCGGCGATCTTCTGTTCGCAGATGGCAAGCTGCTGCTGCAGTTCGGCGATGGCCTGGTCCAGTTCGGCGCGCTGGCGCACCATGTCGTCCAGCCGCGCCCGCCCGATGGCATAGGCTTCGCGGTGCTGGGCGGCCTCGCCATTCTCGACATCGTAAAGCGCAAGCAGTTGGCGGATCTGCTCAAGGCTGAAGCCGAAGCGCTTGCCGCGCAGGATCAGCGTCAGCCGACCGCGGTCGCGCCGCGTGAAGAGACGTTTCTGACCCTCCCGGATCGGATTCAGAAGCTCGCGCGATTCGTAGAAGCGCAGGGTGCGCGCGGTGACGCCGAAGCTGTCGCACATCTGGCGTATCGTCATCAGTTCGTCGGTCATGTGTCCTGGTCGGGTTCCCGTCTTGTCAGACAGGCGGGGTGACGGCTGCGGCGGCAGGATACAAGCCGAAATGACGTTTACGTAAACGTAACGCTGCGTCATTTCGTGTCGCTCGGACGGGCGCGTCAGGCCCCCTTGTCCAGGCTCGCGGCGACCTCGTCGCGCAGGGCCTGCAGATCGGCGATCGCGCGGTCCAGTTCGGCGCGCTGGGCCTCGAGCGCCGCGAGCTGGCGATCCGACATCTCGATCATCGCTTCCATCTGCGCGCGGCTGCCGCGTTCGTCATAGATCAGCAGCCATTGCCGGATTTCCTCGAGGCTGAAGCCGAAGCGCCGGCCCCGCAGGATCAGCGTGAGGCGCGCGACCTCGCGCGGGCCGTACCACCGGGTGCGCCCTTCCTTCTCGGGATCGAGAAGCTCGATGTATTCGTAATAGCGCAGGGTGCGCGGCGTCACGTCGAACCGCGCGCACATCTCCTTGAAGCTCAGACGATCCTCGGACATCGACGCTTCCCGACCGGCCTTCGCGCCCCGGTTGCCTAGCAAGCGTCGCGCGCGAGATCCAGTCGCGGGTGCCCGACTTGAAAGGGCGCCGACGCCGGCGGAGGCGCCGGGCCGGGGCAGTTAACCCTTGCAGCCCGCCGGGAGAGGGCCAATAACCGGGACGTAAAGGAGTGCCGATGGACGAGGACAAGGCCCGGATCGCCCGGCAATTCATCGAGATGATTCCGCATTCGCGGGCGCTGAACATGCGCGTCGACGCGATCGGCGACGGCGTGGCCGAGATCTCGATGCCCTATGACGCGCGGCTGATCGGCGATCCGCAAAGCGGGGTGATCCACGGCGGCGCGGTCTCGGCGCTGCTGGACACCTGCGGCGGCGCGGCGGTGATGAGCCACCCGCAGGCGCCCGCCGGCACCGCCACCATCGACCTGCGCATCGACTACATGCGGCCCGCGGCCCCGGGCCAGCGGATCAGGGCGCGCGCCGAATGCTACCACGTGACCCGCTCGGTCGCCTTCGTGCGCGCCACCGCCACGGACGAGGACGAGGCCAACCCGGTCGCGACCGCGTCGGGCGCCTTCACGGTGGAACGCGGGGGCGGGGCATGAGCGTGCGCCGGCCCGAACCCGTCCAGGTCGTCAAGCAGCGCCGGGACGCGGCGCTGTCGGCGCTGGTGCACGGCGTGCCCTACATCAATTTCCTCGGGATCGAGTTCGAGCGCCGCGGCGACGAGTTGACCGCGCTTCTGCCCTTCGACGACAAGCTCATCGGCAACCCGCTGCTGCCCGCGCTGCATGGCGGCGTGACGGCCGCCTTCCTCGAGGTGACGGCGATCATCGGCCTGTCCTGGTCGCTGATCTGGGAAGAGATGGAGTCCGGCGCGCTCGACCCGCTCACCCTGACGCCCGAGACCCTGCCGCGGCTGCCCAAGACCATCGACTTCACCGTGGACTACCTGCGCTCGGGCCTGCCGCGCGACGCCTATGCGCGGGCGCGGGTGAACCGCTCGGGCCGGCGCTACGCCAGCGTGCATGTCGAGGCGTGGCAGGACAACCGCGCCCGGCTCTATGCCCAGGCGACCGGCCATTTCCTGATGCCGCCCCGCCATGGCTGAGACCGTCCGGGCGGACGAGGGGCCGGCCGTCACGCATCGCCGGGTGCTGGCGATCTCGCTGCCCATCGTCCTGTCGAACGCCACCGTGCCGATCCTCGGCGCCGTCGATACCGGGGTGGTGGGCCAGATGGGCGAGGCGGTGCCCATCGGCGCGGTGGGCATCGGCGCGATCATCCTCTCGGCGCTCTACTGGGTGTTCGGCTTCCTGCGGATGGGCACCACCGGGCTGACGGCCCAGGCCTGGGGCGCGCGCGATCATGCCGAGGTCGACGCGATGCTCTCGCGTGCGCTGCTGGTGGCCGGTGCGGCGGGGGGCGCGTTGATCGCCCTGCAACTGCCCCTGTTCGCCGGGGCCTTCCTGGTCTCGCCCGCCTCGTCGGAGGTCGAGACGATGGCGCGCGACTATCTCGCGATCCGCATCTGGTCGGCGCCCGCGGCAATCGGGCTTTTCGGGATCACCGGCTGGCTGATTGCCCAGGGGCGCACCAAGGCCGTGCTGGCAATCCAGCTCTGGATGAATTCGGTCAACATCCTGCTGGATTTCTGGTTCGTGCTCGGGCTGGGCTGGGGGGTCGAGGGCGTGGCCATCGCCACCTTCCTGGCGGAATGGTCGGGGGCGGCGATGGGCCTCTGGCTCTGCCGCGAGGCGTTCCGCGGCGCGGCGTGGCGCGACCGGGCGCGGGTCTTCGACCCGGCGCGGCTCAGGCGCATGGCGATGGTCAATACCGATATCCTGCTGCGCTCGCTGATGCTGCAGGCGATCTTCGTCTCGTTCCTGTTTCTCGCCGCCGATTTCGGCGACGTGCCGCTGGCGGCCAACCAGGTGTTGCTGCAGTTCCTGCAGATCACCGCCTACGCGCTCGACGGCTTCGCCTTCGCCGCCGAGGCGCTGGTCGGCCAGGCGATGGGCGCCCGCGCCCGCGCGGCGCTGCGGCAGGGCGCGTTGATGACCAGCTTCTGGGGGGCGGCGACGGTGATCGGGCTCGCCGCGTCCTTCGCGCTTTTCGGGGGTGCGATCATCGACCTGATGACGACCGCGCCCGAGGTGCGCAGCGCGGCGCGCGCCTACCTGCCCTGGATGGTGGCGGCGCCGGTCTTCGGGCTTGCCTCCTACATGCTCGACGGGATCTTCATCGGCGCCACGCGCACCCGCGACATGCGCAACATGATGGCGATCGCGGCGGCGGTCTACGCGCTGGCCGCCGCGGCCCTGGTGCCGGTCTGGGGCAATCACGGCCTCTGGGCCGCCCTGCTGATCTCCTTCGTGGCCCGCGCCGTCACGCTGGGCGTGCGCTACCCGGCGCTCGAGGCGGCAGCGGAGCGGAGACCGGCGTGACCATCTTTGCCGGCACGTGGACCGGCGCGGTCAGATGATCTCGTCCTCGTCGAACAGGGGCTCGGCCTCCAGCTCGGCGTTCCAGGCGCCGATGCGGTCGCCCGCCCGCTCCGCCGGGGCGATCGCGGCCAGGTGGAAGACCGCGTTGCCCTCGTTGACGACCGGCAGCACCGCGCGGCCGAGGATGATCCCGTGTTCGGGGGCCAGGACTTCCGTCTCCACCTCGCCGAACGGATCGGAGACCACCGCCAGCACCTCGCCGCGGTCGACCACGTCGCCCTCGGACCGATAGGTGCGCAACAGCCCGCCCTGCGGTGCCCGCAGCCAGCGCGACTCCCGGCAGACCAGCGGCGCGCGGCGCGCCCGCGGCACGCCCTTGGCGGGAATCATGCCGCGGTCGTGCAGCACCCGCAGGATGCCCGAGACGCCCGCCCGCACCGCCGTCTCGTCGAAGCGCAGCCCCTCGCCCGCCTCGTAGAGCAGCATGCCCACCCCGCGCTGCAGCGCCGCCTGGCGCAGCGAGCCCTCGCGCAGGTCCGAGCGCAGCACCACCGGCGCGGCGAAGACCTTGGCCAGGCGCAGGAGATCGTCGTCGCCGGGCGCGACGCGGACCTGCGGCAGGTTGGTCCGGTGGATGGCGGCCGAATGCAGGTCGATCCCCAGGTCGGCGCGGGCCACGACCTGTTCCATCACCAGATGCGACAGCCGCCCGGCCATCGAGCCTTCGGCCGAGCCGGGGAAACAGCGGTTCAGATCGCGCCGGTCGGGCAGGTAGCGCGAGAGGTTGAGAAAGCCGAAGGCGTTGACGATGGGAATCGCGATCAGCGTGCCGCGCAGCGATTTCAGCACCGGCAGGCTCAACAGGCGCCGGACGATCTCCACCCCGATCACCTCGTCGCCATGGATGCCGGCGGTCACGAAGACGACGGGCCCGGCGCGCCGGCCGTGGACGACATGGGCGGACATCGTCACCGGCGTGTGGTCGGACAGCATCGCGACCGGCAGATCGACGGTGCGCCGCGTGCCCGGCGCGACGGTCTCGCCGTCCATTTCGAAACCGGCGCGCGGCATCAGCGGGCGGGGGGCGGGGTCATGGCCATGGTCCAGCGATACGCCGCCCGCGAAAGCGGGGCAAGGGCGCCCGTCACCGGGTGGCGATGCGCCCGTCGGTGTAGGGCCGGTACGGGGCGTTGGCGGCCAGGAACTCGGCGGTGACATCGGCGAGGTCGGGCCCGAAATCGTAGACGTTCTCGGCCGAAAGGAACATGTCGTAGCCGTCGCCGCCGTTCCGCACGTAGTTGTTCGACACCACGCCGTAGGTGGCGGCCGGGTCGAGGGGATGCCAGCCGTCGCCGCCCTGCACCGCCACGTCCCCCACGCGCGATCCCGGGGGCGCCGCCGGGTCCCAGGTGACGCGCAGGCCCGCGACCTGCGGGAAGCGCCCCGCGCCCTCCTCGACCTGGCTCAGCCCGTTTTCCAGCGCATCGATGATCGTCCGGCCGGAGACGAAGAAGGTGGACAAGGTGTTCTGGAACGGCAGCACGGTCAGCACCTCGCCCATGGTCACCGGCCCCGCGTCGATCGAGGCGCGCAGACCCCCGCTGTTCTGGATCGCGATCCGGATCCCCTGGTCGCGCACCCGGTCCAGCATCGCGTCGGCCACGAGGTTGCCCATCGGGCATTCCATCGCGCGGCAGACCGAGCGATCACCATCGATCGGCGTCGCCGCCTCGGCCACCACCCGCTGGCGGATTTCTTCCAGCGGCCCGGCGAGTTCCGCGATCCGGTCCATGGTCGCGCCGTCCTCGGCGACGGCGGCATCCATGATCAGCGGTTCGCCCACCGCCTGCACGACCTCGCCCGCGTCGTCGAAGGTGACTGTCAACTCGCCGAGGAACTTGCCATAGGCGTAGGCCTGCACGATGGCAGTGTCGCCGACCATGGTGGGGTAGGGGCCGGCGGCGCTGTCGGCGGTGTTCGACAGGTAGGTGTTGGTATGCCCGCCCACGATCACGTCGACCCCGGTCGTCTCGGCGGCCAACCGCTTGTCCAGATCATAGCCCGAATGGCTTAGCACGATGATCTTGTTCACGCCCTCATCGGTCAGCCGGTCGACCTCGGCCTGCACGGCCTCGACCGGGTCGGTGAAGATCACGTTGCGGCCGGGGCTCGCCAGCTCGTCGGTGTCCTGCGGCGTCAGCCCGATCAGGCCCAGCCGTTCGCCGCCCCTCTCGATCACCACCGATTTCCGGATCGCGCCCGACAGCAGGGGTTCTCCCGAGATGTCGGCATTCGACATCAGGATGGGGAAGTCGACCGCATCGACGAAGCCGCGCAGCACCTCGGGGCCGTCGTCGAACTCGTGGTTGCCCACGGTCATCGCGTCATAGCCCATCTTGTTCATCATCTCGGCCGCGACCTTGCCCTTGTAGTAGGTGTAGAACAGCGTGCCCTGGAACTGGTCGCCGCCATCGACGAGCAGGACATTGCCGGCCCGCGCCCTGGCCGCCGCGACCGCGGTCATCAGCCGGGCCGACCCGCCGAAGCACTCCCCGGCCCGGTTGTCCTCTTCCGAACAGCCCGCGTCGTATTTCGAGATCGGCTCGAACCGGGCGTGGAAGTCGTTGGTGTGCAGGATCGTCAGCGCGTAGTCGGCGGAGGCGGTGCCGGCGCCCAGCGCCAGGGCGGCGGCCACGGTTGCAATGCGTGTTTTCATCTTCGGCACCCTCCTCGCGTGATCGCATCGAGGGTGCCGTGCCGCCGGCGCGCTGTCAAAGCTCTTGGCCGCGCGCTCGCTTGACCGCGTCAGCGCCAGCGGGCATGTCAGGGGGATGCTGATCTACAAGATCTTCCGCCGGGCCGAGTGGGACGCGTTCCGCCAGACGGGGCGAAGCGCGGGCGCGCCGGTGGACCTGGCGGATGGTTTCATCCACCTCTCGACCGCCGAGCAGGTGACCGGCACCGCCGAAAAGCACTTCGCGGGCGAAAGTGACCTCGTGCTGGTCGCGGTCGATGCCGCGCGGCTTGGCGACGCGTTGAAATGGGAGCCGTCGCGGGGCGGGGCGCTGTTCCCGCACCTTTACCGGGACCTCAGGATGGCCGATGTCGTGTGGGACAAGTCGCTGCCGCTGGGCGCGACGGGCCACATCTTTCCCGAGGGCGTGGTATGACGCCGCTCGAACGTGCCGCGCTTGCGGTGCTGCACCGGATGGATGCGGAGCGTGCGCACAACCTGTCGCTCGCGGCGCTGAGGGGCGGGCTGGTCCCGCTGCCGGGGCCGGTGACTTCCCCGCGGCTGGCGACCGAGGTGGCGGGCCTGCGGCTGCCCAACCCGGTGGGGCTCGCGGCCGGCTACGACAAGAACGCCGAGGCGCTGGGCCCGCTTTCGCGCGCGGGCTTCGGCTTCATCGAGGCGGGCGCGGCGACGCCCCGGCCGCAGCCCGGCAACCCCCGCCCGCGCCTGTTCCGGCTGGCCGAGGATCGCGCGGCGATCAACCGGTTCGGGTTCAACAACGACGGCATGGCGGCCATCGGCCGGCGGCTGTCGGCGCGGCCGCCGGGGGCGGTGGTCGGGCTCAACCTGGGCGCCAACAAGGACAGCGCGGACCGGGCGGCCGATTACGCCGCGGTCCTGACCCATTGCGGGGCGCATGTGGATTTCGCCACGGTCAACGTGTCCTCCCCCAACACCGAGCGGCTGCGCGACCTGCAGGGGCGGGCGGCGCTGTCGGCGCTGCTTGCGGGCGTGATGGCGGCGCGTGCGGACCTTGCCCGCCCGATCCCGGTCTTTCTCAAGATCGCGCCCGACCTGTCGGACGCGGAACTGGCCGAGATCGCCGAGGTGGCGCAGGAGGTGGACGTGCAGGGGATCGTGGCGACCAACACGACGCTCGCCCGCGGCGACCTGAAAAGCCCGCAGGCGGAGGAGGCGGGCGGGCTGTCGGGCGCGCCGCTTTTCGTGCGGTCGACCCGCGTGCTGGCGCGGTTGTCCCAGCTGACCGAGGGCCGCCTGCCGCTGATCGGCGTCGGCGGCGTCGGCTCGGCCGAAGAAGCCTATGCCAAGATCCGCGCGGGGGCCGCGGCCGTGCAACTCTATACCGCGCTGGTCTATGGCGGGCTGAGCCTGGTGGGCGAGATCGCGCGCGGCCTCGATCGGCTGCTGGCGCGCGACGGCTTCGCCACGGTGGCCGAGGCGGTCGGCACCGGCCGGGCGGACTGGGCCTGAGGCCGCGCAGCGGCGGCGCTCTGCCTGCCGTCGCCGCGAACCGCCTGACCCACCCCTGTGACGCTGCTTCCGCCATCGCGCGCCGGCCGAAAGACCCGCGCCGACATGGGGCCAACGAGGCCCCGCTCATGCGACGGACCCGTTCGGGGGCTTGGCTGTCTGGCGATAGGCCCGCCGGGTGTCACCACACGGGCTCGGCGGGCTCGAAACGACGGTCGGGTGGGTGGTAGCGGAGGAGGGACTTGAACCCCCGACACAAGGATTATGATTCCTCTGCTCTAACCAACTGAGCTACTCCGCCAAGAGCGAGGGGCTAGGTAAGGGAGGGGCAGAGGGGCGTCAAGGGGAAAACGGGCGGGAGCAGCCGGCGATCAAGCAGTTGGTGGCACTGATCGCCGGCGAGCTTCCCGTGGCGTCGGTCAGTGCAGGCCGGAAGCCACTCCCCGACGCGCGTCCATGGCGCCGGCCTTCGCCCGTCGCTGCGGCATCGCCACCATGCGTCGCGTAGACGACCCTGCTGCATCCGCGTTCGCAGCATCCGGGGTGAAGGGCGTATTCCGTTGAAAAACTCGCGCTTGATCGAGGGGCGTCGTGCTGATTCAATTCTGCCAACGGGCGGGAGGAATGGCGATGATGGGACCGAGGCAGGAAGCGCAGCCGGCGCTGTTCTACGAGTTCTCGCTGGAAGATCACGTCCCGCAAGACCACCTGCTCCGATCCATTGACAGGTTTGTCGATCTGGGCAGCGTCCGCGGCCATTTGGCGGATTTCTACAGCCATACGGGCCGTCCGTCGATCGATCCCGAGCTGCTGATCCGGATGCTGCTGGTCGGCTATTGCTTCGGCATCCGGTCGGAGCGCCGGCTGTGCGAGGAGGTGCATCTGAACCTCGCGTATCGGTGGTTTTGCCGGCTCGATCTGACCGACCGGGTTCCCGATCACTCGACATTTTCCAAGAACCGCCATGGCCGGTTCCGCGACAGCGAGCTGCTGCGGCACCTGTTCGAGACGACCGTCGCGCGGTGCATCGAGGAAGGCCTGGTCAGCGGCCAGCGCATGGCGGTCGACGCCAGCCTGATCGAAGCGGACGCGAACAAGCAGAACTCGACGCCGAAGGAGGACTGGGACGTCTCGCAGATTGATCCGGCCGATGCGCTCCGCGCGGTTCGCGAGTATCTCGACACGCTGGATGAGGCCGCCTTCGGCGCCGCCAGCGAGGTCCGGCCCAAGTTCACCTCGCATTCCGACCCGGCGAGCCAGTGGACGGCGGCGCGCAAGGGTCCAGCGTTCTTTGCCTATTCCGACAACTATCTCATCGACACCGATCACGGGGTGATCGTCGACGTCGAGGCCACGCGGTCGATCCGGCAGGCCGAGGTCGGGTCGACCAGGACCATGCTGGAGCGGATAAAGGCCAGGTTCGACCTCCATCCCGAACGCCTGATCGCGGACACGGCCTATGGCACCGGGCCGATGCTGGGCTGGCTGGTCGACCGCAAGATCGCGCCGCACATCCCGGTCTTCGACAAGTCCGGCCGCAGCGACGGCACCTGGACTCGGGCCGACTTCGAATGGGACGCCGAGAATGACCAATACATCTGTCCGGAAGGCCACGAGTTGAAGCAGTTCCGTCGAAACTATTCCGATCCGAGCCGGGGCCCGACCGGCAAAGGCACGGCCCGCTATCGCGCCCTGAAGGAGGTCTGCCAGGCCTGCCCCTCCAAAGCCAAGTGCTGCCCGAACGCCGACGCACGCAAGATCACCCGCGAAGAACACGAAGATGCCCGTCAGGTCGCCCGCGACATTGCCAAAACCAAGCAATACGAAATCTCGATGAAGCTCCGAAAAAAGGTCGAGATGCTCTTCGCCCACCTCAAGCGCATTCTGGGCCTCGGCCGGCTCCGATTACGCGGCCCGTGCGGCGCAAACGACGAATTCCTCCTCGCCGCCACCGTCCAGAACCTCCGCAAACTGGCCAAGGTCCTTCCTGCACCGCAGCATCCGCGAAAAGCCTGATCAGAAAGGCATTCGTGCCGTCTTCACGAAGGCACTTTCTGCGCCAGCAGCACGTTGTTTTTCCACAGAATGGGCGTATTCCAGAAGTTCGCTGCGGCTGCGAATGGACTTGAGGCCTCCCACGAAACCGGACGTTCAAATCCCACGCGGACCGGCACTTTCCCCTGCGAAAGCGTTCTCCCGATCCGGCAGCGGCCGGATTTTCTCGTTGTTTTCCAGCGTTATGCGGGAAGGGCTGAGCACCGGCCTCAGCGCCAAGTGGCCCAGACGCGGTCTCTCAAGGTCAATATTCTCCAGACCTCATGACTGCGCCGATTTGGTGAATGGTCTGTAAGATACTGGGAAGTATTGATTTTCTTCGGCGGTAAGCCGAGCACTCCGACGCCGGTCGCGCTCGACGAGATGGAACAGACATCGAACGTTCGTCATTTCGGTCGTTCGCTGCAATCCCACCTTGCGAATGGACTGCCGACAAGGGGCAATTGGATCAAGGTTTTTTCCCATCGGACTCAGGCGATGCGAGGAGCGGTCGCCCAAGGTCCATGAGCGGAGAATAGAGTTCCGTAATCGACCGGCGTGAGCTCTGCGCTACACACCAGTTACTTTCGGCATCGCGAACGACCCAGCCGTCTTCCCTCATCGCTTCGAGCTTGCGCCGCACGGATTCTCGGGGGATGCCGGTGATCCGCGCGATCACGCTTGCGTTCAAGGTGTCTTCGCGGGCATTCAGGTTGGCCGATGCGCGTTCTTTACAAGCGGCGGCGATAAACAGCGTGAGCAGGATCAGTGCACGATCGAGGTCGCCATCCATCTGCAGCCGCAAGGCGGCCAAGGCCTCGATGACCCCCGCAAGCCTTTCCTGTTCAGCACTCTTCATTCGACGCGGCCCCCGACGCAGCCAGCCCAGAAAAGCGGAAGCCGGACTTCGGCATCCTGATGCGAAACACAGCGTGCCACGCGGGCCTCGAAGGCTCAGACGAGATCAGGTGCTCCCTCCCGATCCAGCTTCATAACATCGCCACCGCGTCGTGCATGAACTGGAGTGCGAGCGCGAGTTGAAGGACACCGAAGACCGCGCCGAAGAGCTGCAGAGGCACCGGCCCGATGGCGCGCAGGATCGCCTTCGATCGCCGCATCAGGAGCCAGTTCAGAGCAATCAGGCCAAGGCCCATGGCGATTATCGCGGCATGCGTCTCGACGCCCGGGAAAGCCACCGCGAAGATCAGCGCAACCACCACGGCAATCGGCGGGAACAGGCCGGGGAAGGCCACGTTCGCCGCATGGACCGTCGCGGCATCCAGTTGGCCGCCCTGTGCCGGAGGCGAGAGCAGCGTCTGGAGCGAGAGGGCGAAAAGAGCTACGCCGCCCGCTCCGATCAGCACGGGGAAGCTGACCCCCCATGCGCCGAGCGCGCCGGTGCCCATCAGGATCGCAACGAGAAAAGCCCCGGCGACGAGCAATGCGGACCGATTGGCGAGCGACTTGACCTCGGGCTGAGCATCATCCGTGCCAACGCGGGAGAAGACCGCGATGGCGCGGATCGGCCCCATCGTCATGAACAGAAGTCCGAAAAGTTGGCCCCAGGGAACCTCGGTCATGTGAGTTATTCCACGATCTCTGAAATGGTCATGTAGTTCACCACGGCCGCGACCACGCCGGCCACGATGCCGAGGATCAGGACCGCGGTGCCGAGGCTCACCTCGACGGTGCCCATGATGCGCTGCCACATGACCGCCCCGGCGACGACGGCGCCGAAGGCGAAGAGGCCGTGCTTGATCACGAGCCAGAGCGTGGTCGGCACGAACGGCTTCTTGGGCACTTTCGTCGTCCAGTGCGCGACGGCGGTCAGGATCATGGCGAGCGACACCGCCAGCGGCACGGACGAGCCGAGCACGGTGTGTGTCTCCGTGCCGATCGAATCCACCGACACCGGGATGGGCGCGGATCCGCGCAGGATGAAGAACTGGATCGCGCCGTTGATCACGGCATTGATCACGCCGCCGAGCAAGGCGCCCTTGAGGATTGCAAGCTTCGTCATGGTATGGGGTGTCGCGTCCGGCATGTCGGTCTTCCATGTCTGGGCCGGCGGTGCCGGCCGGTTGGTCGGCTGAGCGGGCGTGCTCAGAAGCTGATGTAGAGGCTGGCCTGAAGCGTGGTCCAAGGGTCGTCCGCGCCGATCCGCTTCAGCGCCTTGCCGGGACGCGCATGCGAGGCGACGACCTGGAGATACCGGTTTCGGTCGAGCGCCCAGCGCAGCGTCGCGGTGAACTCCTCGCCCAGGTCCCGGGAGGTCAGCGTCGAGAGCGCCGGGTTGCCGCCGATGTTGTTGAACTCGTCGGCGCGCAGGCGGTGCCAGGTGAAGGTGAGGTTCATGCCCTCGCGCGGCGAGAGGTTGGCCTGGATGCGGTGGGTGTTCAGGTTGCCGTTGCGGTAGACCTTGCCGAAGGACACCCCCTGCAGCCAGTTGCCGAGCCCGGTGCTCATCATGGAGTCGAAGCGCTCGAACCTGTCGGTGTCCGGGTCGTCGCCGGAGAAGCTGGCGAACCGGTAGGAGAGGCTGGGACTCCAGGGGGCGCTTTTCCAGATATGGCCGATGGTGCCGTAGTAGGCGTGGGCGGACATGTCGTAGGCATCGTTGGTCTGGTAATAGGCCTCGCCCTCCAGCCAGACATGATCGGGCGTCGTCGGCCGGTAAAGGCCATGCACGCCCCAGGTGGTCGTCCCCTCGCGCGGCAGTGCGGCGCCGCCCGGCGTCCGGTAGGACGAGTCCGAGGTGGGGATCGTGATGACGCTCGCATCCATCGTGAAGGCGTCGGTAAACTCGTAGCCCAGATTGGCGCCCGCGAACGTCGTGTTGGACTCCAGGTCCTCTAGCTCGTCGGGGTCGATATAGAACAGGGAAACGCGCGAGCGGCCGAACTCGCCGGTGAACAGGGCGGAGAAGTCGGTCGTGTTGCGGGGGCCGAGATAGGTCGCCCCGCGCTCGCCGGCATTCGACGAGCCGGCCACCATCGAGATCAGGAAGCCGTTGTTCAGCGTCCAGGTCTGCCGCCCGAAAGACAGCTGCGCGGTATCCCCGGTCTCCGGGTCGGCATAAAGCAGCCCGACATAGCCCTTGTCCGGGTGCAGGAAGTCGCGGCCGTCATCGCGAAAGATGTCCTGGCCCCGCGAGGCGCTGAAAAGCCCGCTCGCGGCGCCGAAGAGGTAGTAGTCGGTCTCGCCCAGCCGCGTCGCGCCGCCGATCCCGAATTCGAGATAGCCTTCCGCCCAGGTGCTGCCGCTGCCGGGCAAGTCTCCCGCCAGCGGGTTGGAGCCGTTGAAGAGCGCCGGCGCGCCGAACCAGGCGTTGCTGTCCGAGTAGACCCCGACGCCGGTGTTCAGGATGAAGGTCAGCTTCGACCGGTCGTCCTGATAAATGACCGGAAAACCCGGCGCGGCCTCGCGATCCTCGGACGGGGGCGCGGGCGCGAGATCGAGGGTGACGATGATCCCCAGCGCATCCCGCGCGCCCTCGTAGGCCGGGCGGTGCGATACCGCGCGCGCCGTTCCGTCCGCCACGAGGCGCCCGAGCGCGGTGTCGACCAGCACGGGCCGGTACTCGCGTCCGACCAGCGCCCCGGTCGCGGCGCGGGCGACCCGCAGCGCCGCGGCGTCCCGTGCGCGGTCGCCGCTCGTGGTCGCGACCCTGACATCCACGCGCGAGATCGTCTGGCCCACCGCCGCCCGGCCCAGCGGCACCACGGAGGGGCCGTACTGGCCGAGCCCGAGGCCCTCCTGCGCCGAGGCCGGTACGCCCGCGCCCGCCAAGGCACAGGCGCAGGCGCAGGCAATGGCGGCGGCGTATGTGCTATGTCGACCGCGCGCGCCCACCTCGCTAGCCGAACAGCCGCCTGACGGGGCCACCGCCGTGGACCTTGATGATCTCGCCGCTGACCCAGCTCGAGGCCGGCGAGGCCAGGTAGAGCATCGCGTTGGCGATGTCCTCCATTTTGCCTGCTCGCCCGATCAGGTTGTCGGGGTGCGACAGCTTCTCCTGCATCTCGGGCGTAACGCCGGCATCGGCATAGCCCGGGGTGATGACCGTCCCGATCAGGACGGAGTTGACGCGCACCTTAGCCGCCAGCATGTGCGCCAGCGACACCATCATCTGGTTGAGCGCGGCCTTCGCCGTGCAGTAGGGCAGGATGTCGTAGGCCGGCACCGCCGAGGAGAACGAGCCGGAATTGGTGATCGTGGCGTTCTCGGCCTTTTCCAGATAGGGCAGGCAGGCCATGCTCATCCGGTAGGCGCTGACCGTGTTCAGGTTGTAGGACTTGAGCAGTTCTTCCCGCGGGATCGCGGCCGGGTCGGGCTGGCGCGCACCCCAGCCCACGTTGTTGATCAGGGTGGAGACGCCGCCGAAAGCCTTGACGGTGGCGTCCACGACGGCCTGGATGTCCTCGTCCTTGGTCACGTCGCAGCCCATGCCCAGGACCTCGTTGCCGGTCTCCTTGGCGATGTCCGACGCCGTGTCGGCGGACTTCTCGGCCTGCAGGTCGCAGACCATGACCTTGGCGCCAGCCGCCGAAAGCGTCTTGGCGATCTGCGCGCCGATGTTCTGCGCTGCGCCGGTGATGATGACGTTGTGGCCGTCCATGCGGAAATCGGCGAATGCGTCGAAGCTCATGGGTGTCTCCCTGTGTTCTGGATGGTCCGGTAAGGTCCGGGTTTGACTGCTGCCCAGTGATGGGCCCGACGTCAGTCGAGTTCCTGAACGCCGCCGCCGGACACGGTCAGGATCTGTCCGCTGACCCATTCCGCCGCGGGCGAGCAGAGATAGAGCGCGGCGCCCGCGATATCCGCGGGCTCGCCGAGGCGCTTGATCGGCGTGTGCTTGAGCATGGTCTGCTCGACCTCGGGGGTCAGCACGGAGGCCAGCGCCGCCGTCCGGATCGCGCCCGGCGCGATGCCGTTGACGCGGATGTTCTTGGCACCGAGATCGAAGGCGATGTTGCGCGTCAGGTGGCTGATGGCGGCCTTGGAGGAGGAGTAGGACGCCATGCGCACATTCTTGTTCTCCGCTGACATCGACGAGATGTTGAGCACGGCGCCGCCGCCCGCCGCTTCCATGTGCGGCACGGCGAGCTGGGTGAGCCGGAAGGGCGCGAAGACGTTGATCTCGTAGGCCCAGCGGAAATCCTCCATCGGCATGTCGAAGGGCTTCGGCCCGCCGCCGCCGGCGTTGTTGACGAGGATCGACAGGCTGCCGAAATTGTCGATCGCCGCCTGCACCGCTGCCTGCAGGTCCTCTTCCCTGGTGACGTTGCAGGCGAGGCCGACTGCTTTGCCGCCGGCCTCGGTGATCGCCGTGGCGACCGCCTGGGCCGTCTCCTGCTTGAGGTCGCTGACCACGACGGCGGCGCCGGCGCCTGCGAACATCTCGGCGATGCCGCGGCCTATTCCGGCCCCCGCGCCAGTGACGAGCGCAACCTGACCGTCGAGGCGGTACTTTGCTGGATCGAACATATCTGTCTCCGAAAACTGGGCTTTGAGGGTCAGTTTACGGAGCCATTCTACGTTTTGCAGATCCTTGGCGCTCATTCCGAGCACCCAATTCCGGGCATTCCTCCGGGTCGCTCTGCGTCGCCGACTCCTGCGCCGCAACCAGCGCCTCGAGATCGGCGAACAGACGCGCGACACGCCGCAGCGCCCGGCGGTCGATGTCGGACAGGTCGCGTTTCGCAGCGGTCTCACCGTCGGTGTGGGCGAGCCGGCAAGACCCGTCCTCGTTGCGCGTGATCCATCCCCGCTCCTCGAGAGCGGCCAGCTTGCGCCGAACGGTCTGGCGCGGGATCCCGGTGACGTCGGCGATCCGCGAGGCGCTGGTGCTCGTTCGCTCCGGGGGCAGGTCGGCGGGCGCGATCCCCTCGGCCTGCGCGGCGCGGACGGCGTTGATCCAGCTCTGCCCGATCAGGGCGAGCACGAGCATCGCCTGCATATCTCCCCGGAACGCACGGCTGACGTCGGACAGGTGATCGATGAAAAACTCGACGAAACGGTACTGGTAGGCGATGTATTGCTCGTCCAGGGCAGCGGCCACGGCAGCCGCTCTTCGCGACCTGCGGCTCTGCGCCAGCCCCCCTTTGCCGGGCTCATCCAATGCCCCTTCCCCCTCGTTGGCTTTAATATCGTAGTCCAACAGGCAGGTCATGCAAACAACTCTGCACCGAATGGCACGTCCGGCTGGCGGGCCATCTTGCGCCGGGTAGCCGGGCGAGCCTGCTCATTTTGGCCACCTGTCTCTGGCCGGTCGCCTTGTTCGCGGCGCACGCTTGGGCAAGGATCGGGGGAAAAGGAGAGATTACATGAATGCTGCAGACCGGATGCGTGCCGCCGCCAGCATGCTGTGCCTGCTCATGCTTGTGCTCACTCCCCTGGCGGCACGCGCCCAGCCGGCCGACTTCTCTGGCGACTGGCAGACGTTCTGGAGGACGGGAAGCGCGGTGCTGAGCCTGTCGCAGGAGGGCGACCGCGTCACAGGCACCTACGCGCCCGACGACGGCACCGTCGAGGGGACGGTCGAGGGCCGCGTCCTGCGCGGGACATGGGCGCAGCCGGGCGCGTCGGGCGCGTTCGTGTTTGCCCTCTCGGAGGACGGGCAGGTGTTGACCGGCCGCTTCGGCAACGGCGAGTACTGGAACGGCTTTCGCGAGGACGCCGAAGGCGGCAGCGGCCAGTGGCGGCTCGGCAACGCCAGCCCACGGGAGACGCTGCGCAGCCTGCTGATCGCGGCGAACGTGGCCACCTATGCGGGCGATGCGGGCGCCCTGCGGCAGGTCGGCAACCTCGTGAGCTATGCCGGCCCGCCGACCAATGCCGGCGACCGCGCGACCCGCCGCACGATGATGTTCGACATCCTCGACATGTCGACCCTGCGCATCATGGACGTGCCCGAGGCGCCGGAGGCGCCCGAGGAGGAGCGGGTGCGCTTTGCCGTCGGCCCCGCCGCGGTCGCAGAGACGACCGACCTCGGGTTCCGGCGGGATGCCTTCGGCCGCTGGCGCCTCGTCCTGCCCGACCAGGCGGCGCTGGCAGCCGTGAGGGGCAGGTTCCTCGACGCGATGGGACACGGGAGCATGAGCGAGCTCGACCGGGCGCGGGCGAACTCTCCCCGCACGGTGATGCGCGAGTTCATCCAGGGCGCGAACAGCTGGGATGAGGGCGGGCGCGCCCGCGCGCTGGCGGTGATGGACCTGTCGCACATCCCCGAGCGGCTGCACGAGCTGGAAGGGCCGATCTACGCCGACTTCCTCAAGCGCATCCTCGACAGGATCGCCTACGTTATTTGGCAGGAGATCCCCGACGATCCCGACCGCAGCGTGCCCTTCGTCTACTTCCAGCACCCGGTGGGCGACATCACCATCGCGCGGGTGCCCGCGCCCGCCCCGGAGGACGGGAGCGCGCCGCCGCCCGAGCGGTGGAAGATCGCCTCGGCCACGCTGGCCGCGGCGCCGGCGCTACTGGAGGCGATGCAGGAACTGCCCGCCATCCCCGGCCTCGAGGAGCCGCAGGCGCTGTCGCCCTACTTCCGCCTGCGCGAAACCGTTCGTGCCGCGGCCCCCGGCCTTGTCGTCGACCGGGGGTATCTCGAGCTTTGGCAATGGCTCGGCCTCGCCGCCGCCTTTGCCGCCGCGGTCGCTGCGGTAGCCGGGATCGGGGCGGCGCTGCGGGGCCTGTCACGCCTCGGCAACGGCACAGCGGGGCTCGCGCGGCTGGCGCTGCCAGCGGGGCTGCTCGGGGCCGCCGTGATCCTGTCCTGGGCAGTCCTGAGGCTCGGGCTGACGCAGATGGGCCTGCCGTTGGTGAGCACTCTGGCCGGCCTCTTCGTGGTCGTGTCGCTGGCCCTGCTGGTCTATCGCCTGGCCGGGCTTGTCGGCGGATGGTTCCTCGCCCGCGCCGAACAGACCACCTCCTATGTCGACGAGATCGCGGCCTCGCTTGGCACCGGGCTCGCCAAGCTGCTAATCGTGTTCGGCGCGATCATCGCGGCGGCCGATGTCGTCGGCCTTCCCTACGAGGGCGTTCTGACCGGCCTCGGGGTGGGCGGCGTCGCGCTCGCCTTCGCCGCGCGCGACACGGTGTCGAACCTGCTCGGTGGCGGCATCCTGATGGCCGACCGGCCCTTCCAGCGGGGTGACCTGATCGAGCTCGACGGCACGCTCGCCTCGGTGGAACAGGTGGGTCTGCGCTCGACCCGGCTTCGCTCGCTCGACGACACGGTGCTGAACGTGCCGAATGCGCAATTGTCGGACCGCACGATCGCCAACTGGGGCAAGCGCCGCCGCCGCAAGGTCGTCCTCGGCATCGGGCTGACCTACGACACCCCGCGCGACAAGCTCGACAAGTTCGTGAAGCGCCTGCGCGAGGTGCTGCTGGACCAGCCGCGGATCGACCGTGAGGATCTCTATGTCGGGCTGAAGTGCTTTGGCGCCTCCTCGATCGATATCGAGGTGATGTGCTACCTGCGAGTCTTCGCCTACGGCTCGCAGGTGGAGGCACAGCACGCCCTGATCCTCGACATCGTCTCGCTGGCCGAGGAGGTCGGAGTCGAGTTCGCCTTCCCCACTCGCACGGTCCAATTGGCCGGCGCCGCCGAGGCGCCCCGTGCCCTCATCGCGGAGCCGCGTTCGGAGGAGGCCGCGAATGCCTAGACCGCGCTCGTCGCCGAAGGCAGTCGGTAAAGGCAATCGGTAAGTGCATCGCATTGTCTACCGCCGTCCGGCCCTCCAAGGGCCAGGGCTTGACTCGCCACAGCGATGCGGGTGCCCTAGCGCAGCGGGGTGGAGATCCGCGCAGGTGGCCGCGCGGGCACGCTGGTTGCGGAGGTGGCCCAGGTGATCCGAGCAAGAAGATAATGGGGGCTCCGAGCCGAGAGGCGACAGACATGACACGGACTCTGCGAGCATCAGCGGTGTGGCGCCTGCCGAAGATGCCGTGCTGCCTGCGCATGGCCCCCGTGCTGTGTGTGGCGATTTCCGTCGTCGCCGGATGTGGGCCACGCGCAGACCTCATCCCCGACGCGGAGGCCATGGCAGGCACGAAGACCGTCGCGGTCCATGTCGGCACCACGCGGGCGCGCAGCCCCGACGGTCTCTGGTCGCGCTCGGAACCGGGGGCGCTCAACTACGCCGTCGTTGACGTCTCCGTGCCGCCCGATCGTGCGCCGGGCCTCGTAACCCTTCCCGGCGCGCGCCCCGATCCGCGCGAGGACTTCCTGACGCGCCGGACCGGAACCTTTCGCGATCGTGCCGCCTTCCGGACCGAGGCGCGCCGCGCGCTCGGCGGCGGAAGAGGGCGCCAGGAGGTCGTCGTCACCGTCCACGGTTTCAACAACGTCATGGGCGACGGCGTCTTCCGCACCGCGCAGATGGCGGCCGATTTCGGGATCCCCGGCCCGGTCTTCCACTACGCCTGGCCCTCGCGCGGGGCGCCGCTGGCCTACGCGGCCGACCGCGACGCCGTGCTCGTGGCGCGCGACGGGATGCAGGAGATGCTGCAGGATCTCGCCGCCGCGGGCGCGCGCGAGATCGTGATCGTCGCGCATTCGATGGGCACGCAACTCACGATGGAGGTGCTGCGGCAGATGGCGCTCCTCGGCGACCGGGCGACGCTGGCGCGCCTGAGCGGTGTCGTCCTGATGTCGCCCGACATCGACCCCGCCCTGTTCCGCGAGCAGGCCGAGGACATCGGCGACCTGCCCGACCCCTTCGTGATCTTCACCTCGCGCGAGGATCCGGCGCTGCGCCTGTCGGCCCGCCTGACCGGGCACAAGGACCGGCTCGGCAACATTCGCACTGTCGACGAAGTGGCCGGGCTGGACGTGACCGTGATCGATCTGACCGGCGCGGACGACGCCGCCTCGCGCCACCTCGCCGCAGCGACCTCACCCACGATGATCTCGTTTCTGCGGCAGACGGAGTCCGTGCGCCGAGGGATCGCGGACAGCACATCGGGGCAGACTGGCCTGCTGCCCGGCACGGTCCTGCTGGCCGAGGATGCGACGGCCGTCATGCTCGCGCCCGTCACGGCGCTCGGCGAAGGGCAGAGGTAACCAATTGCAGCGGGACCGGTTGATTTCTTTTCGCTGCTCGGAGGACTCGGCCATCCGCCTTGCCGCGGCGCCGTCATCCGCGAACAGCACGCGGACCGGACCTTCGCCCCGGCCGGACCAGCCATCTGACAAATCGCCCTCCAGCCCCCCTTGGCCGCACCGCTTCCAGGGCCCTCGCGGTGCGCGGCATACGCCGCCGCGGCAGAAATCCCATCGCGATCGCCGCATATCGGAAGACCCCGTGATGCACGCCGCCATGTGGTCGCAACGCGTGCTTCTTCGCCCCGGCTCGTCACCATGAACATCGACGCATCCTCCGGTTCGATCCTCCATGGCGGAAACCTGACCGCGGCGCTTGTCGTCACGCTGTTTCTGGTCTGGACGCTTGCGCGGCAGGTCCGTGTCGTCCGGATATTCCTGCGACGGTATCGCCGCGGCGGGGCGATCCTCGACTTCGTGCTTCTGCCGGCGGCCGTCTACGCCGCCGGATATCTCGTCGGATCGACTTTGGGTCATTTCGGCCTGTACGAATGGCAGACCTTCGTCGCGGGGCTCACGCATCTCGGCCTATTCCTCGCCTTCGGCTACGGCGCCTCCCGGATCATCGCGGCCCGGATCGAGGAGCGGTCAGAGGGCGGCCAAGGGCACATGTCGCGTCTCGCGAGAACGACCCTCGTGGTCGTTTGCATGTTCGTGGGCTTCCTGCTGTTTCTCGTCACCAACAACTATTCTCCCGCCAAACTCTACGTCTCGACCGGGGCGCTCGCTGCGATCCTCGCCTTCGCCATGCAGCAGACCCTCGGAGACTTCTTCTCCGGCCTGGCCCTGAGCATCGAGAAGCCGTTCCAGACGGGCGACAGACTCCGGTTCGACGACGGCACCGAGGGCGTGGTCGTCGACATCAACTGGAGGTCGACGCAACTCAAGAGCGCGAACGGTGGCCTTTTCGTCCTCCCCAACGCGATGTTGTCTCGCCAACGATTCCTCAATCTGCGCGGTCCGGGACAGACCTTCGCCCAGGGCTTCGATATCCGCGTCTCGGGAGAGGCAGACCCGCGGGAAGTGATCTCACTCTTATCCGCAGCCGCTTTGCGTTGTCAGAGCGTCCTGCGCTCGCCGGAGCCCATCGTGCAACTCAAGGACGCCTCCGTCGACCCCTACACCTATTCTGCATGGGTCTACTTCGCCGACTATCTTGCGATGTTCGCCGGGCGGGAAGACCTCTATCTCGAGATGCACGCGGCCCTGCGCGACGCCGGTCTCAAGGTGGCGGCACCGATCCAGGAGATTCGCCAAGGCGCGACCGACAACAAAGCTATGCACCTAAAAAAAGATTGACCGTATGGTTTGACCTGCCACGGGATTTTTCCTCCACCTGCGATTAGAGTCCGACCCAATGAGGGGACGGACAATGAAGCGAACGAGATACAGCGAAGAGCAGATTATCGGCATCCTGGCCGAGCATGAGGCCGGGGCGAAGTGTGCCGATCTGTGCCGCAAGCACGGCATGTCGGAGGGGACGTTCTACAACTGGAAAGCCAAATACGGCGGCATGACGGTGTCAGAGGCCAAACGGCTGAAGGCGCTCGAGGACGAGAACGCCAAGTTGAAGAAGCTGCTGGCGGAGCAGATGCTGGATCTGGCCGCGATGCGCGAGCTGGTTTCAAAAAAGTGGTGACGCCCGTCGTGAAGCGCGAGGCGGTCGCGCATCTGAAGGCCCGGTTCGGGCTGTCGGAACGACGGGCGTGCCAGATTGCCGGCGCGGATCGGAAGACGATCCGCTACCGGTCGCAACGCGCACCCGACACGGAACTGCGCGGCCGATTGCGGGAGCTTGCCAACGAGCGTCGGCGGTTCGGCTACCGGCGGCTCTTCGTCCTGCTCCGGCGGGAGGGCGAGCCCTCGGGGATCAACCGTATCTACCGGCTTTACCGCGAGGAAGGGCTGACCGTCCGCAAGCGGCGCGCGCGGCGCAAGGCCATCGGCACCCGCGCCCCGATCCTGGTCGAGGCGCGCGCAAATGCCCGTTGGTCACTGGATTTCGTCCATGACCAGTTCGCGTGCGGGCGGCGGTTCCGGGTGCTGAACATCGTCGATGACGTCACGCGCGAATGCCTCGCCGCGATCCCGGACACGTCGATCTCCGGCCGGCGCGTCGCGCGGGAGCTGACGGCGCTGATCGAACGTCGCGGCAAGCCGGGAATGATCGTGTCGGACAACGGGACGGAACTGACCTCGAACGCGATCCTGAAGTGGTGCGCCGAGAACCGGATCGAATGGCACTACATCGCGCCGGGCAAGCCGATGCAGAATGGCTTTGTCGAGAGCTTCAACGGCCGGATGCGGGACGAGTTCTTGAACGAGACGCTGTTTCGTAACCTCGCCCATGCCCGCGACCTGATCGCCGCCTGGGTCGCCGACTACAACACCGAGCGCCCCCATTCGGCCTTGGGCTATCAGACCCCGGCTGACTACGCGCAGACCCTGACCACCGCAATCGCCCGACCCGCTGCGCGAGATGAGAGCTCCGCGCGTCGGGCGATTGCTCAACCCGCGCCATTTGGCGTAAACACCAACCGGGCTCCGGTCGCGGCTGGATGAAAGATCAGTGGCAGGTCATCATCAACCGCAACGCGGCGCGGCGGGGCGAGTCCACGACTTACACCCTGGATATCCGGATCGACGGCGCCGCGGCAGGCTCCGGTCAGGATTTCGCGGACGGACTATCAGGCGGTCCGGACTATTGGGAAGTGACCGGCGTGTCCGGAAGCCTCAACATCCGAGCCGCGCCGTCGACGAGCGCGGCGGTGCGGATGGGCCTGCTTCGCGGCACGGTCGTCCGGAACCTCGGATGCCGGATGAACGAAGGCCGCCGCTGGTGCGAGGTCGCGCAGGTTGGCGGTGGCGTGACGGGTTGGGCCGCGGGCGAGTATCTGCGCGAAGCGGCCGCGCCGTCGCAACCGACCGTGCCTTCGGCCGGTTCGGGAAGTGCCGCCGCCAGCAACGAGTTGCTTGACGCAGCGCATGAGGCCTGTCTGCGCGACGTCAGGCAGGTGACGAACAACCCGACCGCGTTCGTCCTGCGATCGATGTTCTCGGAGGCGGGCACCGAAGTCATCGTCGGGGTCGGCGACCAGAGCGCGCCATGGCGCTGTATCGCGTACCGTGACGGCACGACGGCCGGGATCATGTCGATCACCGACGAAGGATCGCTTTGAGGGCATCGTTCGGGGGCGTGGCCGGTCCATCGGCCACGCTGCCAAGCATGTGGCCAGGTCGTGTAGAGAAGGATTGCGGGCATGGGAGCACCAACAAAATACGCGATAATCGGCGGCGTGGCGGCCCTAGTGGGTTTTTTCCTTTCGCGGCTGCTCGGTCTCGACACGGCAGCGTCATTGTGGATGCTCATACCGGCAGGCGCTATCGGCGGATTTGTCGGGGGCTGGCTTAAGGATCGCAAGGGCAGTTGAACGAAGCGTCAGTTCTTCCAGTCGAGGATCAGACCAGAGTTCCCGTCGTCGCGATGAGCTTGCGCGTCATGCACTGTATCTCCCGACAAGAAAGGCTGAGCACCGAGAGATCAGTCGTTGCTGGCGGCCAAGGGCTCAAAGCCGCCTCGCGGCATCGCGGAGAAGGCACAGAGTCGAGGCGATCTGGATGTCTGCTTCTGACTGTGTACCCGGGCAACTCGCACGTGCGGAGAAAGTCCGCTTCCCGCCCCTACCTCTTCTCGTCGAGCACGCCCAGTTCCTCCCACATCCACCCGAAATCGTAGTCGGCCATGGGCGTGCCTTCGGCCTTCGCGCTGCGGTTCTCGATGAGCTTCAGCCATTCCACCACCTTCTTGCGCCCCGCGGCGCTCCGGACGGCCTGGCGGGGGGGGGCTTGTCGCCTAGGGCGGGGATCGGCTGGTCGAGCGTGTCGCGGTAGTGGCGGTCGAAATGCTCCTGCAAGATTTGGCGTGCGATCTCGGGCGGGATCTCGTCCGCGTCCTCCGGTGACCGGCCTCGGACATCGCGATCGCGCATCGCCTGGTCGACGGTTCGGATTGTCGTCAGCGGCGGGACAGGAAATCCTCGAAGGCACACCCCCAAAGGGTCCAGGGTGCGTGCTCGCCGAAGATGTCAGCCAGATCCTCGAAGTCCAGGTCGAACTCTTCCAGCGCCGGCAGGAAATGCTCGTCCACCACCCCGGCCAGCCGCTCGCTCCAGTCCTCCTCGCGATGCGCAAATGCGATGATCCCGCCGAGATCGTGCCCCTGTTTCACCGGCTCCCTCCCTCGCGGTTCCGCTGCAGATCCTGCATAGAAGCCCCCGCTGCTTCGGGCAAGCCTGCGATTGCCCAGCTCGGACAGGGGTCGAGTTCCGCGCGTCCGCCATCCCCGCGAACACGGACATCGTCGCGCTGACTATCACGATGCAAAGCCATGCAGTCTTTTCATCGCCCCCCTGAGACATCACGTGCCTTGCGCTGTCGACGCCTCACGAGGTTGCGGAGTCGCGATCACGATTGCGCAGCCAGACCGAGACGTTGAGCGCCAGCGCGAAGGTTCCCCAGGCGAGGTAGGGCACCATCATGACGGCCGCGAGGATGTCGTGGGCCCAGAACGCCACGGTGGTCGCGAGGACAGCCACCCAGAGCAATGCGATGACGACCACCCCGCCCAGCATCCGGTGCAGGCCGAAGAACACCGCGGACCAGAGCGTGTTGATGGTGATCTGCAGCGACCACAGCCCCAGCGCCAGATCGTTGTCGGGATAGATGGCCACCCGGGCGGCCGCGAGCGACATCAGCGTGTAGAGAACGGCCCAGATCAGCGGGAAAAGCCGGTTCGGCGGCGTCCAGGCGGGCTTGTCGAGGTCGCGATACCAGTCTCCGGGCTTGAAGAGGACGCCCGCCGCCGCCGGAACGGCGCAAGTCGCGAGGAAGAGGGGAAACAGGGTCAGATCCATGGGGCCACCGCCGCTTTCAAGGTCGCCCCTCCGGTAGAGACCGGACGCGGCCGGTGCAACTCCGTTTGCGCCCTGACGGCCCGCCTCCGTGTGCACCGTCCCGTTGCAGGAAGGCCTAGGATCAACGCATCGGCGTCTGACGGCGTTCTCTGGCAGATCGCCTGGTTGAGGGCATCGAGCACGAAGCCCGTGGTCATCGAGGTGGAGACGCCCCAGCCCACGGAGAGCCATTTGTGCGCCATTGGTTCGAGCACAATGGCGAGCGCGGGCGAAGACGTCGATCACGAAGGCGACGTAGACCCTCCCCTGCCAGGTCGAGACATGGGTGAAATCGTCGTCCATTGGGCTTGAACCAATGGCGCCTTCAATGGCTCACTCCGGTCCCGCTCTGCGCTGGTCAGGCCGGGGCGCTCGCCGGTATCGCGTTCGGCGCGCTGGCACCAGACGCGCAGACTGTCCGGCGAGCAGCCGAGCTTCGGCGCAATCGCCCGATAGGCCGCGTTGTCGCTGGCATATTCAGCGCGGTGTTCCTTGAAAAGCCGGACGCCGCGCTCACACAGCTCGGCCGGGTAGGACGGGGTGTAGGGTCTCTTGCTCATCACGGGTATCCTTCGAGCCTTTTGCTCTCCGGTAAACCCGGGGCCGTTCTGTCGCGGATCTTGGCCAGTCCTTCGGCGGTGGCATCCGCGCGCCTCGACCGTGCCTTTGCAGACACCCGGTTGGCCTTGCGCGCGGCTTTCTCGATTTTCGGAGCATTCGCCGGTCCGCTTCGGGGTCTTGGCGTCGGCTTTCGAATGGTTCCGTGCGTCGCCACGGCGTGCAACTGTTTTTCGGAAAGCTGCGACATTCGACGTCCTCCGCGGGAAACGTCGACGATGTGCTCTGCCGAAGCATCGCCCGTCGCTGCGGCATCGCCACCATCCGTCGCGTAGACGACCTTGCCGCATTCGCGTTTGCAGCATCCCGGGCGAAAGGGCGGATTTCGGGCATTCGCGGTGCCTTGCACCCGGTTTTGCCACGCAGACGGGAACCGCCGTTCGGACTTCTTCGCGAGTGGCATCTTTCCTGAACGGGAAGACCTGACGGCTTTCATTCGTCCGCGGCGCGCGTGCCCAGCAATGAGGACAGCGCCCCTGTGGGCGGTCGATTGCCGTCGAAGTCGATGCCCTGCTCGATGTGGCGCAGGTGCTGGTCCATCTCGCTGAGCGCGCGGGCCTCGTCGCGGGCGGCGATGGCCTCGACGATCCGCTCGTGTTCGTCCTCGGCGCAGAGCGTCCGCGCCTGTGTGCCGTAAAGCCCGATGATGAGCGAAGAGCGCATCGTCAGGTCCTGCGCATAGCGTTCCAGCACCGCGTTCCGGCCCATCCGCGCCAGCAGGTCGTGAAAGCCCCGCGACAGGCGAATCGCCGCGGGCCGGTCGCGATGGCCCTTGGCCTGCGCCTCCTCGGCCAGATGGGCGCGCAGCGCGGCGATGTCGGCCTCGGTCGCATGGCGCACCACGTTGCGGCAGATGGTGGATTCGATGGCCCGGCGGGCCTGGAACACGTCTTGGGCATCCTGCGCCGTGGGCGTCGCCACCGAGGCCCCGCGATTGGGGACATGCTCGACCACCTGGTAGGCCGTGAGCGTCGCCAGCGCCCGGCGCACCTGCGTGCGATTGCAGGAAAAATGGTCGCTCAACGCCTGTTCGCCCAGCCGGGTGCCGGCGGGCAGCCGCTGGTCGGCGATGGCGTCGAGGATGTGCTCGACGATCTGGGTCTCCTTCGCACGCTCCATGGAAATCTGTCTACGCCACGGCCCGGCGCTGCGACAACAGGATTTGCCGCAAGAATGACGTCCGGAAATTGAAGCTATAAATTGTTCACAATTTTTGCTACCGTTGTTGAAATCGGAAAGGAGCATCCCATGCGACTGGTCGTGATCAACCCCAACTCCACCGCCTCGATGACCGAGAAGATCGTCGCCTCGGCGCGCGCCGTGGTCGCGGACGGCGTCGAGGTCGAGGGCCGCACGGCCGCCGGCGCGCCGCCCTCGATCCAGGGCCACCATGACGAGGTGATGTGCGCCGCCCACCTGCTGCGCGAGGTGCGCGCGGCCGAGGCGGGCGCGGCCGACGCCATCGTGGTGGCCTGTTTCGACGACCCCGCCATCGGCGCCTGCCGCGAGATCGCCACCGGCCCGGTGCTGGGCATCTGCGAGGCGGGGATGAAGGCCGCCAGCATGATCGCCACCTCGTTCTCGGTGGTCACCACGCTGCCGCGCGCGGTGCCCATCGTCGAGGAGATGGCGCGCAAATACGGCCTCGGGCACCAGTGCCGCCGGGTGCGCGCGGCCGATATTCCCGTTCTGGCCCTGGAGGAACCGGGCTCGAATGCGCGCAACCTCGTCCGCGAAGAAATCCGCCGCGCCGTCGCCGAGGACCGCTGCGAGGCGGTGGTGCTGGGCTGCGCCGGCATGTCGGACCTGGCCGCTTGGCTGACCGAGGAGACCGGCGTGCCGGTGATCGACGGCGTCACCGCGGCCACGAAATTCGCCGAGGCGCTGGTCGGCGCGGGGCTGAAGACCAGCAAGATCGGCGCCTATGCGCCGCCCACCACCCACTGACAACGACAAGACCAGGGAGGACACCATGACGCTGACCCAGACCGCTGCGGCGGCGCCCGACGGCGCCAGCCACGTCCCCGAGATCATCGACCGCAAGGGCCTGGGCGAGGAATCGCTCGCCCCCCAGGAAACCCGGATCATGGGGTCCTGGTCCTACCTCTTCGCCTGGCTCGGCGGCTGCGTGTCGATCGGCACCTTCACCGTGGGTTCGGGCCTGGTGGGCACGCTGAACCTGTTGCAGACCTTCCTGGCCATCGCCATCGGCTGCATGGTGATCGGCGTCGCGCTGATGATCAACGGGCAGGCCGGGCACAAGTACGGCATCCCCTTCATGGTACAGGCGCGGTCGGCCTTCGGTTTCGCCGGCGCGCGGCTGCCGGCGCTGGTGCGCTCGGTGCCCGCGATCGTCTGGTTCGGCTTCCAGAGCTGGATCGGCGCGGGCGCGCTGAACCTCGTGTCGGAGACGCTGTTCGGCTATTCCAACCTCTGGGCCTTCTTCGTCGGCTTCCAGTTCCTGCAGATCCTGCTCTCGGTGCTGGGCTTCCGCGGCATCAAGTGGCTGGAGAACATCGGGTCCGTGTTCATCATCGGCTCGCTCGTCTACATGTTCTTCAGCGTCATCAACAAGTATGGCGACGCCATCGCGACCAACCTCGTCAATGTCGAGGGCACCTGGGGCGCACCGTTCTGGGGCGCGACGATGCTGTTTCTCGGCATCTATTCCACGATGATGCTGAATGTGTCCGACTACTCGCGCGAGCTGCGCCACGGCGTCGGCCCGGTCCGGCAGGTGGCGATCTACGCCAACTCGATCCTGCCCGCGACGCTGTTCATGGGGCTGATCGGGCTGATGGTGTCGGGCGCGACCGGCCAGGTCGATCCGATCAAGGTGTTCTCCAGCGCCGTCGACAACAAGTTCCTGCTGGTCACGACGCTTCTCTTCATCGCCTTCGCGCAGGTCACGACGAACGTGCTGAACAACGTGATCCCGCCCGCCTACGCGCTGATGGACGTGTTCAAGCTGAGCTTCAAGACCTCCGCCGTGCTGGTCGGCCTCCTGGCCTTCGCGACCTTCCCCTGGGAACTGGTGAAGGACGAATCCGCCGCCGGGCTCAACCTGTTCATCCAGACCTACAGCGCGTTCCTGGGCCCGATCTTCGCGATCCTCGTGGTCGACTATTACGTGCTGCGGCGCCGGACGCTGGACCTCGACAAGCTCTATGACGAGACCGGCCCCTATGCCGGGGTGAACCCCGCCGCGCTGATCGCCACGGTGATCGGGGTGGTCTCGGCGCTGACCTTCTCGGGGGTGTCCTGGTATGCGAGCCTGATCCCCGCGGGCCTCTCCTACTATCTTCTGATGCGGTGGTTGCCATCCGCACGCCGTTTCGCCGAGGGCTGAAGGCATTGTTCCGAACCGAGCGACGGGCCCCAAAGCGGGCCCGTCATCGCTTCGCGGATCGACAAGCCGCGCGCCCGGAGCCGCGCCGATCGCCCGGCATCATCTTCCAGGCCGCCTTCTCCTGCGTCACGATGTCCTGGCGTTCGTGACAGCGGCGTTCCTGAACCCTCGGTGCAGGCCGGCTTTCGCCGCCGGGTCGCGGGAAACGCAGCCTCGCGCAAGGGGCCGTCCCCACGAGGGCAATGGTCGAAATCCGCGCTTCACTGCCGCGGCGGCAGCGCCAAGCAGGTAAAACAACGCGACGCGAACGCCTTGGCCGTGGCTCACGGTCGCGCATCGCGCGTTTCTGCGGTTTGGCGGAATGCGACCTCGCCGGCCAATCGGTCAGCAGATGGCACCTGCAGACCGACATGCCGTCTTCTCCCGCGGCTTGGCCATACAGAACCCAAGCCGCGCGGTTCGGCCCCTACGAGGGGAGGGACGGGGTGCCGCGCCGCCTGAAACCTCCAACGATCAATCCAAGCCCAATCGCACTGCCCAGCAATCCCAGCGATGCGGGGCCGGGAACCGGTGCGATGGCGATGCTGTCGGTGGGGTAGAACCTGCGGGTATCGGCCTGCCCGACGCCCGTATCGATGAGCCGCACGAAGGTATAGAGCCCGATCGTGTCTCCGGTCGTCAGCGCGAAATCGTTGGGGTCGCCGGAGTCGAGCGGCTTGACCACCTCGAACACCGTGGAGAGCAGCGTTTCGTCAATCGCCGCCGTCCCGTTCACCACCCCGCCGACAAGGGGATCGGGCACGCCGCAAGGCCCGGGCACCGGGCAGACGGCGGGATCGCTCGTCCGCACGGAATCGCGATAGCCGACCGTCGTGTTCACCACCACCGCGTCGTCGCCGTCGCTGGTCGTCGCGTCGCCGTCCACGTCGAATTCGAAATTCACGTCGGGCAGGTCATAGGTGCCCGCGATCTCGACGCCCAGATACAGGTTCACCCGGTCGTTCATCGCCCACAGGGTGGCCGCCGCGGTGCCGCCGCCGGGCGTGTTCACCAGGAAGTTCACCGACCCGGCCGGGTTCCACTCGCCGGGGGCGATCACCCCGTCCACGCTGGCCGTGCCGAAGCCCGACAACGTCGCCCCCATCGCCGAGGTCGCGGCCAGCGACATCGCCCCGAAGATGGCCTGACCAAGTCTCCGCATATCACCCCCTCCTCTCGAAATGCAGATGGACAACCGCCTTGCAGGGTTTCCCGTCGCGTTCACCGATGCATTGACAAGGATCAACGCCGGGGGGGCGCGCACCAAGGGGGCGAGGTCGAACAAGACGACACGGCGCCAGCCGAAGCAGGGCGCGCGTCACGGTGCGGCAGACGCAGTCGACCAGATCGAGGGGCGGCCGAGACGGTCATCCGCGCAGCCCCGGGGCGCCGGGCGCAACAGCCTTCGTCG
This sequence comes from Rhodovulum sp. ES.010, assembly GCF_900142935.1. Lineage (NCBI taxonomy): Bacteria > Pseudomonadati > Pseudomonadota > Alphaproteobacteria > Rhodobacterales > Paracoccaceae > Rhodovulum > Rhodovulum sp. ES.010. The sequence goes on along the minus strand of NZ_FSRS01000001.1, from coordinate 2,176,342 downwards.
AAAGCCTGTTGCGCCCCGCCGGGTTCGACCGGACGGCACCCGACGTCGGCACGCCGCGCCGCCGTCTTTTTCAGGTTTCCCGGCGGCGGGCGTGATGCCTCACGCCGCGCGCGACTTGTGAAGGGTCCGGTAGAACGCCGTCTCGAAGTCGAGATATCCGCCGAAGGAGACCGGGTCGCCGAAGGGCAGGATCTGGGTCGCCCAGAAGCCCCCGAATCCGTTCTCGCGGTCGATCCAGTAGAACAGGTTGGCCAGCCCCGCCCAGCCGATGGCGCCGGCGGGCCGCCCGGTCGGGGCCTTCTCGTCATTGACCATGAAGGTGTAGGACCAGCCCTTCTCCAGCCCCGGAAAGAACTCGGCGTCGTTCGACAGCGACGGGATCACGCCCGGCAGCATCACCACCTTCTGGTGCGGCTGGAGCCCGTTCCGAACCGCCTGTTCGACGGTTTCGGGTTTCAGCACGCGGCCGTTCGGCCCCATCCCGTCGTTCAGCCACATGCGGATGAACTTCATGTATTCGCCGACCGAGGCGTAAAGCCCGTGCCCGGCCATATCGACCTCGGGGTCGTCGGGCAGGGCGAAGTCCATCGGCGTCAGCGAGCCGTCGGCGCCGCGGGCGTGGATGCTGGCCGTCCGCGCCTTCATGTCGTCGCTGCGGGTGAAGGCCATGTCGGTGATGCCGAGCGGCGCGAAGACACGCTCGGCCAGTACCTCTGACAGGCGCTTGCCCCGGATCGCCTCGACCACCTGTCCGGCCCAGTCGATATTGCTGCCGTATTCCCATTTCTCGCCCGGATCGAACAGCAGCGGCGTGGTCAGGGCGGCCTTCGTGCCGGTGACGACCGAGGGCTGGCCATGCGCCTCTGCCATCTTCAGGTAGTTCTCGTTGAAGAAGTCGTAGCCGAAGCCGGCCGTGTGCAGCATCAGCTGGCGCGTGGTGATGTCGGATTTCGGCGCCCGCAGCTTCGGGTTGCCGGCGTCGTCGAAACCGTCCAGCACCCGAAGCTCGCCGATCTCGGGCGCGTAGTCCCTGGCGGGCGCGTCCAGATCCAGGAGCCCTTCCTCCACGCATTGCATCACCGCCGTGCCGCCGACCGCCTTGGTGGTCGAGAAGATCGCGAAGACGGTGTCGGTGGTCATCGGGGCCCCGGTGCCCAGATCGCGGACGCCCGTCGCACCCTCGTAGACGTTGGCCTCGCGGTCGGTGACCAACGCCACCACGCCGGGCACGCGCGCCGCCGTGTCGCCCGTGGTCACGCCGTCCAGTACGGCATCGAAGGCCGCGCTCCAGTCCCTTGTGTTCATGCTATCCTCTCTTGATCGCTCGTCATGCCCCGGCAGGGCCATGGGGCATCGCATCCCGAAGCTGCCCCAGGTGCGGGGGGCGCCGCAAGGCGCGCCGCCCGTTTCAGCCCGGCGGCGTCACCATGATCTTGATCTGCGACTTGTCGTTCAGCAGTTTCTCGAACCCCTTTTCGGCCACGTCGTCCAGGGCGATCCGGTCGGTCACGAGATCCTCGGCCCTGAAATACCCCTTCTGCATCAGGGCCATGACCGCAGGATAGACATGGCGATACGCGATGATGCCGCGCATCGTGCGCTCCTTGATCACCAGCGTGTTGGGCTGGAAGGACGCGTTGCTCTCCCAGATGCTGACGATGACGGCCTCGCCGCCCGGATGGGTCGCATCGATGCTCTGCGCCAGCACCGAGGGGACGCCGGTGACCTCGAAGGCGACGTCGACCCCGCCCGCCGAGGCGTCATGGATCGACTCGACGACATCGCCATCGGCCGGGTTGTGGACGGTCGCGCCGAGGTCCTCGGCCTTCTGGCGGCGGACATCCGAGACCTCGACCGCATGGATGCTGGCGGCACCGGCAGCCTTGAGCGCCTCGATCACCATCAGCCCGATCGGACCGGCGCCGAAGACGGCGGCGCTGTCGCCGGCCTTCAGGCTGCTCTGACGCACCGCGTGAAGGGCAACGGCGGCCGGCTCCACCAATGCGCCCTGTTCCCATGACAGGTCGTCCGGCATCGGGTGCAGCATGTGTTCGCCCACCACGGTGAACTGGGAAAACCCGCCGCCGCCGCCCGACAGGCCGTGGAACCCCAGAAGCGGGCTGAGGTTGTAGCGTTCCATCAGATAGGCGCCGTCGCGGTTGGGCGACAGGATCGGTTCGATGGCCACCCGGTCGCCGGGCTTGACGCGGGTCACCTTGTCGCCGACCGCGACGACCTCGCCGGCGAATTCGTGCCCCATGACGATCGGCGCCCGGTCCCCGCTGATCGGGTGCGGCGTATCCACCGGGATGAAGATCGGGCCGGCCGCGTATTCGTGCAGGTCGCTGCCGCAGATGCCGCAGGCGGCGACCTTGACGCGCACGGCATGCGGATCGGTGATGTCGGGAACCGGAACGTCCTCCACGCGAAGATCGCGCGCCTTGTGCCAGACGGCCGCGCGCATGGTCTTGTCGTTCATGTCTTTCTCCTTTTCCGTGGGTTGGCCGGGATCGGTGCGAGGCCGATCCCGGCCGCGCGCGCGTCATCCGAGGTGGTGGACCTCCTGGAGACCGTAGACGGAAACCGGGAGGTTCTCCATCCGGGCCTTCAGTTGCAGCGCGAGGAACTGCGAGTAGTGGCGCGACTGGTGCAGGTTGCCGCCGTGGAACCACAGCCCTTCCTGCTGCGTGGGCTTCCACATGTTGCGCTGCTCGCCCTCCCAGGGGCCGGGATCCTTCGGCGTGTCGGAGCCGAGCCCCCAGCACTTGCCGACCTTGTCGGCCACGTCCTGGCCGATCAGGTCCGCCGCCCAGCCGTTCATCGAGCCATAGCCCGTGGCATAGACGATCAGATCGGCCTCCAGCCTGGTGCCGTCATCGAGGATCAGCCCGTCCTCCACGATCTCGGACACCTGGCCGTGGGCCAGCTTGACCTCGCCGTCGATGATCAGCTGGCTCGCGCCGATATCGATGTAGTAGCCCGAGCCGCGGCGCAGGTACTTCATGAATAGACCCGAGCCGTCGGCGCCCCAGTCGAGCCAGAACCCGGCCTTTTCCAGCCCGTCGTAGAACGCCTTGTCGCGCTCCTTCATCTGTTCGTAGAGCGGGATCTGGAACTCGTGCATGATCCGGTAGGGCAGCGAGGCGAAGATCAGGTCGGCCTTTTCGGTGGTCATGCCGTTCTGCACCGCCTCTTCGGAATAAAGCCCGCCCAGGCCGATATCCATCAGGGTGTCCGAGCGCACGATATGCGTGCTCGACCGCTGTACCATGGTCACGTCGGCGTCGTGTTCCCACAGGGCCGCGGCGATGTCATGGGCCGAGTTGTTGGACCCGACGATCACGCATTTCTTGCCCTTGTAGGCGTCAGGGCCGGGGTGCTGCGAGGAATGGTGCTGGTCGCCCCGGAATTTCTCCATGCCGGGAAACTCGGGCACGTTCGGCTTGCCCGACATGCCGGTGGCCAGCACCAGTTGCTTCGGCTTCAGCACGACCTCTTCGCCGTCGCGGTCCACCTTGACTGTCCACGCCCCCGCGGCCTCGTCGTAGCTGGCCTCCTTGCAGGTGGTGCGGGTCCAGTAGTTCAACTCCATCACCTTGGTATACATCTCCAGCCAGTCGCCGATCTTGTCCTTGGGGCTGAAGACGGGCCAGGTCTCCGGGAACTTGATGTAGGGCAGGTGGTCGTACCAGACCGGGTCGTGCAGGCAGAGCGACTTGTAGCGGTTGCGCCAGCTGTCGCCGGGGCGGTCGTTCTTCTCGACGATGATCGTCGGCACGCCCAGTTGCCGCAGCCGCGCGCCCAACGCGATTCCGCCCTGCCCGCCGCCGACGATCAGGACATAGGGCTGCGTCTCGTAGCCCAGCTCGCGCTCCTCGGCCTCGCGCTCCTCCTTCCAGGTGGTGCGGTTCTTCCCGGCGCCGTGCTTGGCGCCCAGCGGCCGGGCGAATCCCTTGGGCTCCTCATGGCCCTTGAGTTCCACCATCGTCGTCAGCAGGGTCCAGATCCTGCCGTCCTTCAGCCGGATCAGCCCGTAGCCGCGCGCAAGATCGGTCTCGAAGACGATCCAGGCGGTGGTGACGCCGTCCTCCTCGGTGGGGATCTCGTGCTCGGCCAGGCCCCAGTTGCGCGGCTTCGTCGTGGCAAGCTGGTGCTCCAGCATGTCGCGCACCTGCTCCTTGCCCTCCACCGTCTTGATGTTCCAGGTGAACGTGACGAGATCGCGCCAGTAGCAGTCCTCGGAGAACATCTCGACCGCGCGGTCGAGATCGCCCTGTTCCAGCGCGTCGCCGAACGCCGAGAGCGCCTCCCGCGTGGTATCGGCTATGGTCGTGTCGAGCATGCGTTTCCTCCCTTTCGCGATGTCTCGCCGGACAGGCTGTCGCAAAAGGCGTCACAAACGCCAGAGAAATTGCGGCAGAGTGCCGCACTTCCTGGTGAACGCCCTCGGCGCCGTTGCGCGCGCAACGCCGCGCAACGCCCGCCCGCAACGCTCAGGCGGGAGGCACCAGCCCGCTTTTCCGGACCCGGCGCATCACGGTCGAGCGGTTCACGCCCAGCCGCCGCGCGACGCGCGCCATGTTCCAGTCGCAGGCCGCGAGCAGCGTCTCCAGGTCGTCGGACGGATCGGGCTCCGCCGCTTGGGCGCAGGCCGGCGGCGGCAGGTCGGCGGTGTCGATGACGGGCCCCTCGGCCAGCGCCACCGCGACGTCGAGCGCGTTTTCCAGCTCGCGGATGTTGCCGGGCCAGGCCCGCGCCTTGAGTTCCGCGCGCGCGGCCGGGGAAAGCTGCCGGTCGCCCGCCTTGCGCCGGGTCAGCAGCCGGTCCAGCAGCCAGTCGAAATCCTGCCGGTGGCGCAGCGGCGGCACGGCGAGCGTGAGCCCGGCCAGCCGGAAGAACAGGTCGCGGCGGAACCGGCCCTCCCGGCAGGCTTCGGCCAGGTCGCCCCGGCTGGCCGAGATCGCCCGCAGCCGCGGCGCCCGCGACAGGACCGACAGCAGCGCCGCCTGCGCCCCGGGGCCCAGGTCCTCGGGGCCGTCGAGGAACAGCGTCGCGGGCGCGTCGCCGAGGTCGCCGAGCGCGGCCTCCACCCCGGCGGACCCCAGGCCCGCGCAGACGACGTGCCGGAACGGGCGTTCGCCGGGGCCGCAGACATGGAGCGCACGCGCCAGCCGTTCCTTGCCGGTCCCGGTCTCGCCGGCGATGACCAGCGGAATGCCGGTGCGGGCCAGCCGCGCGGCCTCGGCCAGCAGGCGCTGCAGCGCCGGGTCGGGGCCGGCAAAGCTCGACAACGCGCCGGGCAGGTCATTGGCGTGCCGGCGCGCGAGGCCGTGCGCGGTCTGCGGCGCGATCGCATGGCCGAAGAGCCCGCGCCCGTCCTTCAGCCGCAGCACCCGGTCCTCGGCCGGGCGGCCGCGCATCAGGTCGGGCAGATCGTCGACCGACAGGTCCATCAGCGCGTCGATCCGCTGCCCGATCAACGGCCGGTCGCCCCCGGCCGCGCCCAGCAGGCTGCGCGCCGCGCCGGTCAGCCCGATGATCCGGCCCGAGCCGTCCAGCGCCACGGCCGCCTCCGGGTCGACCTCCAGGAACTCGGGGCTGGCGGAAAACCGCAGCACCCAGTCGCGCCGCGTCATCGCCATGAGGTTGGCCATCTCGACGCGCCGGGCCGAGGCGCGCACCAGATTCATCGCGAGGTTCTGGCTGGCCTTCGGCGTGGGTGAGCGCAAGAGCGAGATGTCGAGCACCGCGGCCAGCGATCCGCCCGTGTCGTAGATCGGTGCGGCGGTGCAGGACAGCGGCGTGTGCGCCAGCCCGAAATGGTCGGACTGGTGGATGGTGACAGCCTCTCCGGTGACGATGCACGACCCCACGCCGCAGGTGCCCGCAAGGTCCTCCGACCAGTCCGAGCCGAGATACAGCCCCGCGTCGCGCAAGTCGTCCTCGAAGCGGGGATCGCCGAAGAAGTCGACCGTCACGCCCTTGGAATCCGCCAGCAGCAGGACGTAGTTCTGCCCGGCCACCTGCCGGAACAGCGCCTGCAGGCCGGATCGCGCAATGGCGATGAGCCGCTCGGCCTGCTCGCGATGCTCGCGCAGTTGGGCCTCGGTCACGATATGGGCCGCCTCGACGCGGGTTGGATCCATGCCATAGGATTCGACGCAGCGCCGCCAGGAGGCGGCGACCACGTCGTCCCGTCCCGTCGCGATGCCCTTCAGCACGCGGTCGATTTCCGTCACGTGGTCGATGTCGCGCACGACGTCCTCCCTCATCGACCTCGTGCGAGGGTAGGACCACACCGCGCCCCCGATCAAGCCCGGCCGTGGAGATTGAGCCGCGCCGCCGCGCGATGTCCGGTCTGGCCGCAGCAGGAAATCTCCGAAGCCTGCGTGTCGTTGCACGGCCCTCGCCGCGGCCCTCAGCGCGTTCGATCCCGCATTTTGCCCGGTGAAACCCGGCCAAGGGCATCACGACATGGGCGCCCGGCACAGGCGGCACGTGCTCAGCTCTCCGTACAAGAGCCTGTGTGGTTAGAGCCGCCTCGACGTGGCCGTCGCCGACCGCCGCGCGGATGCGGACGGCAAGACGGCCCCATCGAACAGGCTGGACCGCGAAGCAAACGTCTCGATGGTCGAGACGCGGGGGACAGACCTCCCGTCCGCATGGTCCGACCCGTTGTTCCGGTGGGACCATGCTTCGCCTGCGCTCACCGGCTGTGCCACTTCGCCACCACCGAGGCGCGCGCGAAGGGAGGGCGGAGGGCCGTCAAGGGAAATCGGGACGGACAGTAGGGCCAGCCTCCCGCATCATCATGGACGGAAGGACCGGAAGACACGGCGGCGGACGGGGCTAGCAGGCCGCGGTCACGATGATTTCGACCCGGAGCTCCGGTCGGGCCAGTTTCGCCTCGCCGCAGGCGCGCGCCGGGGCGTGCCCCTCGGGCACCCAGGCATCCCAGACGGCATTCATCTCGGCGAAATCCGCCATGTCCGACAGCCAGACGATCGCCTGCAGGATCCGGTCGCGGGACGAGCCGGCCCGGTCCAGCAGCGCGTCCACGCGGGCCAGGCAATCGCGCGTCTGCTCGGCCACCGTGGCGCCCTCCCCGACCTGCCCGCACAGGTAGGCCACGCCGTTGTGCTTGACGATCTTGCTCATCCGCGTGCCGGTTTCCAGTCGTTCGATCATGTCTTTCCCTTATTCTGCAGCGTCCTGTCGGGTGTCCTGCATCGCCGCCAATTCGCCCAGCGTCACGGGCTTCAGGGGCGGGCGGATGCGGAAATAGCCGGTCTCGTCGGGCGTCTGCCCGGTCGCCTCGGCCAGAAGGGCGGTGACCGTCAGGCCGCAATATCGGCCCTGGCACGGGCCCATGCCGGGCCGGCCGAACGCCTTGGCCTGGTTCGGTCCCCGGCAGCCGAGTTTCGCGTAACCGCGGACCTGGCCCGCCGTCACCTCCTCGCAGCGGCAGACGATGGTGGCATCCGCCGGGGCCAACGCCTCGGCACAGGGCGGATAGGCGGTGTCGAGGAAGGGGCGGGCAGCCAACTCCCTGGCTTGCCTGCGCAGCAGCGGTCCGGCCACCGCCTCCAGATCACCGGCCGAGAGCATCCCCAGGTCCGACGCCGCCCGGAGCGCGGCCAGGCGCCCGGCGAGTTCGGCGGCCTGCGCCCCGCCGATCCCCGCGCCGTCCCCGGCGATCAATACCCCGGCGACATCGCTCGCCCCCCATCGGTCGAGCACCGGCGAAAAGCACTGCTGCACCGCGTCCCAGCGATGGGCGACCCCCAGCGACCGGGCCGCCTGCGTGTTCGGCACCACCCCGTGATGCATCAGAACCGTGTCGCAGGCGATCCGGTGCGCCTTGCCGCCGCTGCGAAAGCTGACGGCCTCGGCCCTGGTGTCGCCTTCCACGGCGATCCCGGTCGCGCCGGTGAACCGCGGCACGCGCGCCCGCTTGAGTTCCGACAGAAGCCCCAGCCCTTTCGCCAGGTAGGGCCAGCCCCGCAGTGCACCCCCGACATGCCGCATCGCCGCGGCAAGATCGCCGCGGCCCTGCGTCTCGACCAGCGCCAGCGGCGGCGTGCCCGCCCGCACCATCTGCGCCGCGATCAGGTAGAGCAGGGGCCCGGTGCCGACCAGCACCGCGCGCTGCGCGAGCACCCCCGACTGCTTGAGCAGGATCTGCGCGGCGCCGGCGGTCATCACGCCGGGCAGGGTCCAGCCCGGCAGCGGCATGGGCCGTTCCAGCGCGCCGGTGGCCAGCAGGAGCCGCGTCCCCGACACCTGCGCGCCGCGGCCGTCCCGCGTGAAACTCACGCGGAACCCGTCCTCGATGGCCCAGACGACCGCGCCGGCCAGGTGGGTGACACGCGCGTGCCGCAGCCCGGCGGTGAGGGTCGCCCCATGGCCGTAATCCGCGCCCAGAAGCGCGCCGCGGAGGGGCGCGGCACGGTCCACGTCGCGGTAGATCTGCCCGCCGGGGCGCGGTTGTTCGTCCAGCACCGTCACGCTCAGCCCGTGTTCGGCGGCCGTTGCGGCGGCCGCCATGCCCGCCGGTCCGGCCCCGACGACGATCAGATCGCTATGCCCCATCCGGCAGGCCCCCTTCGTGCGGGCGGGAAATCTGCAGGCCCTCGGTCACCTCGACCATGCAGGCCTGCCGCACCACGCCGTCGATCTCCACGAGACAGTCGAAACAGGCCCCCATCATGCAGAAGGGCGCGCGCGGGGCGCCCGAAACCGGGCTGTGCCGGAACACCCGGACCCCCGCGGCCAGCAGGGCGGCGGCCAGGTTCGCGCCCTCGGGCAGGTCCAGCACCGTGCCGTCGAAACGCACCGGCACGCGGCGTGCCTCTTCAAGCTCCAGGAACGGCGAAGCGGTCTTCACTGAATACCTCCAGATCCGGGGCGGCGGCGGTGCCCTCCAGCCAATCGGGCAGGAGCCGGCCATGCACCGCGGCCAGCGTGATGCCGCTGTGGCACGTCACCAGATAGGCGCCGGGCATCTCGCGGCTTTCCTGATAGATCGGCAGCCCGTCGGGCGACAGAACCCGCAGCGCCCCCCAGCTGCGCACCAGTTGCGCCCGGGCCAGAACGGGATAGGCGGCGATGGCCTCGGCGGCGAGGCCGGACAGGCCGGGTTGGGTCACCCGGTCGTCATGGCCGACCTCTTCGTTGGTCGCGCCGATCTGGATGCCGCCCTCGTCCACCTGCCGCGCGATCAGCGAGGGGCGGTTGATCATCTTCGGCATCTTCTCGGTGATGAGAACCTGCCCGCGCTGGGGCCGCACCGGCGCCCGGAAGCCCAGTTTCGGGCCCAGCGTGGCGGCCCCGAGCCCTGCGGAGAGGACCAGTTTTCCGGCCGTGACGGTGGTGCCGTCGCTGCAGCGGATGCGGAACCCGTCGGGTTTGTCGACCTCGCTGACGGTCTTGCCGTTCAGCACCCGACCGCCCATCCGGCGCACATCATCGGCCAGCGCCCGGAGCAATTGCAAGGGGTTCGCATGCCCGTCCTGGTGATGCAGGATCGCGCCGACGACCCTGGGGCCGATATGGGGCTCCTCCTTGCGGAGCGCGTTGTGGCCCAGCACCTCGAACGGGTAGTCGCCGCCGAGTTTCGCCTTGAGCGCCTCGTATTTCTCGACGGTGGCCTGCAAGGTCTCTTCGGAGAAATGCAGGTCGTAGCCGCCCTTCTGTTCCAGGGGCACGGCCCGCCCGGTGGTGTCGCCCAGTTCCGCGGCGAACTCGGCCCAGATCGCGGCGGAGTGCTGGCTCCATTGCGCGTAGCGCGGCTGGGTCATGCCCTTGGATTGCACCCAGACCAGCCCGAAATTGCCGCGGCTGGCGCGGAACGACCCGTCATCGCCGTCGATCACGATCACGCGCCGGCCGCGTTTCAACAGCCCCCACGCCACCGAGAGCCCGACGACACCGCCGCCGATGATGGCATAGTCCGCGTCCATCCGAGAGGTTCCTTCGCGACAGGGGCGTCGGCGGGCAGACCCGAGGGGCCGCCCGCCAGGCGTTCACACGTTACTTGCCGATCTGGTCGAGGATGCCCTGGCCCCACTCGGCGCCCACGTCCTGCAGCACCTCGGGCCAGACGTCCTCGCGGACCTTGGCGGCCATGGCGGCGAGTTGCTCGTCGCTCAGCTCGACCACGGTGGCGCCCAGGTCGTCGGCCAGCCGCTGTTCCCACTTGCCCTGGTCTTCCTCGGCCACGGTCCAGCGCTGGGCCTCGAACTCGGCGGCGGCCGTCTTCAGCGCCTCCTGGTCCTCGGCGTCCATCCCGGACAGCGACTCGTTCGAGATGATCATGTACCACACCTCGAAATGGGTGTTGGCGGGGATGTAGGCCTTGGTCACGTCGCGGAACGACGCGTAGTAGCCTTCCGCGCCGGACCCGATCACGCCGTCCACGACGCCGGTCTGGATCGCGGTGAACGCCTCGGAGAACGGGATCGGCGAGGGGATGTAGCCGAGCGCCTGCCCGGTCAGCTGGAAGCTCTTGATGCCGGGCACGCGCACCTTGATGCCGTTCGATTCAGAGGGGTCGCCGGGATTCACCGGGTCGGTGTTCAGCGAGATGCCGCCGAAATAGACCGGGTAGGCCGCCAGCATGCTGATGTCCTGCGCGGCGTAAAGCTCGGCCATGACCTCGCGCACCGGACCCTCGGGGCCGTAGATCGCGCGCGCCTCGTCCCAGCCGTTGGCGAGATAGGGGAACGAGCTGATCTGCATCCGCCGGTCGGCGGCGGTGGCGGCGGGCTGGGTGGCCATGTCGATGGCGCCCACGCTGATGCGTTCCTGCACGGTGGTGTAGTCGCCCAGCGCGGAGGCGGGGAAGATCTCGATGTTCACGTCACCGCCGGTGGCCTCGGACACGTCCTCGGCAAAGGCGCGCAACTCCGTGTCGATGGTGGCGTCCTGCGGGCGCACGTGGCTCATCTTGAGGTCGGCGGCGCTCGCCGCCCCCGTGAGCGCCATCAGCGCGATGGCCGCCGTGCCGGTCGGGAATTTCGTCATGGGTCTGTCTCCTCTGTTGGTTTGGGTCAGTAGCCGAATACGCGCGGCAGGAAGAGCGAGAGGTCGGGCCAGAGCGAGGTCAGGAACACCACCGGCACGTAGCAGGTCACGATCAGCACCATCGCGGGCGGGATCACCTTGGTGACCTTCACGTTGCCGATCCGCGCGCCGAGATAGAGGATCGAGGCATAGGGCGGGGTCACGCCGCCCATCGCCGTGTTCACCCCCATGATCGCGGCGAACTGCACCGGGCTGACCCCGATGGCGTTCATCAAGGGCAGCAGCAGCGGCGCGATCAGGATGATCGCGGTCACGTCGTTGACCACCATGCCGACCAGGAACAGCAGGATGTTGATCATGATCAGCAGCAGCACCTTGTTCTCGGTGATCTCGAAGATCGAGCTGACCAGCTGCTGCGGGATGCTCTCGTAGACGAACATCTGGCCGAGGATCATCGAGAACAGGATCATGAACATGATCGCGCCCACGGCGGTCGCGGCCTCCTTGCCGGCGGACAGGAAGTTTTCCCAGCGCAGGCCCTTGTAGATGAAGAAGCCCACCGGAATGGCGTAGATCACGGCCAGCGCCGCGGCCTCGGTCGGGGTCATCACCCCGCCATAGATGCCGCCGAGGATCATGATCGGCATCAGCAGCGCCGGCGTCGCGTTGAAGCCGCGCCGCGCGACCTCGCCCGACAGGTCCTTGAAGCTGGGCTTCTCGTCGAGATGCAGGTGGAACTTGCGGCTCATCCACAGGTTCACGACCGAGAAGTTGAACATGATCAGCAACCCCGGCCCCAGCGTCGCCAGGAAACAGGCGAGGATCGACGTGTCGGTGACCCAGCCATAGACGATCATCGTCACCGAGGGCGGGATCAAGAGGCCCAGGATCGAGGAATTGGCGATCAGCGCGGTGGCGTATTCGCGGGGATAGCCGCGCTTTTCCATCTCGGGGATCAGGAGCGGGCCGATCGCGGCGATGCCCGTCAGACCGGACCCCGAGATCGCGCCGATCACCGCGCAGGACACGGCCGCCACCACGCCCAGGCCCCCGCGCACATGGCCCACGAAGGCATTGACGAAGCGTAACAGCGAGGCGGCGATGCCGGATTCCGACATGATCGTGCCGGCCAGCACGAAGAGCGGGATGGCCAGGAGCACCGGGTTGCCCAGCTGCTGGAACCCCCACAGCATCATGCCCTTCATCGTCACGTCGCCGATGAAATACATCACCATCAGCGCCGCGCCGAAACAGTAGGGCAGCGGCACCCCGAGGGTGAGCGTCAGCACCAGGATGCCGATGGACAGAAGCGCGATCTCGATCATTGGACGGCTCCGCGCGACAGGCTGCGTACATGGCCCCAGAGGTGCCAGGCGGTGTAGATCATCATCAGGGTGATGCCGACCACCAGCGCCACGTCCGAGTAGAAGGTCGGGATGTAGAGGGTCGGGCTTTCCTTCCAGACGCGCCAGGCATAGCGCGTGTACTCCCACGCCCAGCTCAAGAGCCACAGGCCGACGATCAGGCTGATGATCTCGCCCACGATGGCCAGGATGGTGTGCTGCCGCGGGGTCTTGAGGACGATCTCGAGGACGTTGGCGCGGATATGGGTATTCTCGCGCGACGCGTTCACCGCGCCCAGCATGTAGAGCCACAGCGTGGGGTAGAGCATCGTCTCCTCCAGCCCCATCACCGGCACTTGCAGCACATAGCGCGTGATGACCTGGACGAACTGCCCCAGCGCGACGATGCCGATCAGCCCGGTCAGCAGGTATTTCGCGAAACGGTCCATTTGCCCCCCTCCCGATGTCGGGCGGACACCGGTTTCGACAGATTTCACTGGACAGGCCCCATCAGATCAATTTGAAAATATGATTGACTTCATCAATTCGCCTTATGGGTCGGCATGAACCTCTCGCTCCGACAGATCGCCACCTTCCGCGAGGTCATGCGCAGCGGCTCGATCTCGCAGGCGGCCCGCACCGTCGGGCGCACGCAGCCCGCCGTCAGCACGATGATCGCGACGATGGAACAGGAGCTGGGCTTTCCCCTCTTCATCCGCGAGCAGGGCAAGCTGACCCCGACGCCCGAGGCGCATTACTTCCTGGAAGAGGCGGAGGCGATCCTTGCCCGGGTCGAACGCACCAAGCTCACGCTCGGCCATATCCGGGCGCTGGAGCGGGGCAAGCTGCGCATCGCCTGCCACCCGGCGGCCTCGTCGCTGTTCCTGCCGCGGCTGCTGACGGAATTCCTGGAGGGACGGTCCGAGGTCGACATCGTGTTCAACATGCGCTCCTCGGACCTGATCGAGGATCTCGTGGCCTCCCAGCAATTCGATATCGGCTTCGCCGAGACCCCCCGGCGGCGCGCCTCGATCGACCAGACGGATTTCGACCTGGAATGCGTCTGCGTCCTGCGCGCGGACGACCCGCTCGCCCGGGCGGAGGTCATCACGCCCGACACGCTGGACGGCCGGCCGATGGCCGTCCTCTTCGACGAGCATCCCACCGCGGTCCAGACCGAGGCCGCGTTCCGCTCGGCCGGGCGCCGCCTGAACAAGCGGCTGGAACTGCGCACCTCGCTGCCCGGTCTGCAATTCGTGGCCTCGGGCTATTGCTACATGATCTGCGACATGATCACCGCCTACAGCCATGTGGTGCAGATGCCCCGGTCCGCGGACCTGGTCATCCGCCGTTTCAGCCCGCGCATCAGCAACCGGGTGTCGATCCTGACGCCGGGCTACGTGACCCGGGCCCTGATCGCGCAGGCCTTCTCGGACTATCTGGAGCGGGCGATCGACACCATGCAGCGCCGCATGGACGAGCTGCTGCGTGCGGGCGGCCAGCGGCTCTGACGGTCCGGCGCGACCGCCACCCGAAGCACGAGGAATGCAGGTCGATCCACGGCCAGGCATCGCACCGAGCCCCGAAATTGCGCGCGGGGCGCTCAACCCGCCCCGTCGCGCGCCCCGACCGTCCCAAGGCGCGTGCCCCGGATAAGGTCTTGCCACGATCGTGGGGTGGGGGTCATCCTGCCTGCAGGGAGAGGGTCGGGAACGTCCCGGCCCTGTGGAGGATGCGACCATGAACTTTTCGGAATACGTGCTTTCGACGTCCCGGCCTTACGCCGCGATTCTGCGGGACTTCGTGTGGTTTTCGTCCAAGCAGTTGAATTTCGACATGCAGCTTCAGACCCAGTCCAACTGGTGCTGGGCGGCAACCGCCACCAGTGTCTCGCATTTCTACTGGCGGTTCAGCAGCTGGACCCAGTGCAAGGTGGCGGGCGCCGAACTCGACCGGACCGATTGCTGCGACCTGGCGGTGCCGGCGCCGTGCAACGTGCCCTGGTATCTCGACCGGGCGCTGAGCCGCACCGACAACTTCGTCAGCTACATGAGCGGCCAGGCCAGCTTCGCCACCATCAAGGCCGAGATCGACGCCGGCAAGCCGGTCGGCGCGCGCATCGGCTGGAACGGGGGCGGCGGCCACTTCATGGTGATCTACGGATACGGTAAGGTCGGCACGACCGAGTATCTCGACATCGACGACCCGATCTACGGCAAGAGCCACCTCACGGTCGCGGATTTCGCCTCGAACTACCAGGGCTCCGGAACGTGGACCCACACCTATTTCACCAAGAGTTACTTCAAATTGCCGATCAGGATCCTCTACCCGACCGAACTCGCGCTGCAGCGCATCTGGGACCTGCGCCCGGTGCTGGCCGCCAAGATGGACCCGGCCTTCACGGGCGACCTGCCGGCCGAGGCGCACGGGGCCGAGCTGGGCGGGGCGCAGCGCGTCTATGCCCTGGGGCTCGACGCGCTGGTCGGAAAGAAGGGCAGCCGCAAGGCGCCCGAAGCGGTGGCGCTCAGGGTCTTCGAACTCAGCAATGACAGCCCCCAGGCGTTCTTCGACCTCTCCGAGGACGACGAACCGCGCGTGCTGCAGATGTCGGCCTCGGCCGCCTATCTCGACTCCTACCGCAGGGCGCTGGCCCGGGCGTTGGCCGTCGTCGACGAGAAGAAGGAGGCCGAGATCCGCACCTTGCGCGTTCCGGCCCTGAACTTCGAGGCGCTCTGGCTGAGCTACGGCTCGGAGAAAGCGGACCAGATCGTGCCCATGCGTGAGGCCGCGGGACTGGCGGTTGACGAGCCGGTCTCCTACGCCAAGGCAATGGAGGCCTTGCGCGAGGCGGCGAAACCGCTTGCCGACATGGACGAGGAGATGGGGGCCTGATCGGCTGTCGGGTCAGCAGCGGGTCGTGCACAGGCCGATCCGGCGCGACAGCGACCAAGCGCGCGCTCCTCGGGGCGGCGGTCATGCGGCCGTTTCCGAGCGCCCGGCCGCGCCGCGTCTTCCGTCGCCCGCGCATGGCGACCGTCTTGTAGGATGACGCGCGCTCCGGGGCCGCGCGGGCAGTCCCGTTCCATGAGCCGGAAGGTCTCTGGCCGTCCCGACCCCGAACGGCCCGATCCGGCCGCGCCACCCCAAAGCGACACCGCCCCGGGCCAGCCACCGGCGGTCGGTTCCGCGCATCGGGTCATGTCCACGTCCCGGGGCGCACGCCATCCGGCGTCGTGCGCCCGGCCGCGCGCCGAAGGCGGCCGTCCGCCGGCACACCGCGCGGGACGCGGACCGGGCGGAAACCGGATCGTCCCGAAGCCCCGCCCCGCAGATCGCGAACGCCCCGTCGCAGCCCGTGGCGAGCCGCGCCCTCAGTTGGCGAAGGTCGGGAAGGCGGTGTAGCTTCCGTCATCCTCGATCCGGCATCCCCAGCTCATGCCGTCGACCGTCATGCCGACGAAGACCCGATTGCCGGGGCCGGCGAGGATCGGGTCGCGCGTCGTGATACTGGCGTCGGGCCGGCCGACACGGACCTGCCGTATGCACTCGTCGACCATGCCGGCGGGCGCGACCACGCCGCCGGAGGTGCCGCCGCTGCCACCCGTTTCGACGCATCCCGCCAGGGCGCCGAGCGCCGCCGCGCCGATCATGATCCTGATGCTGCCGTTCATGCTGTCTTCGCCTCTTCCAGCTTGGTTGAACCGGTTTCCGATGCGATCCCGAAGATCACGTCGAACGCCGCCGCCCGGCTGCCGGACCTGCCCGCGAGACGCTTTGGACGGCGCGCCCGGTCGGGCCATGGTCGGGCCGTTGGCCGCCAGCCGGAGAAAAGGGTCCGGCCGTTGCGGGTCCCCCGGACACAGGTCGCGGAGGCCGCCGGAGCGGGTCGACCCCTGCGCGCCGTGCCGGTCGTGCCGGCGGCAAGCCGCACCCGTTCGACGCGCCCGGCACCGGGCCGCCCTGCGCCCGGCTTCCTTTGCCCGAAAGGTCGCGCGCGCCCATCCAACCGGCCGTGCCCCTTGCCCCGCCTCAGCGCGGCTGCGTGGGCGAGCGGCGGCGCAGCGACGGTGACGCGGGTCCGTTTCATCTCACCAGGTCCCCATCCGGACGGCCCGGCGCGCGGCGTGATGGCCCGCCATGAACGTTCAGGTTGCCGTGGGCATCGGCATGCCAGCCGTCGGCCCCCACTCCTGCGCTCGGCATGGTCGGGACGCGCGGACAGGTGGACCGGCGCACCGCCCGGCGCGGCGATACAGTGGGGGGCGTCATTCGATACCAGGCATGCCCGGACGGTGGTGCTGGCCTCCCGGAGCACCGCGACGGAATTGGCCTTGGCGAACGCCGTGCCCGGGATGCGTCCGCCGCCCCCGCCTCGGACCGGCGCCAATCCGCCATGAATGGAGTCGATCCTCATTTTTCTCTCTCCGATCGCGTTCCGGCTGGCGGACGGTTCTCACGACATGATGACGAAGTCGCGGCCCGAGCGGCGGTCCGGGTGGAGCGGCAGGTCTGTGAAGACGAAGAGCATGCCCGGATGGACGTGGCGCTTGAGGTCGCGGGCGAACTCCGGCTCGGTGCGCACCCGGCGCAGGTCGTGCATCGCCTCTGCCCCCGCGCCGTCATAGCTCAGCGCCGCCCAGTGCATGCCCCGCGCGCCGTCATGGGCGCCGGTCAGCACGTAGACATGGGCCCCCAGCGGGTCGCCGTCCCAGAGCAGCCGCCCCTCGGCCACCGCGCGGTCGTTCTCGATCACCACGAGCTTCGCGTCGTAGGAGGAGGCGATCAGCGAGGTGATCGGATGGGCGTCGTCCAGCGCCCAGTCCGACGGGTGCTTGCGGTCCTCCAGCGTGGCCAGCACCTCCTCGAACTCGGCTTCCGCGTAGCCCGAGAGCACCAGCCCCGGATGCACCACCTCGGCCGGCGCGCTGTGGCTGTCGGCGATGATCACCGGCGTGCCCAGATGCGTGACCTCGAACAGCAGCGCCGAGAATCTCAGCGGCAGCCGCACGCAGCCGTGCGACGCCGGGTAGCCCGGCAGGTTGCCCGCGTGCAGCGCGATCCCGTCCCAGGTCAGCCGGTTGGTGTTGGGCATCGGCGCGTTGTTGTAGGTCGAGGAGCGGTGGTCGCGATCCTTCTGCAGCACCACGAAGACGCCGGTGGGCGTCTCGTGCCCCGGCTTGCCGGTGGAGCAGGTCGAGACCGCGATCCGCACGCCGCCCCGGTAGACATGCACCCGCTGCTCGTCGAGCGACACGATCACCGCCACGGGCCCGCGGGGCTGGCGCTCGGGATGCCAGGTGAACTCGCCGGGCTGCAATTCGTGGAGTTCCTTGAAGACATGCTGGCCCAGCGCGCCCGAGGCCGCCAGCAGCACGCCCCCCGCGCCCGCGAGAAACGCCCGGCGCCCCGGCCGGAACCCGAGATCCTGCGTCATGTCCTGTCCTGTCCCCCCTGCTTCGATTGCCGCCCCACCGAAGGGCGGCACCACCGTCCCCTCACTCGGAGGCGGCGGCCCGCATCTCGTCCATGAAGGTAGCGCAATCGGTGGGGCCGCCCATGCTCTCCCCTTCGGGCACGTCCGCGCCGAACTCCGCCGCGGCCAGGGCGCGGATCTGCTCCGCCTGCTCCGCGGTCACGATGCCCGCCTCCTCGGCCTCCTGCATGATGCATGCGGCCGTCTTCATGCCCACGGCGATGCCCGTGCCCGCCCCGGCGCCCAGCATCACCGGCGCGATCAGAAGCGCGCCGACGATCGCACCGACCAGGACCCCCGCCAAACCGATCAGAACCTTGCCAACCGTTCCGTCCTTTCGTTTTCGACATCATTCGTGACCGCGCGCCGCCCCGTTCAGCATGCGACACAACGTGATCAGAAGCGCGGCATTCACCGCCGGCGCCGCGGCGGCCAGCCAGGGCCACAGGGGCTCGGGAAAGACGTCGATCATCCGGTTCCACGGCAGGCCCAGGGGGATGAGGAACACCCCCGAAAGCGGATCGCGCGGCTGCCCGAACACCCCGAACGTGCCGATCGCCAGAAGCGCGAGCGCCGCCACGTAGAGAACGATGAAGCCCCCCGTGACGAGGCGGCACAGCTTGGCGGGCCGGCTCATGACCGGTCACGCCTCTCCTTGAGCCAGCCGCCGATATAGCCGCCCACGGCGCCGGCGAGCGCCGAGGACCACCAGGTGGCCGCCACCTCGTCAAAGAGCAGGCGCGAGATGAACCACCCCAGAACGAGGCCGATACAGCCGATGATCGCGTATCTGACGGGTGTGCCGAGGGTGTCGAGCATGGATGACTCCGTCTGTTTCGCCCCCGGGGCCCCCGCACGCGCGGTCCGCCCCGGGGGGCGTTCCGGTCAGAGGAAGCCTTCGCTGCCCATGAACATCAGATCCGGCCCGCGCCCGTCATTCGAGACGAGGCAACGCCACGGCGCGCCATTCGCGCCGACGCGCATGTAGACGGCGCTGTTGGCCTGCGAGAACTCGCTGCCGACCACGGTGACGCCGCCCGTGGTCTGGGACGCCAGGGCCGAGCGGCAGGAATTGATCGCGGCCTGGCTGACATCCGGGGACATGCCGGTGATGAAGGCCGGGCTGCCCGGCGCCACCGGCATCTGCGCGGCGCTGCCCCCCGTCGTCTCGACACAGGCGCTCAGGGCGGCAAGCGCGCCAAGCCCCGCGATGAGTCTGAATGTCCGGGTCATGCTTCTCTCCTCTGCTGTTGGCGGGTCGACCGCGACGGGGCCGCGTCATTCGATCCCGAAGATCACGTTGTAGGACTGGGCGCCGTTCGCCGTGTTGTAGACCTCGATGGTATGATCGCCGGATTGCCAGAGCTGGGTCCGGAACTCCCGATCGGCGCCGACCTCGTCCTGCATGACGGACCCATCGGGGTTGTAGATCACGTATGTCATCCCCGGACCGTTCGCGGCGAGCCGGAAGTAGAGGTCCTGACCGGTCGCCGCGCCCAGCACGTAGCGCCGCGACTGTCCGGGCAGAAGCTGGCCGGTCAGTTCCGTCCCTGTCGTGCCCGGTGCGAACTGCACGCGCACGGTGTTGCCGCCGCGGCCGGCCATCGCCCCGCCGCCGTCGTCGGCGGTCGCCGCGGACTCGCCGCCGCCCGGCCCGGGCAGCCGCAGGAAGCGCGCCGCGACCCAGCCGGTCGCCCCGCCGCCCTCGGCCTGGACCTTGCACCACTGCGCGCCGTCCGACATCGTGCAGCCGCCCCGGTTGATGACGTTCGTGCCATTCGGAATCGTGCCCAGCAGCTCGCCCGACGGGCGCGGGGCGTTGCGGATGTTGAGCCGCCCGCCGGGGGACGACAGGTCGACGACGAAGAAATCCTCCTCGGGCAGCAGGCCCCCGCGGGCCGTCGACCCGCCGCCCGGCACCGGCCCGGCCGACAGGATGGTGCATATCCCGTTGCGTCCGCCGGAGGCCGAGAAGCTCACGATCAGCCCCTGGCCGCCGCCTTCGTGGCTGATGCTGTAGGTCACGCCGTCATGGGTCGCTTCGTAGTAGGTCGGGTTGAACTCCCTGACCGTGGCGACAGTGCCCCCGACCCGGACCGTCCCGGTCCGGTCCGCGTCGACGTTGCCGCCGATCGGGCAGGTGGCGGCGAAAAGCGGCAGTTCGGCATGCGCCGCGGTGGCGGCGGACAGCGCCGCGAGGAGGAGGGCGGAGGGAAGGGGCTTTCGGATCATCCCTTGCAGTCCCCTCCCGACGATCTCGCGGCCTTGCCGCGCGATCCGCTGAAAGCTGCGACACCCGTCGCTGCCCGAGACCGCGCGGCCGCGTCGGCCCCTGCGCGCAGAGGCCTTCGCCACCGCCTGGCGATGAACCCCGGGCCGCTCGTCACGCCACGCGCCGCGTCGGCCCCGGTCCTCCCGCCGGCGTCCTGCCGGATGCTCACAGTGTCGCCTCCCCCCGTCCGACCGCCCTGCTGTCAGGCGGAATCGCACCGTCCGCCGGCCGATGCGCAGGTATCCTCGCTCGAATGTCCGCACCGGCAAAGGGCGAAAATATGCGTTTGGAGGATCGAGCGCCCGTCAGCGCCCGTCAGCGCCCGTCAGCGCCCGTCGGCGCGCGGCCTGCGCGACGATCCGGCCGCTGCCGCGCCGACTCGTTATTCGACCAATTCTAAGCACTTTCTCAGACCGAAAACGCCGCAATCGTGGGGCGATACTCCGCGCCGACGAGACGAGTCACCACGCCACGCCACGCCGCCTGCCGGCGACGATTTCTTGCTTCGGCAGAGTGGGTTGCCCGATGCGCGCCCCGAACCCGAGGCAGAGCGTCAGGCCGCGCCGGAAGCGGAGAACGCCGCCGAGGTGGAGCCGCGCGCCGCTCTGGATCACCGGCCGGGCGGGGGACCGTTAGCGATTTTTTGAGACCGGACCTTTAGCGCCATGAACGGGGCATCACGGTCCGAGACCGGGAACGAGAGGCATGCATATGCTTGGAACGAGACGCGCATTGGTGGCGGGGGCGTTCTGGTCGGTGGCCGCGGCGGCCACCGCGGGCCCCTACGACGCCGACATGAAGACCTTCTTCGAAACATCCGTTCGGCCCTGGACCGGCGATCCCGTCGTCCTGAACGCCGTGATCGCGCAGAACGCCAAGACCGCCGGTCATTCGCAGGACGATATCGACCGGCTCGACCGGGAATGGCGCGACCAGATCGGCGCGGCGTCCTCCCCGCTGATCGACCGGATCACCGGCCATCCCGCCTCCGAGGCGCTCCGCGCGCGGCTGGTCGATATGCGCGGCGCCGTGACCGAGATCATCGTGATGGATGCGCGCGGCCTGAACGTCGCCACGTCCAGCGTGCCCTCCGACTACTGGCAGGGCGACGAGGCCAAGCACCGGCAGACCTACGGCAAGGGACCGAATGCCATCCATCTCGGCGAGATCGAGTACGACGAGTCCAGCCAGAAGTACCAGGCCCAGATTTCGTTTCCCCTGCTCGACCCCGAAACCGGAACCCCGATCGGCGCGATGACCGTCGCCGTCGATGCCGAAGAGTTCATGTGAACGCGCACCAGGAGACCCGACATGCAACCAACCACAGACACTGCGACGGCAGCCGGTGTGCGATCCTCCGTCTTCCTCCGCATCGCCGGCCTGATCGCCGGCACGACCCTGATCGTCGCCACGCTTCTGACCGTGACCTCGGTGCGCACCGGCACCTCGCTGGTCGACGATTCGGTGGTCAAGCTTCTCGAACAGGTGTCCCATGCCAGCGCCAAGGAACTGGGCGGCCACATCGTGTTCGAGAACGAGGTGGCGATTCAGGCCGCGCTCGACGAACATGTCGCGAACGCGGGCGAAGAGTTCGTCCAGCTCATGGTCTGGGACGGCGCCGGAAATCTCGTCGATGAACAGGGCGACGCCGAGGCCGAGACGCGCGGCGCGTTGACCACGCTGGCACGAACCGCGCTCTCGACCGGCGAGATCGCCGAGCTCGAAGACCGCTTCATGATCGCCATTCCGATTCACTACGGCAAGAGCGGCCGGGTGGTCGGCGCGTTCGGCGCGGTCTGGACCGACAGCAAGATGATGGGCCATGTCGTCTCCGACACGGCGCCCATGATGGCCGTGATCGTGACGCTGTTCGTGGCGCTGGTGGCCGGTGCCACCTTCCTGCTCAAGCGCATGGTCGGCCAGCCGCTGGCCCATGTCAGCGGGGCCATGACCCGGGTGGCCGACGGCGCGCTCGACAACGAGGTGCCGGAGGTTCACCGCGCCGACGAGATCGGCGTGATCGCCCGCAGTCTCGACGCGCTGCGCAGCAAGTTGCAGCAGGCGAGGGACGCCGAAGCCGCGCAGGAGCGCGACCAGGAGGACCAGGCCGCGGCCATCGAACTGCTCGGCCGCGGGCTCACCGCCCTGGCGTCGGGCGACCTGACCTACACGATCGACAAGGAGTTCTCGGGCGGCCGCGATCGCCTGCGCCGCGACTTCAACGCCGCGGTCGACACCCTGAGCGAGCTTCTCGGCTCGGTGGTGGAGAACGCCTCCGAGATCAACGCGCGGTCCAACGACATCAGCGTGGCCTCGGACGATCTCTCGCGGCGGACCGAGAACCAGGCCGCCACGCTGGAAGAAACCGCCGCGGCGCTCGACGAGATGACCTCGAGCGTCCGGGCGGCGTCCGAAAGCGCGGCCGAGGTCGAAACGGCGGTGCGCGAAACCCGCGGAAACGCCGAGGAGTCCGGCCGCGTGGTCAAGGACGCGATGGGCGCCATGGCGGAGATCAAAAACTCGTCGGACGGGATCAGCCAGATCATCGGCGTGATCGACGACATCGCGTTCCAGACCAACCTCCTGGCGCTCAACGCGGGCGTCGAGGCGGCGCGCGCGGGCGAGGCGGGCCGCGGCTTCGCCGTGGTCGCCTCCGAGGTGCGCGCGCTGGCGCAGCGGTCGTCCGAGGCCGCCAAGGAGATCAAGGACTTGATTTCCACCAGCACCAGGCACGTGGAGTCCGGCGTTTCCCTGGTCAATCGCACCGGCGATGCGCTGATCGAGATCGTGGACCGCGTCGGCAACATCGCCGATCTCATCAGCGGCATCGCGACCGGCGCCCGCGAACAATCCGTCGGGCTCGGCGAAATCAACGTCGGCATGACGGAACTCGACAAGGTGACCCAGCAGAACGCGGCCATGGTCGAGGAAACCAACGCCGCCGCGGCGACCCTGAAACAGGAATCCTCGACGATGGAAACGCTCGTGTCCCGCTTCCGCCTGAAGGGCCACGCCGGCGGGGCGGCGCGCGCGCCGGCGTTCCGCGCCGCTGCGGACACCCGCGACGAGGCGGTCGCGCCGATGGCGGGCCGCGCGATGGCCGCGAACGCCGGCGCCTGGCACGAGTTCTGAGGACCACCGGGCCCGGGACCGCGCGGCCCTCCCCAATCCGGCCCCGCGCATCGACATCGGTGCGCGGGGCTGCGCGATCGATGGGCGCGCCGGTCGCCCCCCCACGCGAGGCAGCGCGACCCAGATCGGCGCAGGCCCGGATCGCCCCGGGACGCCCGCCCGCGCGGCCCGCGGCGGCGGCCCGCAGATCACGGGCAGCGCCACGCGCGGGAGCGCGTCACGCCCGCGCCGCGCCAGCCCGGCGCGCCGCCTGCAACCGCCTCGGATCGCCACGCGGCCGCAGGCGGCGCGCGTGGCCGCCGGCCCGCTCCCGTGTGGCGGCCCGGCCGCCTTCTTCTTGGCCCAAATACTCCCGCCGGAGGCGCCGCGCGCCTCGGCGCGCGGCCCCGCCCGATGCGGTATGGCCGGACCGGCGCCCAGGCGCGCCCGCCGTCCGGCGGTCAGTTCCGCGGCGGCTGCGCGAGGCCGCGCTGAACGGCCTCGCGGCCAAGGAAGCGGTCGAGATAGGCCGGCAGGTTGCGGAAGCCGTCCCAGCCGACGATCCCGGCCGCGTCGTAGGTCGTCACCACCGTGCGCAGCCAGGGCGCGATGGCGATGTCGGCGATGGAGTACGCGTCGCAGACCCAGTCCCGCCCTTCGAGCCGCCGGTCCAGCACCGTCATCAGCCGGACGGATTCGCCGACATAGCGCTCGCGCGGGCGCGGATCCTCGATCTCGCTGCCCTTGAACTTCACGAAGAAGCCCATCTGCCCGAAGAACGGCCCCACGCCGCCCATCTGGAACATCAGCCATTGCAGCACCTCGTAGCGCGCGCGCGGCTCGGCGGGCAGCAGCTTGCCGGTCTTCTCGGCCAGGTAGATCAGGATCGCCCCGCTCTCGAACAGCGGCAGCGGTTCGCCCCCCGGCCCGTCGGGATCGATGATCGCGGGGATCTTGTTGTTGGGGTTCAGCGCCAGGAATTCCGGGGCGAACTGGTCGTCCTCCAGGATCGACACGCTGTGCGCGTCATAGGCAAGCCCCGTCTCCTCCAGCATGATCGAGGCCTTGACGCCGTTCGGCGTGGGAAAGGAATAAAGCTGGATCGCCCCCGGCGTGCGCGGCGGCCAGCGTTTCGTGACGGGGTGGTCAATCGCTTCGGTCATCGGGTCCCCCTCGACAGGATTTCGCCGCCGTTCTGGGAAACCGCCACCGGAATTGCAACATCGCCCGCGGCAACGTCATCACCGCGCCGATCGATTTCCCGATCGTCGCCCGGGTGGTGGTCCTGCGGGTCAGGCCGGTGAGCGGGATCGAGGCGGCGGCGATGCCCGCCACGCCCGCGGCGGAAAAGCCCGGGGGCCCCACCGCCGCGGACCTTCCGGCCGAGATCCGCGACGTGCTGAAGGCGCGCGGCCGAGCGTTCGGGGGCGGGGGTGCCCGGCCCCCGCGCCGCTATTCCTTCAGCGCCAGATGCGGCGACAGCACGTCGAGTCCCTGCGCCCGGCCCACCGCGTAGTAGGTCAGGTGCCCGGCATGGGTGTTCAGCCCCGCCAGCAGGTGCGGGTCGTCCTCGCAGGCCTGCCGCCAGCCCTTGTCGGCCAGGGCCAGCATGTAGGGCATCGTCGCGTTGCCCAGCGCGATGGTGGAACTCCTCGGCACCGCGCCCGGCATGTTGGCGACGCAGTAATGCACGACCCCGTCGACCTCGTAGATCGGGGCGTCATGGGTCGTGGGGCGCGAGGTCTCGAAACAGCCGCCCTGGTCGATCGCCACGTCCACCAGCACCGCGCCGGGCTTCATGCCCGCAAGGTCGGCGCGCCGCACCAGCTTGGGGGTCTCGGCGCCGGGAATCAGCACCGCGCCCACCACCATGTCGGCCCGGCCCAGCAGATCGGCCAGCGCGCCGCCCGAGGAATAGCGCGTGCGGAACGTCGCGCCGAACACGTCGTCGAGATAGCGCAGCCGCGGCAGCGACCGGTCCAGCACCGTCACCTCGGCCCCCATCCCCGCGGCGATCCGGGCGGCGTGCGTGCCCACGACGCCGCCGCCGACCACCACGACCTCGGCCGGCCCCACGCCCGGCACGCCGCCCATCAGCACGCCGCGCCCGCCATTGGCCTTCTGCAGCGCCCAGGCGCCCGTCTGCGCGGCCAGCCGCCCCGCCACCTCGGACATCGGCGCCAGAAGCGGCAGCCCGCCGGCCGTGTCGGTGACGGTTTCATAGGCGATGGCGGTCACGCCGCTGTCCAGCAGGTCGCGGGTCTGCTCGGGGTCGGGGGCGAGGTGCAGATAGGTGAACAGAACCTGCCCCGCCCGCAGCCGCTTGCGTTCCGCCGCCTGGGGCTCCTTGACCTTCACGATCATGTCCGACCGCTCGAACACGTCCCCGGCGCGGTCGGCCAGCGTCGCCCCGGCGGCGTCGTAATCGGCATCCGTGAACCCGGCGCCCAGCCCGGCGCCCCGTTCGATCAGCACCTCGTGGCCGTGCGCCGCCGCCTCGCGCGCGGCGTTGGGCGTCAGCCCCACGCGGTATTCCTGCGGCTTGATTTCCTTCGGGCATCCGATGCGCATGAAACTCTCCTTCCTCCTGGCGGCAGGATGCCGCAGACGGCGGGGCGATGCATTGATTTCTGATAGCGCGAGGCCGTGCATCTGGGGCAGAATCGTGCAACAAGGGCGCGATTGATCGAAGGACCTTGCTCGTACATGCAGCTTGACGACATGGACCGGCGCCTGCTTCGCGAACTTCAGAAGCGCGGGCGCATCTCGAACGCCGATCTCAGCGAACGGGTCAACCTCTCGCCCTCGGCCTGTCACCGCCGGGTCAGCCGGCTGGAGCGGGCGGGCTTCATCCGCGGCTATGTCGCGCTGCTGGACGCGCGCAAGGTCGGCCGGCCGACGACCGTCTTCGTCGAGATCACGCTGTCGGGCCAGGCCGACGAGGTGCTGGAGGCGTTCGAAAAGGCGGTCGCGCGGGTGCCCGACGTGATGGAATGCCACCTGATGGCGGGCAGCGCGGATTACCTGCTGAAGGTGGTGGCCGAGGACAGCGAGGATTTCGCCCGCATCCACCGGCAATACCTCACGCGCCTGCCCGGCGTGACCCGGATGCAATCCTCCTTTGCGCTGAGAACGGTGTTCAAGACCACCGCCTTGCCGGTATAGGGGCGCGAAGGATGGAGGCCGGGATGGACGAGGACCAGACGCGCGCGGCAATCGTGGCCGCCTGCCTGAAGATGAACGCGGTCGGGCTGAACCAGGGGTCGTCCGGCAATATCAGCGTCCGCCAGGGCGACCGGATTCTCGTCACCCCCAGCTCGATCCCCTACGAGGAGATGGTGCCCGAGGACATCGTCGCGCTCGACATGGACGGCACGCCGCACGGGGCGCGCAAGCCGTCCTCGGAATGGCGCTTCCACCTCGACCTGTTGCGCGCGCGGCCCGAACTCGGCGCCGTGGTCCATGCCCACGCGCCCTACTGCACGACGCTGGCGATCATGCACATGGAGATCCCGGCGGTGCATTACATGGTCGCCGCGGCGGGGGGCGGGACCATCCGCTGCGCCCCGTACGAGACCTTCGGCACCCAGGCGCTGTCCGACCGGATCATCGCCGCGATGGAGGGGCGCAAGGCCTGTCTGATGGCGCATCACGGGATGCTGGCGGCCGAGGCGACGCTGGACCGCGCGATGTGGCTCGCCGTCGAGGTGGAGGCGCTGGCCCGCCAGTATCACGGTGCGCTCTTGCTGGGCGATCCGCCGACGCTGAGCGACGCCCAGCTTGCCGAGGCGGTGGCGCAGTTCACCGCGGGCTACGGGCAGGCCGACCGCGGCTGAGCCGTGCGGGCCGGGGCCGGCGCACCGGCCGGGGGGGCTGCCTGCAGGGTCCGACAAAAGTCCGATGAAAGTCCGATGGAATTCCGATGGAATTCCGATCGCCCGTCGCGGCCCCGGAGGGCGCAAACAACAAACCCCCGGGCAGGGCCGCGGGGGTCGTCGCTTCGGGGGCCGAAGCCCCCTGTTCGCCATGTCGACGGGCTCAGAGAAGCCCTTCGCGCTGGGCCTTCTTCCGCGCCAGCTTGCGGGCACGGCGGATGGCCTCGGCCTTCTCGCGCGCCTTCTTCTCGGACGGTTTCTCGAAATGCTGCTTGAGCTTCATCTCGCGGAACACGCCCTCGCGCTGAAGCTTCTTCTTCAGCGCCCGAAGCGCCTGGTCGACATTGTTGTCGCGAACGGTCACCTGCATGTGGTTGTCACCACCTTTCCGTTAGAGTTGCGATTGACAGCAGGAAGTGGCCTTATACCAACGGCTGGCTAGCTTGTCCATAGAACCGACCCGGCAACAGGAGGGCTCCGATGACCGAGACGACGAACGGCCTGGACCAGACGAGGGAGGCGCTGCTCGACGCGGCGATGATGCACGTGCCCTTCGACGGGTGGAGCGAGGCATCCTTCCGCGCGGCGATCGCCGATTCGGGTGTCGACCCGGCGCTGGCCCGCGCCGCCTGCCCGCGCGGCGCCGTCGACCTGGCCGTCGCCTTTCACAAGCGCGGCGACGACGAGATGGCGCGCCGCCTCGCGCAGACCGACATGACCGAGATGCGGTTCCGCGACAAGGTCGCGCTGGCCGTCCGCTACCGGCTGGAGGCCGTCGACGACAAGGAAGTCGTGCGCCGCGGCGCCACGCTTTTCGCGCTTCCGCAATACGCCGCGGACGGCTCGAAACTCGTCTGGGGCACCGCGGATCGCATCTGGACCGTGCTCGGCGACAGCTCCGACGACGTCAACTGGTACACCAAGCGTGCCTCGCTCTCGGCGGTCTACGGGGCGACGGTGCTGTACTGGCTGGGCGACGAAAGCCCCGGCAACAGCGCGACCTCGGAATTCCTCGACCGCCGGATCGGCGGCGTGATGCGCTTCGAGAAGCTCAAGTCGCAGGTCCGCAAGAACCCGCTGCTCAAGCCCTTCACGATCGGGCCGGACTGGCTGGGCCGCCAGATCAAGCCGCCGCATGCCCGCCGGCGCGACATGCCGGGCAGCTGGGCCGCGCAGGCCGCGGACTGACCATGGCCCTTCCCCAGAAGATGCGCGCCGTCGAGATCTCCGAGCCCGGCGGCCCCGAGGTTCTGCGCCCCGCCGAGCGCCCGGTTCCGACCCCCGGACCGGGCCAGATCGTGATTCGCCTGGCCTATGCCGGGGTGAACCGCCCCGACGCCCTGCAACGCGCCGGGCTTTACGCGCCGCCCCCCGACGCCTCGGACCTGCCGGGGCTGGAGGGCGCGGGCGAGGTCGTGGCGCTGGGTGCCGATGTCACGGGCCTTGCCGTCGGCGACAAGGTCTGCGCGCTGTTGCCCGGCGGGGGCTACGCCGAATACGTGGCCACGCCCGCGGCCCATGTCCTGCCGATCCCCGATGGCCTCGGCCTGAAAGAGGCGGCCTGCCTGCCCGAGACCTTCTTCACCGTGTGGTCCAACGTGTTCATGCGCGGCGGGCTGAAGGCGGGCGAACGCTTCCTCGTCCATGGCGGCTCGTCCGGGATCGGGACCACGGCGATCCAGTTGGCGCATATCTTCGGCGCGCGGGTCTTCGCCACCGCCGGCAGCGCCGAGAAATGCGCCGCCTGCACCGAGCTGGGGGCCGAGCGGGCGATCAACTACCGTGAGGATGATTTCGTCGCGATCCTGCGCGAGGAGGGCGGTGCGAATCTGATCCTCGACATGGTCGGCGGCGACTACCTGCCACGCAACGTCAAGGCGCTGGCCGACGAGGGGCGGCTGGTGCAGATCGCGTTTCTCAAGGGGCCGAAGGTCGAACTGAACTTCGCGCCGGTGATGCTGCGGCGGCTGACGATCACGGGGTCGACCCTGCGGCCGCAATCGGACCTTGCCAAGGCGCGGATCGCCGGCGCCCTGCGCGACCATGTCTGGCCGCTGGTCGCCGCGGGCCGGGTCCGGCCGGTGATGGATTCCGAGTTTCCGCTGGAGGCCGCGTCCGAGGCGCATGCCCGCATGGAGTCGAGCGCGCATGTCGGCAAGATCGTCCTGAAGATCGCCTGACCGCGGCGTTTCCCGCGAAACGGAGTGTTTCCCGCCACGGTCTCGCCACTTTTGCGCCACGGGATTATCTTGATTGCAGGCGGGGCCGCTCGGGCCCTGCCGTGGTGACCGGTAATCTGGTGTGGGGAAAGAGTATGCGCGTAATCGGAATGGCCGGCCTGGCCCTGGCAGGCTCAATGGCGACGGCTTCGGCCTCGACCTTGCAACTCGACTATGTCGGGCAGGAGACCGGCGCAAAGAACGTCTATTTCACCTTCGACGGTGGCGCCAAGGCCGCGCGCGGCGGCGAGTTCACGTTTGACGTGGTCGGCACGGGCGACCGGCTGCTGGCCTGGTGCGTGGACCTTGCGCACAACCTCGTCAAGACGTCGACCCCCTACGAAACCGCTGCGGGCCTGCTCGGCGCCGAGGCGGTCGGCAATCTCGACCGGTTGTTCACGCAGCATTACGGCGACGCGACGGACGCGATCGCCTCGGCCGCCTTCCAGGTGGCGATCTGGGAACTCGTCTATGACAGCGACGATATCGACCTGTCCTCGGGTCGCTTCGCGCTGCGCGGCGCGACGTCCGGCGCGGTCGAGGACAAGGCGGCCGAATTCCTGGCGCTGTCGGGCGAGACGGGCGGTTATCGCCTGACGTTCCTGCGGTCCACCGCGGCCCCGACCAAGAGCCAGGACCTGGTGACCGTCGCCCCCGTTCCGCTGCCGGCCGCGGCCGGGTTCCTGCTGGCAGGCCTTGCCGCCCTCGGCGCCGCCGGGCGCCGCAAGCGCGGCTGACCCCGACAGCGCGCGGGACCGCGCGCCGACCAACCGCCGCCCGATGCGGCGCCGGGCGAGACTTTGGGGGAAGGCGCCCGGACCGCCGCCGGGGACAGGTGGCAGGCCCCGCCCGAAGGCCGGGCGGGGCCGACGATGTCGTCTCCTAGGGCACGGCGTCCATCAGCGCGTCGCGCATCTCGCAATCGCGCACGACGTCGTCGCCGCACAGGCGCGGTTCCAGGTCGCGGGTCAGGCACAGCCGCGCCTCGTGGATGCGCCCCTCCCGGCAGGTGATCGTCAGCATGTCGGGCCGCCAGCCCGGATTTGCCTGCAGGAACGCCTCCTCGACGACCGCCGCGGGCAGTTTGACCGGCTCGGTCAGCTTGCGAAACACCTCGGGCGGGGTCACCGCCCCGAACGCGCGGCGGGCGAGCCCGAAATAGCCCTCGGGATCGAGCCCCGAGCAGCGCCCGTGCTTCTTCCATTGATGCCAGGCGTTCCCGGCGCTGCCCATGATGTCGGCCATCGCCCCGGTCTGCGCCCGCGATGGGTTCGCTTCGGCGGTCTGGCAATAGCTCGGCCAGCCGCGGTCGTATTGCGGCCAGAGCCCGTGCAGCACCCAGCCATGGGCGCGGCCCTCGTCGCACTGCGGACTGCCGCGCGATTCGCCCTCCAGCGCGCACCAGGTGGGCGACCAGCTCAGCGACAGCACGTAATAGTCGAACCGGCCCGCGGTTTCGCCCTCGGCCCGGGCCATCGTGGCCGCGATCAGCAACAGCGCAAGCCAGCGCATTTTCTCTTTTCTCCGTCTCACTTGCCGACTATATACCGCTGCAACCTCCCCGAAAACGAGGATCGGCGCCACCCCGGCGCAGCCGTTTTCCCGGCAGGAGAGACCTTTGGTCGTAGGAAAGGAGCAGGCCGATGAACAAACCGATCATGGCCAAGGCCACGGCCGTCTGGCTGGTCGACAACACGACGCTGACCTTCAAGCAGATCGCGGAGTTCTGCGGCATGCACGAGCTCGAGGTGCAGGGTATCGCCGACGGTGACGTGGCCCAGGGCGTCAAGGGCTTCGATCCGATCGCGAACAACCAGCTCGACCAGGCCGAGATCGACAAGGGCGAGGCCGACCCGCTCTACAAGCTCAAGCTGAAATTCAACCCCGCCGCCGTCGGGGAGGAGAAGCGCCGCGGCCCGCGCTACACGCCGCTCAGCAAGCGCCAGGACCGGCCGGCCGCGATCCTGTGGCTGGTGAAGTTCCACCCCGAACTCGCCGACAGCCAGATCGCCAAGCTGGTGGGCACGACCAAGCCGACGATCCAGTCGATCCGCGACCGGACGCACTGGAATATCGCGAACATCCAGCCGATCGATCCGGTGGCGCTGGGGCTGTGCAAGCAGTCCGAACTCGACGCCGCCGTGCAGAAGGCCGCGAAGAAGAAGGCCGCCGAGGGTGCGCTGATGTCCGACGACGAGCGGCGCAAGCTGGTCTCGACCGAGCAGGCGCTGGAGATGGAGCCCGAGCCGAGAATGCCCACCGCGATCTCGGGGCTCGAGACGTTCTCGCTTTCGGGCAGCGACGACGAGGAAAAGCCGGACGAGAACGTGCCCGACGCCGACAGCTTCTTCAATCTGCCCGACGACGATGGCGACGAGGACGACGAGGACGACCAGCAGGGCGGCCGCTAGGTCGGCCGCGCCGCGGCGCGGCCGACGGTGTTACATCCCCAGCGACTGGAGATAGGCGATCACGTCGGCGCGATCCTCGGCATCGCGAAGGCCGGCATAGGTCATCGCGGTGCCCCGGGCGTAGGACTGGGGGTTGGCGATGAAGGCGTCGATCCGCTCGGGCGTCCATTCGCCTTCGAGCGCGAGGAACGCCTCGGAATAGTCGAAGCCCTCGGCAGAGGCGACCTGCCGGCCCACCACCGCATGGAGCGACGGCCCGACCGCATGCTCGCCCTCGGCAACCTTGTGGCA
Organism: Rhodovulum sp. ES.010; assembly: GCF_900142935.1. NCBI lineage: Bacteria > Pseudomonadati > Pseudomonadota > Alphaproteobacteria > Rhodobacterales > Paracoccaceae > Rhodovulum > Rhodovulum sp. ES.010. Next base: position 2,144,322 of record NZ_FSRS01000001.1, on the reverse strand, counting down.
GGCGCGGCATTCCCGGAACACCGACTCGCCCGCGGACGGATCGGCACTGGCCAGCAGTTCCTCGAAGGTCGGTTCCTCGACCGGGGCCGCGTCGGTCGGGGCGTCCTCGTCCTCGATCACTACATAGGCCGGCTCGTCGAGGCCGCGATCGGTATAGAGGCCCGAGGCGGCGAGGTTGAAAAGGGTGAAGATCACCACGGCGATGCAGACGCCGCCCACGATCTTGACGAAGGCCATAAGCCCGGACATGTCGTGTTCCCGTTTGTTCCCGGCCCTTTCCTATGCGCTTCAACTCCGCCAATGCAAGCTGTATTAACCACTCGCAGATCGCAGAACCGCCAGCACGCACGGGGCGCCCCATGACGAATCGCATTGCCTTCCAAGGCGAACCCGGCGCCTATTCGCACCAGGCTTGCCATGTCGCCCGCCCCGAGATGGAGGCGCAGCCCTGCCGCACCTTCGAGGACGTGATCGAGGCGGTGCGCACCGGCGAGGCCGACCTGGCGATGCTGCCGGTCGAGAATTCCACCTATGGCCGGGTAGCCGACATCCATCACCTGCTGCCGCATTCGGGGCTGCATATCGTCGACGAGGCCTTCGTGCGGGTGCATATCAACCTGCTGGCCACGCATGGGGCGAAGCTGGCCGACATCGCCCACGCGATGAGCCACACGGTCCTGCTGGGCCAGTGCCGCGACTTCCTGAGTGCGCACGGGATTCACCGGGTCACCGGCGCCGACACTGCCGGGTCGGCCCGGCATGTGGCCGAGGCCGGGGACCCGACGCTTGCCGCGCTCGCCGGCGACCTCGCCGCCGAGATCTACGGGCTGGACATCCTCGCGCGCCACATCGAGGACCACGACAAGAACACCACCCGGTTCCTGCTGATGGCTCGCGAGCCGGACCGGGCCCGGCGCGGCGAGCTCGGGATGATGACGACCTTCATCTTCCAGGTGCGCAACATTCCGGCGGCGCTTTACAAGGCGATGGGCGGCTTCGCCACCAACGGCGTGAACATGACCAAGCTGGAAAGCTACATGGTCGACGGCTCGTTCACCGCGACCCAGTTCTACGCCGATATCGAGGGCCATCCCGAGGACGAACATGTCGCCCGCGCGCTGGAGGAACTCGACTACTTCACCTCGCGGCTGGAAATCCTCGGAGTCTATCCGGCGGACCGCAAACGGCACTGACGCCATTTGGCGCGGCTGCGGCGGCCGGCGGCGCCCGTCGCGCTCGGACCGCTGGTGTGCGACGGGACCCGGACCACGAAGAACGGGCCGCCCCGCGTCATGTGCGCGCCGCGGCCCGAGAGCGCGCGGTCAGGCGCCGGCGTCGCCGAAGCGGCCCGCCTCGATTTCCCGGGCGAAGCGGTGGAGGCCGGAGTTGAAGCGGTCCGAGAGCCCTGTCCTGGCCAGCCGCACGGTCTGAAGCACCACGCGCGCGCCCAGCGTCTGCGGGCGCAGATGCACGGCCACGGCGATCCGCGTCCGGGAGGGCGCGAGGTGGACGAGGTCGACGGTGCCGACCCCCGCGAGCCCCTCGAGATGCGACTGGAGCACGATCCTGTCGGGCGGGGCGTAGGTCGTGATCGCGGTTTCCAGCCTGCGGCGCTTGCCGTGCAGGTCGAACTCGGCGATCCAGGCCATGCCCGGCCCCGGCGCGGCCAGGCTGTCCGCCCGCGCGACGTCGGCGCCGCGCCGCAGGGCCGCGCGTTCCATCCACTCGAAATCCGAGATCGCGGCGAAGACCGTGTCGATCGGGGCCGCGACCTCCTCTCGTGCCAAGAACTGCATCGCTTGTCGTCCCCTTCCAGTTCGGGCGCCCGGGTCAATCCAGCCGGTCGGAAAGCCAGGCTTCGATGAGGAACCGGGCGATCGCGCCGTGCCGCGCGGGCAGCAGGTCTTTCCGGTCCCCGGCATGGGCGGCGACCAGCTCCTCGCGGCTGACCCAGCGCGCCGCCTCGATCTCGACCGGGTCGATGGTGATCTCGGTGGTCGTGGCCCGGCCATGGCAGCCGACCATCAGCGAGGTCGGGAAGGGCCAGGGCTGGCTGGCGAGGTAGTCCACGCGGCCGACCCGGATGCCGGCCTCTTCGGCCACCTCGCGGCGCACCGCCGCCTCGATCGTCTCGCCGGGTTCGACGAAGCCCGCAAGCAGCGAGAACATGCCCTCGGGCCAGCCGGGCGACCGGCCGAGAAGCACCGCGTTGCCATGCGTGACCAGCATGATCGCCACCGGGTCCGTGCGCGGAAAATGATGCGCGCCGCAAGCCGGGCAGAGCCGCTGCCAGCCGGCTTGCGCCACCCGGCTCTCGGCGCCGCAGCGGGCGCAGAAGCGGTGTGTGTCGTGCCAGCCGAGAAGCGCCCGGGCGGTCGCCGCAAGCTCGGCGTCGAGCGCGGACAGTTGCGTCATGACGCGCCGGATCTCGGTGAAGGCGTGGTCGTCGGGCAGGTCCGGGTGGCGCTGTTCCGACGGGTCGAGAAAGGCGCCGAGCGTGTCGGGGATCTCGTCGGGGTGCCAGTCGGACAGGTCGACCGCGAAGTGCGGCCGCCCCGCGGCGAGGCCGAGGAAGACCGCCCGCTCGAAGGCACCGGAGCAGAGCGGGTGCCCGGGCTCCACGGCGCCCAGGGCCCCCGCCGCGACGAGCGGCTTGCCCCGCCAGAGCAGCGCCACGCGCGCCCCGGGTGCGGCCCACAGGCCGGCCAGCCGCGCCGGGTCGGTGCGCAGATGCGCCGCGCGGTCCAGCCCGCCGCCCCCGAATGTCACCTGTTCCGCCAGTCGCATGCGCTCTCCTGCCATGCCGGTCCTGTCATGTCGATGCGGCGCAGGCAATTGGCGGCGACTCGCCCAAAACGCGATTATTGCTCTCGATAGTACACTCAGGGCGTGTTAGCGTCACGCACCCGTAACGGTGATGGTGCACGCTCTCTCTCGGCCAAGGGAGCTGAGGGCGCCGGCATGACGCATCACCGACACGACGGACTGAACCGCCGCGCCTTTCTGGCCGGCTCTGCTGCGGGGGCGTCGTTGATCGCGCTGCATCCATTCTCGGCTCGGGCGGGAGCGGGCCAGGTGCATCTGAGGCTGATGGAGACGACGGACCTCCATGTCCACGTCTACCCCTACGACTACTACTCCGACCGCCCGGTCGACACGGTGGGGCTCGCCCGCACCGCCGCCCATGTCGCCGAGCTGCGCGCCGAGGCGGCCAACGCGATGCTGGTGGACAACGGCGATTTCCTGCAGGGCAACCCGATGGGCGACTTCATCGCCTATGAACGGGGGGTGCGCGCGGGCGAGGTGCACCCGATCATCCGGGCGATGAACGCCGTCGGTTTCGACGCGGCGACCCTGGGCAATCACGAGTTCAATTACGGGCTCGACTTCCTGATGAGTTCGATCGCCGGGGCCGAGTTCCCGGTGGTCTCGGCCAATATCGCCCGCGAGCTGGGGGTGAGCCCCACCGCCGATGGCACGCTGCTGCCGCCCTATGTGATCGTCGAGCGCGCGCTGGTGGACGGCGCGGGGGTGGCCCATCCGATCCGGGTGGGGTTCATCGGCTTCGTGCCGCCGCAGATCGTGACCTGGGATCGCAAGCACCTGGAGGGGCGCGTGACCACGCGCGACATCGTCGCCTGCGCGCGCGCCTGGGTGCCCCAGATGAAGGAGGCCGGCGCCGATCTGATCGTGGCGCTGAACCATTCCGGGATCGGCGAGCCGGGCCATGTCGAGGGGCAGGAAAACGCCAGCGTTCCGCTGTCCGAGCTGGACGGCATCGACGTGATCATGACCGGGCACCAGCATCTCGCCTTTCCCGGCCGCGCGTTCGAGGGCATTCCCGGCGTCGACACCAAGCGCGGCACGATCCGCGGCAAGCCGGCGGTGATGGGCGGGTTCTGGGGGTCGCACCTGGGGGTGGTCGACCTGATGCTGGGGCGCGAGGCCGGCGAATGGCGCATCCTCGCGCACCAGTCCGCCCTGCGCCCGATCGCGCGCCGCAACGCGGATCGCTCGGTCACCCCGCTGGTGCAGAGCCGGCGGCCGGTGCTGGACGCGGTCGCGCGGGATCATGCGGACACCCTGGCCTATATCCGCCGCGCGGTGGGGCGGACGCGGGCGCCGCTTTACAGCTATTTCGCGCTGGTGGCCGACGATCCCTCGGTTCAGATCGTGTCGAACGCGCAGCTGTGGTACGTGCGCGAGTTGCTGAAGGGCACCGCGCATGAGGGGCTCCCGCTGCTGTCGGCCGCGGCGCCCTTCAAGGCGGGCGGCCGGTCGGGGCCGGACTACTACACCGACGTGCCGGCGGGCGATATCGCGATCAAGCATGTCGCCGATCTGTATCTCTATCCCAACACGGTGCGGGCGGTGCTGGTGACAGGCGCGCAACTGCGCGGCTGGCTCGAACGGGCGGCGGGCATGTTCAACCGGATCACGTCGGGCGGCCGGGATCAGGTTCTGCTGAACCCCGATTTTCCAAGCTACAATTTCGACGTGATCGACGGCGTGGAATACCAGATCGACCTCGGCCAGCCGGCACGCTATGGGCCCAGGGGGCGGCTGGTGAACCCCGACGCGGCCCGGATCGTCGACCTGACCTGGGCGGGCCGGCCGGTGACCGACGAGATGAAATTCGTCGTCGCGACCAACAGTTACCGCGCGGGCGGGGGCGGGGACTTTCCCGGCGCGATGGGCGACACGATCATCCTCGAGGCGCCCGACACCAACCGCGACGTCATCGTGCGCTATATCGCCGAACGCGGCGAAATCGACCCGACCGCCGACGGCAACTGGCGCCTCGCGCCGATGCCGGGCACCACTGTCCTGTTCGATACCGGCCCGAAAGCCGTGCGGTACCTCGACGACATGCGGGCGCTGTCGATCGAGCCCGCGGGCGACGGCCCGGACGGTTTCGCCCGGTTCCGCATCGCGCTTTGAGCGGGCGGCGTGGCCCGCCGGGCTGAGCGCCGGGCGCAATGTCCCGATGCGGATGTTTTTTGCCCGACCCGCGGTTCAATGGGGGCGCCCGTCGGACCGAGGGGCACGGTTTGCACCGTGGGCCCGGCCTTGGGCGAACCTGGCCGGACGGGCGCGGAATGTGCCGCAACCGACCTGCAACGGGCCAGCGCCTCGGGGTCTGCACCTTCACCCGCGTCGTGGCCGAGCGGGAGGACATCGCCCAGACTGACCGCTGCTGCCGTTCCGGCACACTCGGCGGGTGATCCTCGTGGAGGCGTGCACCTCTTGCGGCGTCATCCGTCGCGAGGTTGCACCGCAGCCGTGCGGCAGGCCGTTGCGCGTCCGGTCCATCCAGCGCCGCCACCCGGACGGCGGCGGCCGGCTAGAGCGCGGCTTTCTGGCTCTCGTCGATGTAGATTTCCCGCAGCCGCCGCGCGACGGGGCCGGGCGTGCCGTCGCCCAGCGCGACCCCGTCGATCGACACGACCGGCGTCACGAAGGTCGAGGCCGAGGTCACGAAGGCTTCGTCGGCGGCCTTCGCCTCTTCCAGCGTGAAGGGCCGCTCCTCGACCTCCATCTGTGCCTCGCGGGCGAATTGCAGCACCGCGCCGCGTGTGATGCCATGCAGGATCTCGTTGCCCAGGTTGCGGGTGACGATCTTGCCGTCCTTCACGATATAGGCGTTGTTCGAGGTGCCCTCGGTGACGACGCCATCCTCGACCATCCAGGCATCGTCGGCGCCCGCTGCCTTGGCCATCATCTTGCCCATCGACGGGTAGAGCAACTGCACCGTCTTGATGTCGCGCCGGCCCCAGCGGATGTCGTCGATCGAGATCACCGCGATGCCGCGCCTGGCCGCGACCGTGTCGATCAGGTTCTTGGCCTGGGTGAACAGGACGATGGTCGGCGTCGTTGTCGCGGGGTCGGGAAAGACGAAGTCGCGATCGGCGGCGCCGCGGGTGATCTGAAGATAGACCATGCCCTCGACCACGCCGTTCCGCCGCACCAGTTCGCGGTGGATGTCGAGCAATGCGTCCTCGGAGACCGGAGAGGTGAGGTCCAGTTCCTTCAGCGAGCGGCGCAGGCGCGCCGCATGGCCGGGAAAGTCGATCAGCTTGCCGCCCAGAACGCTGGTCACCTCGTAGACCCCGTCGGCCATCAGAAAGCCGCGGTCGAAGACCGAAACCTTGGCGTCCGCCTCGGGCAGGTAGTCGCCATTCACATAGACGGTGCGGCTCATCGCGGTCTCCTTTTCGTTCCGGCGTCAGCCCCAGAGCGTGGCCTTTGGCGGGTGGACGCCCGCACTGTCGTAGCGCAGTGGCGTCGGCCGGTCTTCGGCCAGAAGCAGCGGGCCGTCAAGATCCGTCACCGCCGCGCCCTGCGCCAGAACCACCGCCGGCGCCATCGCGAGGCTGGAGCCGACCATGCAGCCGACCATGATGCCGTAGCCCTCCGCCCGGGCCTGTTTCTTCAGCGCCAGCGCCTCGGTCAGCCCGCCGGTCTTGTCGAGCTTGATGTTGACCATGTCGTACTTGCCCTTGAGCTCGGGCAGCGAGGCGCGGTCGTGGCAGGACTCGTCCGCGCAGACCGGCAGCGGCCGCTCGATCTCGGCCAGCATGTCGTCGGCGCCGGCGGGCAGGGGCTGTTCCACCATCTCCACGCCGAGGCGCACCAGATGGGGCGCGAGCTCAGCATAGATGTCGGCCGTCCAACCCTCGTTGGCGTCGACGATGATGCGGGTGTCGGGGGCGCCTTCGCGCACCGCCTCCAGTCGCGGCATGTCGTCGGGCGTGCCCAGCTTGATCTTCAGCAGCGGCCGGTGCGCGTGCTTGGAGGCCGCCGTGCACATGTTGTCAGGCGTGTCGAGCGACAGCGTGTAGGCGGTGACGACCGGTTTCGGCGTGGGCAGGCCCGCCAGTTGCCACACCCGCTTGTCCGCGCGCTTGGCCGCGAGGTCCCACAGCGCGCAGTCGACGGCGTTGCGCGCCGCGCCGGCGGGCAACAGGTCGGGCAGGTCGGCGCGCGAGACCTTTTCGGGCAGGCCCTCGATCTGGGCCGCGACGCTGTCGAGCGATTCGCCGTAACGGGCGTAGGGCACGCATTCGCCCCAGGCGATGGCGCCGTTGGCGAAGATGCGGACGGTCAGCACCTGCGCCTCGCTGCGCGAGCCGCGCGAGATGGTGAAGGTTTCGGCGAAGGGGAAGCTCTCGGGGGTGACGGTGATCTCCATGCGCGGGACCCTACACCGCGGCCAGAGCGTCCACCAGACGCCCCGCCCCCTGCCGGAACGGATCGACCGTCGGCAGGCCCATGCGCGCCTCGATGGTCTTCAGGCAGGCCAGCGCCTCCTCGTCCTCCATCGCCGCGGTGTTGACCGATATCCCCACCACCTGAACGTCGGGGTTCGCCACGCGCGCCACGGTCAGGGACAGGTCGCGCAACGCCTCGAGCGAGGGCAGGGCGTAGTCGGGCAGGCCGCGCATGTGCGGCCGGGTGGGTTCGTGGCTGAGGATCAGCGCATCGGGCTGGCCGCCATGGATCAGCGCCATCGTGACACCGGAATACGAGACGTGGAACAGGCTGCCCTGGCCCTCGATCAGGTCCCAGTGGTCGGGCTCGTTGTCGGGCGTCAGCCACTCCACCGCGCCGGCCATGAAATCCGCCACCACGGCGTCCAGCGGCACGCCGTCGCCGGTGATCAGGATGCCGGTCTGCCCGGTGGGCCGGAACGTCGACCTCATCCCGCGCGCCTGCATCTCGCGGTCCATCGCGAGCGCGGTATACATCTTGCCGACCGAGCAATCGGTGCCCACGGCAAGGCAGCGCTTTCCGGTGCGCCGTTTGCCGTTGGCGATGGGATACTCCACCTCGGGCACCCGCACGTCGTGCAGCACGCGGCCCGTGGCCTCGGCCACGGCCGCGAGGTCGGGCTCGTCGCGAAGCAGGTTGTGCAGGCCGGAGGCAAGATCGAACCCTTCCTCCAGCGCGGCGACCAGCACCTTCTTCCAGGCCTGGCTGATGACGCCGCCCCGGTTGGCGACGCCGATCACCAATGTCTTGGCCCCGGCCGCTTTCGCCTCTTCTAGGGTCATGTCCGGCAACTTCAGGTCCGCCTTGCAGCCGTCCATGCGGAACTGGCCGACGGCGTTGTCGGGCCGCCAGTCGCGGATGCCCTGGGCGACCTTGGCGGCCAGCGGATCGGGCGCGTCGCCAAGGAAAAGCAGGTAGGGCGTCTGGATCATCATGGGTTCGTCCTCCGATGGTCGCGCAAGACCCTAGCATCCCGAAGCGGGATGTCCTGCCGAACTGCGGCGGCAGGATCGTGCAAATGCGCATGTTCTGCGGTCAGAGAAAGAGTATTCGGCAGATTCTTGCGCCAGAGCCCGCATCTGCGCAGCGAAACGGGCGGGGTTTTGGCGCTTCGCCGGGAATCGTGCTTTCCCACGCTGCGCTGCGGCGAAATCGCTTGCCGAGGGGCGCGCAGGATTCTATCCCCGGAGCCGATCAATCGGACATATCCTTTCCAGGAGACCTTGCATGAGCTTCCGAATTCAGCCCACGCCCGTCGCCCGCCCGAACCGCTGTCAGCTTTTCGGCCCCGGCTCGCGCCCGGAAATCTTCGAGAAGATGGCGTTGAGCGCGGCCGATGTCATCAATATCGACCTTGAGGATTCCGTCGCCCCCGACGACAAGGCCGAGGCGCGGAAGAACGTGGTGCAGGCCATCGGCGACGTGGACTGGGGCGCCAAGACGCTCAGCGTGCGGATCAACGGGCTCGACTCGGGCTACTGGTATCGCGACGTCGTCGACCTTCTGGAACAGGCGTCCGAACGGCTCGATCTCATCATGATCCCCAAGGTTGGCTGCGCGGCCGATATCTATGCCGTCGATGCGCTGGTGAGTTCCATCGAACAGGCGACAGGCCGCCAGAAGCGGCTCGGCTTCGAGGTGATCATCGAATCCGCGGCCGGCATTTCCCATGTCGAGGAGATCGCCGCCGCCAGCCCCCGGTTGCAGGCGATGAGCCTTGGCGCGGCCGATTTCGCGGCCTCGATGGGTATGGCGACCACGGGCATCGGCGGGACGCAGGAAAACTACTACATGCATCGCGAGGGGCAGAAATACTGGTCCGACCCGTGGCACTGGGCGCAGGCCAACATCGTCGCGGCCTGCCGCACTCACGGCGTGCTGCCCGTCGACGGCCCGTTCGGCGATTTCTCCGACGATGAAGGCTTCCGCGCGCAGGCGCGGCGCTCGGCCACGCTGGGCATGGTCGGCAAATGGGCCATCCACCCCAAGCAGGTCGCTCTGGCCAACGAGATCTTCACCCCCTCCGACGCGGCGGTGGCAGAGGCGCGCGAGATCCTCGCGGCGATGGAGAAAGCCAAGGCCGAGGGCGCGGGCGCGACCGTCTACAAGGGCCGCCTCGTCGACATCGCCTCGATCAAGCAGGCCGAGGTGATCGTCAAACAGGCCGAGATGATCGCGGCGCAGTAGACGCGCCGAAACACGGGCGTTTCGCAAGCGGGGCCGGCAGGCCCCGTTTGTCCTTTCGAGAGAGGGGTTCGGGGGAATTCGGTCCGCATGCGGCCTCCGGCCTCCCGACAGCCTCCCTAATCCGCGCCACGGGGCGCCCGACCGGGTGCATCCTGCGCCCGTCGCACTTATCTTCGCCCCAGTTTCCGAACCATGCGCCTGCGGGCGTCAGCCAGGAAAGGGGTGCGAGATGAAGGACACGGTGGCAACCAGAACGACCCAGGGGCGCGGGCGGCTGTTCGACAGCGTGCTCGACACGATCGGCGACACGCCGGCGATCCGGATCAACAATCTCGGGCCCGAGGGCGTGACGATCTACGTCAAATCGGAGGCGTTCAACCCCGGCGCCTCGGTCAAGGACCGCCTCGCGGTCAACATCATCGAGGCCGCCGAGCGCGAGGGCCGGCTCAAGCCCGGTCAGACCGTCGTCGAGGCGACCTCCGGCAATACCGGGATCGGGCTGGCGATGGTCTGCGCGCAGAAGGGCTATCCGCTGGTCATCACCATGGCCGAGAGCTTCTCGGTCGAACGCCGCAGGCTGATGCGCATGCTGGGCGCCAGGGTGGTCCTGACCCCCAAGGCCGACAAGGCGATGGGCATGGTGAAGAAGGCCCAGGAACTGGCGCGCGAGAATGGCTGGTTTCTGGCCCACCAGTTCGAGACGGAGGCCAATGCCGACATCCACGAGGCGACGACCGCGCGCGAGATCGTCGGCGATTTCGACGGGCAACGCCTCGATTACCTGGTGACGGGGTACGGCACCGGGGGCACGGTGACGGGCCTGGGCCGGCTGCTGCGCGAGGAGCGGCCCGAGACCAGGATCATCCTCAGCGAGCCGGAGAACGCGCAACTCGTCGCCTCGGGTTTCGCGCAGAAGCGCAACGAAGAGGGTGAGCCCGACGAGAGCCACCCGGCCTTCGAACCGCACCCGATCCAGGGCTGGACGCCGGACTTCATCCCGCTGGTGCTGCAGGAGGCCCTGGACGAGGGCTATTACGACGAGCTGATCCCGGTGGCCGGAGCCGACGGGATCAAGTGGGCGCAGGAACTGGCGCGCAAGGAGGGCATCCTTACCGGCGTGTCGGGCGGGTCCACCTTCGCGGTCACCATGGCCATCGCCGAGAAGGCCGAGCCGGGCTCGGTCCTGCTGTGCATGCTGCCCGATACCGGCGAGCGCTATCTCTCCACGCCGCTCTTCGAGTCGATCGCCGAGGGCATGGACGAGGAGGAAGCCGCGATCTCGGCCTCGACGCCGGGCTACCGGCTCGGCTAGCGCCTGCGACGCCGGGGCGCGGCCGCGCGTCCCGGTGCCGTTGCAAATTGCCCGCGCGGGCGGCATATACCCCCCGGACCACGCTGGGAGCCCGGGCATGAACTATCTCGAATTCGAAAAGCCGCTGGCCGAGATCGAGGGCAAGGCCGAAGAACTGCGCGCCCTTGCCCGTGCGAACGAGGAGATGGATGTCGAGCAGGAGGCCGCAGCGCTGGACCGCAAGGCTGCGGCGATGCTGCAGGACCTCTACAAGACGCTGACGCCGTGGCGGAAATGCCAGGTGGCCCGTCACCCCGACCGGCCCCATTGCAAGGACTACATCGAGGCGCTGTTCTCCGAGTATACCCCGTTGGCCGGTGACCGGAACTTCGCCGAGGACAACGCCGTGATGGGGGGCATCGCGCGGTTCGACGACCGCCCCGTCATGGTGATCGGCCATGAAAAGGGCTTCGACACCAAGACGCGCCTGGAACGCAATTTCGGCATGGCCCGGCCCGAGGGCTACCGCAAGGCGGTTCGGCTGATGGACATGGCCGACCGCTTCGGCCTGCCGGTGATCACGCTGGTGGACACGCCCGGCGCCTATCCCGGCAAGGGCGCCGAACAGCGCGGCCAGTCCGAGGCGATCGCGCGGGCGACCGAGAAATGCCTGCAGATCGGGGTGCCTCTGGTCAGCGTCATCATCGGCGAGGGCGGGTCGGGCGGCGCGGTGGCCTTCGCCACGGCGAACCGCGTGGCGATGCTGCAGCATTCGGTCTATTCGGTGATCTCGCCCGAGGGCTGCGCGTCGATCCTGTGGAAGGATGCCGAGAAGATGCGCGAGGCGGCGGAGGCGCTGCGGCTGACCGCGCAGGACCTGCTGAAGCTCGGCGTGATCGACCGCATCATCGCCGAACCGCTGGGCGGGGCGCAGCGCGGCCGCGAGCAGACGATCGAGGCGGTGGGCCGCGATCTCCGGGCGCTTCTGGCTGAGTTCGACGGGGTCGAGCGCACCGCTCTCGTCGCGCAGCGGCGGCGCAAGTTCCTGGAAATGGGCGCGAAGGGGCTTGCGGCCTGAGCCGGACGCAATCGTCTTTGCCGCATTCCAGAGAGGTCCCTGCCCGTGTCGCGCCGCCAAGGGGCGTGTTCCGGCAGGCGGCATTCCGGCCCCGATGCATCCGAGTCAGCACCTCGGGCGATCGCCCGTGGCGGGCGCATGTCACGGCGGTCGCGTAGGCGAAATGGGGCAACGCGGCGCGTGCTGTCGCAGTTTTGCGCGCCGAGCCGGTCCCCGCCGTGCGGCGGTCAGGGGCGCCCCTGGCGGAAGCCCGCCTCGTCCATCAGGCGGTCGGATGCGGTCTCCACCCTTTGCTCGAGCGTGTCCATGAACCCGTCGACGGGCATACCCGCCGGGATCTGGGGGAGAAACTCGACGACGGCGAGGCCCGGCTTGCGATAGATGCCGGTCCGCGGCCAGAAGACGCCGACATTCGTCGCGGCGGGGACGCAGTCGTGGCCGAATTGCTGGTAGAGAATGCCGGCGCCGACCTTGTAGGGCCGGTGCGCGCCGGGGGCGACGCGCGTGCCCTGCGGATAGATGATGAGCTGGCCGGGCGCTTGCCGGCCGTTCCGCACCGCCTCGACCATGCCCGCGATGGCCTTGCCCCGCTTGCCCCGGTCTACCGGCACGCAGCCGATCCGCATCGCGTACCATCCCAGAACCGGCGCCCATTTCAACGACTTCTTCATGATGAAGCGCGGCCGGGGCACGACGCTGACCAGGATGATGATGTCGAAGAAGGACTGGTGCTTGGAGGCGATCAGCACCTCGTCCGTGGGCGGTGTGCCGCGCACCTCGGAGCGCAGCCCCACCATCCAGCGCGCCGTCCAGCGCACCCAGAGCGCGTAGTGGCGCACCGCGCGGTAGGCCCAGGGCCGCGAGGCCAGCGCCATCGGCGTGTAGAGCAGCGCGAAGACCGCCATTGCCAGGTACATCTGCGTAACGAAGGCGAGCGACCGGAGGTATTGGATCGTGTAGCGCATCTCAGGAGATTCCCCGCAGAACCCGCATGGCCGTCGCCCGCGTGGCGACGAAGGCGACACCGCCGGCCACGAGTGGCAGCGCGAGCGGCAGCAGCCAGTCGACCCCGCGGAAGCCGAGCCCGGCCAGAACGCCGCCCGCCTCCCCGTCGCCCGGCAGGAGCGCGACGGCCAGCATGCCGGCCGCCGTTCCGAGGGCGGCGCCGGCAACGGCGCGCCGGGTGAAGCGGCGAACGAAGGCCCGCGCGATGAAGGTGTCGCGCGCGCCCACCAGCCGCAGAACCTCGATCACCCGCGCATTGGCGCTGAGCGCGGCGTGCGAGGCGAGCGCGATCATCGCCGCCATCGTCGCGCCGATCAGCACGATCGAGAGCCAGCCAAGCAGCCGCAGATGCGACGCGGCGCGCACCAGGGGTTGCCGCCAGCGGGTGTGATCGTCGAGCACCGCGCCGGGGGCCTCGGCCGCAAGCCGCAGCCGCAGCGACTCGGCGTCGAGGCCCGCGCCGGTCTCGGTGATCTCGACGAGCCGGGGAAGCGGCAGGCTTTCGAGCGGCAGGTCGGGGCCGAACCACGGCTCCAGCAGGGCGCGCTGTTCGTCGTCGGGAATCTGCCGGGCCGCGCCGACGCCGGGCGTGGTGCGCAGCACCTCGAGCACGGCGCGCGTCTGCGTGTCCATTTGCGCCTGCGGGGCCGAGATGCGCACCGTCGCGGTCTGTGCAAGTGCGGCGTCCCAGCGCTCGGCCATCCGGCCGGCCGCCACCGAAAGCGCCAGGGCGAACACCGCGAGAAACGTCATCGACGCCGCGGTGAGCAGGGTAAGCCGCGCGGTGAAGCCCGAGGGCGGCACGATCCGGTCGGTGCGCGGGTCGCCGCCCAGGGCTGCGTCGAATCGTGCCGGCATCTTCACAGGTCCGCCCCCGCAAGCTGCAGTTGCCGGTCCTTGATCCGCAGCACGCGCGCCGCGACCTGGGCCTTGGCGGCGCGGATCAGGTTGAGGTCATGGGTCGCGATCACGATGGCCTTGCCCATGCGGTTCAACTCGATGAGCAGCTGCAGCAGCCGCAGGGACATCTCCCAGTCGACATTGCCCGTCGGTTCGTCGGCCAGGATCACGTCCGGGGCCATGATGACGGCGCGGGCCAGGGCCGCGCGCTGACGTTCGCCGCCCGAAAGCTGCGGCGGCAGCGCGTTCGACCGGGCCTCGAGCCCGACCCAGGCCATCAGTTCCCGCAGGTTCTGTGCTTCGGCCGCGACATCGCGCCCGGCGGCCACCAGCGGCAGGCACACATTCTCGGCCAGGGGCAGGTGGTCGAGGAACTGGCAATCCTGGTGCACGACGCCGATCCGCCGGCGCGTGCGGGCGATTTCGTCGCGGTCCATGCCGTCGAGCTCCGCGCCAAAAAGGCGCACCTGCCCGCGCGTCGGCCTGAGCTCGCCGTAACACAGCCTGAGGAAGGTGGTCTTGCCCGCGCCGGACGGCCCCGTCAGGAAGTGGAACGAGGCCGGGGCCAGATGCAGCGAGATGCCGGACAGGAGCTCGCCTCCGCCATAGCTGTGGGACACGTCCTCGAGCTCGATCACGCTGCGCTCCGCCGCTCAACCGGCCTTCGTATTGCCCGAGCCCTGCGCCGGTTTCAATCGGCTGCGGGCTCAAATGCTTTGAATTTTGCCCTGTGGTGATACAACATGCGGCAAAACAACCGGAAGGGGACACCCCCGGAACGGAGCGAGGCGCGGGACAGCATGCGACTGATTTGCCCGAACTGCGAGGCCCAGTACGAGGTGGACGACGCCGTCATCCCCCGCGAGGGGCGCGACGTTCAGTGCTCGAATTGCGGCCATATCTGGTTCCAGCAGGCGGCCGGGACGCCTGCGCCCGAATCCCCGATGGCAGATGCCGCGCCCGGTGCCGATCAGCCCCCCGCGCCGCCGCCCGAACGCGCCGGGGCGGGGTCCACCGAGCAAGCTGCCGACGCCGACCCTGCGCCGGAGGCCGACCAACCGATGCCGCCCGAGCCGCCGGTCAGCGCGCCCAAGCAGGAGGAGCCGGCCGGCGAAGACGACGCGACCGCCCCCGCGTCCACGCCCGGAACCGCGCGGCGCGAACTGGACGCGGACGTGCTGAACATCCTCAAGGAAGAGGCCGAGCGCGAACAGCGCGCCCGCGAAGAGGAGGCGGCCGTCGAGACCTTCGCCGACCAGCCGGACCTGGGCCTGGAGCCTGCGGACTCACCAGCGGAGCGGGCGGTGGTCGAGACGGCGGTGCAGCGACCCGCACCCGCGGCGCAGGCGCCCGAGGCCGCCGCGCCGCGGCGCGACACCCTGCCGGATATCGAGGAAATCAACTCCACGCTGACCGCCAGTTCCGACCGGGGCGCCGACAGCATCGTCACGGCCGAGGCTGAAGCGGCCGGGCAGAGGAGCGGGTTCCGCCTGGGCTTTGCCCTGGTCGTGCTGATCGGGGCGGCGGCGGTCGCCGTGTATCTGTTTGCCCCGTCCATCGCCGGGCTGCATCCGGCCCTCGACGGGCCGATCCAGGCCTATGTCGAGGCGATCGACGGGGCGCGGCTCTGGCTGCACGCGAAAATGCCCGAGGCGCTGGAGGGGGTGACGGGGGCGCCGGACGGCACCGGCGGGTAGCCGCCGCAGCCCGCGCCCCGCGGCGTCAGCCCGGCAACTCGCCCGTCAGAACGTAGCGCAGAATCTGCACCACCTGTTCGGGCTCTTCGGCGACGGCCAGCGCGGCGGCGTCCACTTCTTTCAGCGCGTGGGCATGCTCGGGGCCGTGCAGGACGATCAGCGACTTGCCCAGCGCCGAGGCGACGCCCGCGTCGAAGGCCGCATTCCACTGCTTATATTTCTCGCCGAAGCGCACCACCACCACATCGGCGTCGGCGATGCCTTTGCGCGTGCGGATCGCGTTGACCATCGCGCCCTTGTGGTCGTGCCAGAACTTGTTGTCCTCGGCGCCCAGGATCGCCACACCGCAATCGTCGCTGGCGGCATGGTCCGTCACCGGCGCGTCGAAGCTGACATCCAGCCCCTTTGCGCCCTCGACGATCCGCTCGCGCCAGTCGGTGTGGATCTCGCCCGACAGGTAAACCTTCAGCGTCATCTCTCTCTCCCTTCTTCCCGGTCCCAGGCGGCGTGGAGCATCCGCACCACCTCGTCGTCGCTCACCTGGTCGAAATGCCTGTAATGCGCGCCGACCGCGTAGAATTCCCGCGGCGCCTCGAGGAAGACAAGCCGATCGGTCAGCCCGCGCATCTGCCAGATCAGCGCTTGCGGGCCCACCGGCACGGCAAGCCAGACCTCAAGCGGCCCACGCTTGTGCAGCGCGCGCAGCACGGCCGTTGCCGTCGCCCCCGTCGCCAGCCCGTCATCCACCACGATGGCCGTTCGTCCGGCCACCTTCTGCGGTGCGCGGTCGCCGAGATACAGGTTCCGGCGCTCCGCGATCTCGGCAAGTTTCTCCTCCACCTGGGGGGCGAAATCGGCTTGGCTGAGGCCGCGATAGCCCAGGATCTCCTCGTTGAACACCACCTCGCGGGCACCGCCATCGACCACCGCCCCGGCGGCGAGTTCGGGGTTGCCCGGCATCCCGATCTTGCGCACGAAGGCGAGGTCGAGCGGCGCGCCGAGCGCCTCGGCCACCGGAATGGCGACCGGCACTCCACCGCGCGGCAGCGCCAGCACCAGCGGGTTCTCGGGCGCGGCCGCCGCGACCTTTTCCGCCAGGCGCCGCCCGGCGTCTTCGCGGTTCTCGAACATGCGCGTTCCCCCTCTCGCGCCGCGACCCTAGGCCCGAAGCGTTCCGCCGGTGGCCTTTTCGACCTTCTCGACGATCTTCCGGCCGACCGCCTCGATTTCCTCGTCGGTCAGCGTGCGGTCCATCGGCTGCAGGCGCACGGTGATCGCCAGCGATTTCTTGCCCTCGCCAAGGCTGCCGCCCAGAAACTCGTCGAAGACGCGCACCTCCTCGATCAACGCCTTGTCGGCGCCCGCCGCGGCAGTCACCACCTTGGCCGCCTCGACGTCGCTGTCCAGCACGAAGGCGAAATCCCGCTCGACCGCCTGGAAGTCGGAAATCGCGAGCGCATCGCGCGTCGCACCCTTGCGGCGCGGCATCGGCACCTCGTCCAGCCAGACGGAGAAGGCCATCGCCGGGCCTTTCACGTCCATCTCGCGCAGGACCTTGGGGTGCAGTTCGCCGAACACGGCCAGCACCTTTTTCGGCCCGAGGCAGACCATCCCGTGCCGGCCCGGGTGCCACCACTCGCGTGCGCCCCGCATGATCTGTGCCTTGGCCGGCGCGCCGATGGCCGCCAGCACCGCCTCGCAATCGGCCTTGGCGTCGTAGATGTCGACCGGCCGGCGCGTGCCGTGCGGGTCGCGCGCACCGGCATGGCCGACCAGCAAACCGGTGGCCAGCGTATGCTGCTCGCCCGGTTCGGCGCCGTGGAAGGCCGGCCCCACCTCGAACAGCGCAAGGTCGGCGAAGCCGCGCGCCTGGTTACGGGCGGCCGCCTGCAAGAGGCCCGGCAGCAGGGCGGGGCGCATGTGGCTCATCTCGCTGGAAATGGGGTTTTCCAGCGCCGTCGCCTCGTCGCCCCCGCCGAACAGCGCGGCCGCGCCCTGGTCGACGAAGGAATAGGTCACGCACTCGTTGTAGCCCAGCGCCGCGCAGGTCCGCCGCCCCGCCGCCTCGCGCTTCTGCATCGGCGTCAGGATGCCCGTGGGCACGCCGACATGGGTGCGGGACAGGCGCTTGCCCTCCAGCTTCGTCAGCGAAGCCACGCGGGCCACTTCCTCCACGAGGTCGGCCTCGCCCTGCACGTCCGGCCGCCACGAGGGCACATGCGCCATGTCGCCTTCCAGCCGGAAACCCAGCGCGGTCAGCGTCCGGCGCTGTTCGTCCGCGGGGATGTCCATCCCGACCAGGCGCGCCACACGCTCGGTATCCAGCCGGTAGGCGCGGTCCATGTCCGGGGCCGCGCCGTCGGCCACGACTTCGGACGGCTCACCGCCGCACAGGTCGAGGATCATCCGCGTCGCCGCCTCCAGCCCCGGCAGGGTATAGGCCGGGTCCACCCCGCGTTCGAACCGGTAGCGGGCGTCCGAATTGACCTTCAGCGCCCGGCCCGTCGCCGCGATGGTGATCGGGTCCCAGAACGCGCTTTCGAGGAAGACGTTGACCGTGCCCTCCGTCACACCGGTATGCTCGCCGCCCATGACGCCGGCGATGCTTTCGGGGCCTTCATCGTCGGAAATCACCATCATGCCGGGCTGGAAGCTGTATTCCTTCTCGTCCAGCGCCAGCAGCGTCTCGCCCCCCTCGGCGGGGTGAATGCGCAGATCGCCCTTGACGATATCGGCGTCGAAGACGTGCAGCGGGCGGTTCTGGTCGTAGGTGAAAAAGTTGGTGATATCGACCAGCGCCGAGATGGGGCGCAGCCCGATCGCGCGCAGCCGGTCCTGCAGCCAGTCCGGGCTCGGCCCGTTCTTTACCCCACGGATCAGGCGGCCGGTGAAATGCGGCGCGCCCTTTTCCTTCAGCGCGGGGTCGATGGTCACGCCGATGGGACAGGGAAAGGCGCCCGGCACCGGCTCAACCGCTTGCGCCTTCAGCCGCCCGATCCCGCGGGCGGCCAGGTCGCGGGCCACGCCGTAGACCCCCAGCGCGTCGGGCCGGTTCGGCGTGATCGCGATCTCGATCACCGGGTCCACCTTGGCCGGGTCGTTCGCCGCCAGCCAGTCGGTGAACTTCTGGCCGACCTCGCCGGACGGCAGTTCGATGATCCCCTCGTGCTCGTCCGACAGTTCCAGCTCGCGTTCCGAGCACATCATGCCGTGGCTTTCCACGCCCCGGATCTTGCCGACTTGGATGATCGTGTCGATGCCGGGGATGTAGCTCCCCGGATGCGCCACCACGACCGTGATCCCCTCGCGCGCGTTCGGCGCGCCGCAGATGATCTGGCTCTCCCCCTGCGCCGTCGCCACCCGGCAGACCCGCAGCCGGTCGGCATCGGGGTGCTTCTCGGCCTTGACGACGCGGCCGATGGTGAATTCCTCCAGCTTCACCGCCGGGTTCTCGACACCCTCGACCTCCAGTCCCAGGTCGGTCAGCGCGTAGAGGATGTCGTCGAGCGGGGCCTCGGTCTCGAGGTGGTCCTTCAGCCAGGAGAGGGTGAATTTCATCGCTTGTGCCGCCTGTCTTTGGTCGCGCCGTCTCTAGCCCAAAGGGGGGCGGGGGGAAAGGGGGCGCTAGTCCCCCTCGGCGCGCCGGGCCAGCCGGTCGACCTCGCCCATGCGCCAAAGCCGGATCTCGCGCGCCAGCCGGATCGAGGGTTTCACGAAGAACATCACCGAGCCGAGCACGAAGAACCAGATCGCCGGGGTTTCCAGCCAGTCCCAGAAGAACAGGACCGAGCCGACGATGAAACAGGTGGCGGCGGCGAAATCGGCGAGCGTGTAGGCGAGTTCATAGGCCGCGTAGACCCGGCGCGTATCGGCGTTACGCATCCGGTTGGCGTGCTGGAAAAGCTTCATCTTCATCGCAGTCCTCCATTCTGACGGGTCCTTCCGGGGAACGACACGGAGGCGGCGATGTTTCGGACCGGCTTGGGGTGCAGCGTGGGTTGGGCGGCTCGTTTGGCGAGGGCCAGACCGCACGGATGTGAAAGGAGGGCAACGCCCGCCCTGCGGGGCGGGGTGAGGCAGCTACCCGGAAACGCGCCAGTGGCGCGTTTCGCTGCCGAACGGGCGGAGCCCCGGACGGGCCCTGCCCGGCCTGTCGGCCGGGCAGGGCTAATGATGCAGCAGTACTCCCAGTTCCCTATTCACGAGTGATACACTCGCCCAATGTGGATGCTAGATTCGGTCAAACGATTGATTTCGATATTTGGTGTTAAAGAAGGTCCGGATTTTGACCCGGGCACAAATGACATCAAAGAACTCAGAAAGATGGGGATAATCGGACAAAATCTACCGGACGAGGATTTTGGCTGGGTCAATCGAACAAACCTCGCGCGGAAGACAGTGGGCCCGCACGCAACTCACGAGCCCTGCTGGTATCAATCGTCGATGCGTGAGCGTCAACGAATAGTCCGAAGGAACAGCGACGGAACTCTAGGCTCCGTGCTTTGCATCAAACGAAGTCAAATCCGCTAGACAGCTCGAACTTGTCGCGCGGAATGCACCAATGTTACCCACTCAACCCCCCATGCAGGGTCGGCCTATCAAGCGCGCTGAACCCGTAATGCCTGAGCCACCGCAGGTCGGAGTCAAAAAACGCCCGCAAGTCCGGGATCCCGTATTTCAGCATCGCCAGCCGGTCGATGCCCATGCCGAAGGCAAAGCCCTGCCATTCGTCGGGGTCGATGCCCCCGGCCCGCAACACCTTGGGATGCACCATGCCGGAGCCGAGGATTTCCATCCAGTCGTCGCCCTCGCCGATCTTCAGCGCGCCGCCCTCCCAGGAACAGCGGATGTCGACCTCGGCCGAGGGTTCCGTGAACGGGAAATGCGAGGCGCGGAAGCGCAGTTCCACCCCCTCCACCTCGAAGAAGGCGCGGCAGAACTCCTCCAGCACCCATTTCAGGTTGGCCATGGAAATGTCGCGGTCGATCGCCAGCCCCTCGACCTGGTGGAACATCGGCGTGTGGGTCTGGTCGTAGTCGCAGCGATAGACCCGGCCCGGCGCGATTACCCGGATCGGCGCGCCCTGCGCCTGCATCGCGCGGATCTGCACCGGCGAGGTGTGGGTGCGCAGCACATGCGGCGGGCGGTCGTCGCCCTCGGTCCGCGCCATGAAGAACGTGTCATGCTCTTGCCTTGCGGGGTGTTCGGGCGGGATGTTCAGCGCGTCGAAGTTGAACCAGTCGCTTTCGATCTGCGGCCCCTCGGCCACGGCAAAGCCCATATCGGCGAAGATCGCGGTGATCTCTTCGGTCACTTGGCTTACGGGATGCACGGTGCCCCGCGGCCGGGGCCGGCCGGGCAGGGTGACGTCCAGCCATTCGCCCCGCAGGCGTTCCTCCAGCGCGGCATCGGCCAGCGCGGCCTTGCGGGCGGCCAGCGCCGCGTTGATCTCGTCCTTGAGCGCGTTCAGCTTCGGGCCCATGATCTGGCGTTCATCGGGCGTCATCTTGCCCAGTTCGCGCATTTTCAGGCTGATCTCGCCCTTCTTGCCGACGGCCTGCAGGCGCAACTCTTCCAGCGCGGCCTCGTCGCCGGCCCCCGCAATCGCATCGAGATATTTCTGCCTCAGATCGTCCATCCCGGGGCCCCTTCGCTGGCGTTCGGCGGCGTCGATAGCACAGGGGCGGGGGATTGCAAATGTGCGCGCGGGCGGGCCATGCGCTGCCGGTCCCGTCAGCAGGCGGGCGGCGGGCTGCCGAAAAACCGGGCGCCGGGGCGCGGCGCGCGCGGCACAGGGGGCGGCAGCGTTGACCGTGGGCGCCCGGCGGCGAGGATGGACGTGCAAGCGGCGGACGCGGGGCGCGGGCCGGCCCCTGCCGGGTGGCGCGGGCGCCTCCGCCCCTTGCACGACAGGAGCCGCGATGACCGGAAACGAAGCCTACCGTTGGTTGATCGGCGGCGCGGCGCCGCGGGCCGACCCGTTCGACCTGCACGTCGTTGCCTCGATCCTCGCGCTCGCCATTGCCGAGAGCGGGCGGGGCGGCACGGTGCCCGCCCAGGCGGGGCTGGACCGGGCCGCGCTGCTGACGCTGGGGGGGGAGCTGTTCCCGGCCTGCCGCGCGGGGCTGGCGGCGCTGGCCGAGGCGGACCCGCCCGCGCCGGAGATCGAGCAGAGTTCGGTCCGCGACCTTCTGCTGGCGCACGCCACCGGCGCCCGCGCGCTGGAACGTCCCCTGGCCGCGATGATCGCCCGCCGCGCGATGGAACCCGACCACCTGTGGCAGGATCTCGGCCTGCGCGACCGGGGCGAATTGTGCACCCTGCTCGAGCGTCATTTCGCGCCGCTGGCGCGCAGGAACACCGGCAACATGAAGTGGAAGCGGTTCTTCTACCGCCTGATCTGCGAGTCGGAGGGCTTTGTCCTCTGCGCCGCGCCGTCCTGCAGCGCGTGCGCCGATTTCGACATGTGCTTCGGTGACGAGAGCGGCGAGGCCCGGCTGGCGCGTGCCGCCAACGGCATAGCGGCGTCGCGCGCGCCCTGACCGGTCACGCAAAGGCCCCGCCCGGGCGACCGGACGGGGCCTGAATGGCGATGCGCGAGGCTCAGGCCAGCGCGGCCTTGGCCTTCTCGACGATCGCGCCGAATGCCTCGGGCTCGTTCACGGCGAGATCGGCCAGCACCTTGCGGTCCACCTCGATCCCGGCGCTGTTCAGCCCGTTGATGAAGCGCGAATAGGTCAGCGCCTCGTCATGGCTGCGCACGGCGGCGTTGATCCGCTGGATCCACAGCGCGCGGAAATTGCGCTTGCGCTGCTTGCGGTCGCGGGTCGCGTACTGGTTGGCCTTGTCGACGGCCTGGGTCGCGGTCTTGAAGGCGTTCTTGCGCCGACCGTAATAGCCCTTGGCGGCCTTGATCACCTTCTTGTGGCGGGCATGGGTGGTGGTGCCACCTTTCACTCGGGACATGGGTCAGGCCTCCTCAGCGGTCGTAGGGCATGTAGCGCTTGGCGAGTTTCTGGTCCGGGTCCGACAGCGTCGACATGCCCCGGGCGTCGCGGATGAACTTGTTGGTCCGCTTGATCATGCCGTGCCGCTTGCCGGCCTGGCCGGCCAGCACCTTGCCGGTGGCCGTCACCTTGAAGCGCTTCTTGGCGCTCGACTTGGTCTTCATCTTGGGCATTTCCGTCTCCTTCTCGGGCGGTTGACGCACGGCTCGGCATGCCTCACGGGCCGGCCGCGCGGGTAGAAGGCGCTCGTATAAGGGGGACGGGGAGGGCTGGCAAGGGGGAATCCGCCGGTGCCCGCGGGCGCCCCGGCCGGCCCTAGGGGAGATAGCGGTTCACGACGCCGGCAAAGACGCGCGGCACGTCCTCCACCCGGTAGCCTTGCGGGTTCTGGTGGACGGCAAGCGCGATCAGCCCGCCGGAGATCAGCACCATGATCGCCGCGGCGCGCGGGGCATGGCCATGGGTAAAGGCCGAAAGCAGCGCGGGCACGGCCAGAATGCCCACGACACAGCCGATGACCAGGAAGAGATCGGCCTGCATGTCCGACTCCCGAACGGTTGACGACGAATCGATTATTCGGGCTCGACGTTAAAAATCAGTCTCTCTTCGCAGGGGGCGACGCGCAGGATGTTGGTGGAGCCGGGCATGTTGAACGGCAGGCCCGCGACGACGATGATCTGGTCCTCGCCGTCGCCATAGCCGCCCTCGCGCGTGGCGCGGGCGGCGCTGACCACCGCCATCTTGAACCGTTCGACCTTGTCGTTGAAATAACAGTTGATGCCCCAGGACAGGCACAGCCGCCGCGCGGTCGCGGCGGTGGGGGTCAGGGCGATGATCGGCACGCGCGGGCGTTCGCGCGCGGTCTTGAGCGCGGTGGTCCCGGATTCGGTGAAGCAGCAGATCGCCTTGATGTCGGTCGTCTCGGCGATCTCGCGCGCGGCCGAGACCACGCCGTCGGCCACCGTGGTGCGCCGGGCCTGCCGGCTCGCCTCGATGATCTCGCGATAGACCGGGTCGTTCTCGACCTCGATCGCGACGTTGTCCATTGTCGAGACCGCCTCGATCGGGTATTGCCCGGCCGCGGATTCGGCCGACAGCATCACCGCGTCGGCGCCCTCGTAGATCGCGTTGGCCACGTCCGAGACTTCGGCGCGGGTGGGCATCGGGCTCTCGATCATGCTTTCCAGCATCTGGGTGGCGACGATCACCGGCTTGGCCGCGGCGCGGCAGGCACGCACCAGGCGTTTCTGGATCGGGGGGACGTTCTGGACGGGGATTTCCACGCCCAGGTCGCCGCGGGCCACCATGATTCCGTCCGACACCGCGAGGATTTCGTCGAAGCAATGCACCGCCGCGGGCTTTTCGATCTTCGACAGCAGCGCCGCCCGGTCGCCCACCAGGGACCGGGCCTCGGTCACGTCCTCGGGGCGCTGCACGAAACTCAGCGCCAGCCAGTCGATGCCGAGATCCAGCACGAAATCCAGGTCGCGCCGGTCCTTGTCGGACAACGCCGCGACGGGCAGAACGACGTCGGGGACGTTCACGCCCTTGCGGTTCGAGATCGTGCCGCCGACCGCCACCTCGCACTCGGCGAAGTCCGGCCCGCAGTTGCGCACCTCCAGCCGAATCTTCCCGTCATTGACAAGAAGCGTCGCACCGGGTTCGAGCGCGGCGAAGATTTCCTTGTGCGGCAGTTGCACCCGGTGCCCGTCGCCCGGCGCCTCGTCGAGGTCGAGGCGGAACGCCTGTCCTTCCTCGAGCTCGGCCGCGCCGTTGGCGAAGGTTCCGACCCTCAGCTTGGGGCCTTGCAGGTCCGCGAGGATCGCGATGGGCCGGCCGGTATCCTGCTCGATCTGGCGGATGATCGCGTGGCGCGCGGCGATTTCCTCATGCGTGCCGTGGCTCATGTTGAGGCGGAACACGTCCGCGCCGGCCTCGAACAGGTCGCGGATCATTTCGTAGTCGTTCGAGGACGGCCCCAGCGTGGCCACGATCTTGAGGTTGCGAAGGCGTCTCATCCTGCCCCATCTGTTGTTCAGGCGCGGATTGCCCCCGGCGGCTCCGGCCGCCTTCTCTCTAGGACGAAACCCGGCGGGATGACAACTGGCGCTAGGCGCGCGTCTGCCCTATAGGGATGTGACCGTGAAAGATGACACAGACATAACCTATCGGCCGTTCGAGACGATCGAGGCGGGGCGTGGCTCGCGCTGGCTCGTCACCTGCGACCATGCCACCAACATCGTTCCGGCGTCGGTGAACGGCGGCGATCTCGGCCTGCCGGCCGAGGACATGGCGCGGCACATCGCCTGGGACCCGGGCGCGGCCGGCGTGGCGCGGCGGCTGGCCGAACGGCTGGACGCGCCGCTGACCATGACCCGCTTCTCGCGGCTGGTGATCGACCCGAACCGGGGCGAGGACGACCCGACGCTGGTGATGCGGCTCTACGACGGCAGCGTGATCCCGGCCAATCGCGCCGTGGGCGCCGCCGAGATCGAGCGGCGGCTCGACGCCTTCTGGCGGCCCTACGACGCCGAGCTTGACCGGTTGGCCAAACGGCGTGCCGATACCGTCTTCGTGTCGATCCACAGCTTCACGCCGCGGCTCAACGGGCGCGGCGACCGCCCCTGGCAGATCGGCGTGCTGCACGGCGCCGACGACCGTTTCGCCCGCCCGCTGCTGGCGCGTCTGCGGCGCGAGCCCGACCTGTGCGTGGGCGAGAACGAGCCCTATGGCGGCCACCTGCCCGGCGACGCGGTGGACCGTCACGCCATCGCCAACGGGCTGCCGAACGTGCTGATCGAGCTACGTAACGACGTGATCGCGAGCGAAGAGGACCAGATCGCCTGGGCCGACCGGCTGGCGCCGATCCTTCGGGAGGTGCTGGCCGAAACCGGGCTCTGACAGGGAGGAGACGAGATGGACGACGCGACCCGCACCGAGATCGAGGCCGCCGCGTTCCGCAGGTTGCGCCAGCACCTGATGCAGGACCGCCCGGAGGTTCAGAACATCGACATGATGAACCTCGCTGGGTTCTGTCGGAACTGCCTGAGCCGCTGGATGCAGGAGGCCGCCGGCGAGCGCGGCATCGAGATGTCCAAGGAAGAGGCGCGCGAGGCGTTCTACGGCATGCCCTATGACGACTGGAAGGCCGCGCACCAGACCGAGGCGAGTCCCGAGCAGAAGGCCGCCTTCGAGACCGCCTTCGCCGAGAACGTGGGCAAGGAGCGGGGCTGACACCGGCAACCGTCCGGCCCGGGAGGCCGGGCGCGCGCTCCGTGTCCGCGCCCGTGGCGGGGGTGACAGGATGCGGCAGGGACATGGCGTGCGCTTGCGTGTATGCGCGGGGCACTCCCAGAGTCCCTCCGTCCTCAACCTCCGAGGCACATGATGCACAAGCCCGTGCCGCTGCACCTGCAGTTCACGCCCAAGATCCTGTCCGTCCTCTCGGAGGGCTACGGCCCGCGCAAATTCAAGGCAGATCTCGTCGCCGGGCTGACCGTCGCGGTCGTCGCGCTGCCGCTGTCGCTGGCCATCGCCATCGCCTCGGGGGTGCCGCCCGACCGGGGGCTGGTCACCGCGATCGTCGGCGGTTTTCTCGTCTCGCTGCTCGGCGGCAGCCGGTTCCAGATCGGCGGCCCGGCCGGGGCGTTCATCGTGCTGGTGGCCGCCACGGTCCAGCGCCACGGGCTCGACGGGTTGATGCTGGCGACCTTCCTTTCGGGGCTGTTCCTCGCGGCCGCCGGGGCGCTGCGGCTGGGCGGATTCGTGAAGTTCATTCCCTATCCCGTCACGGTCGGCTTCACCGCCGGGATCGGGATCATCATCCTCGTGAGCCAGCTCAAGCCCTTCCTCGGGCTCACGCTGGACGGGCCCGAGCCGGGGCCGTTTCTCGAGAAACTCCCGGTTCTCTGGGCCGCGCTGCCGACAGTCAGTCCCCTCGACCTCGTCCTGGGCCTTGGAACCTTCGGGTTCATCCTGCTCCAGCGCCGCTGGGCGCCGCGTGTTCCGGGCATGCTGCTGGCGATCGCGCTGGCGGGCCTGACCGTCTGGCTCCTGAAGCTGCCGGTGCCCACGATCGGCAGCGCCTATGGCGGCATCGCCGCCGGGCTGCCGGCGCCCGCGCTGCCCGATATCTCGCTCGCGAAGGTGCGCGCGGTGCTGCCCGACGCGCTGGCCTTCACCCTTCTCGGGGCCATCGAATCGTTGCTGTCGGCGGTCGTCGCCGACTCGATGACCGGGCGGCGGCACCGGTCCAACGCCGAATTGATCGGGCAGGGGATCGCCAACATGGGCTCCGCCTGTTTCGGCGGCTTCTGCGTCACCGGCACCATCGCCCGTACCGCCACCAACGTGCGCGCCGGGGCGCATGGACCCTTCGCGGGCATGATCCACGCGCTGACCCTGCTCGCCTTCGTGCTGCTGCTCGCGCCGCTGGCCAGCGCCATTCCGCTGGCCGCGCTGGCGGGCGTTCTGGTCTCGGTCGCGCTGCACATGATCGACCTCAAGGCGATCCTGGCGCTCGCCCGCAGCGCACGCGCGGAACTCGTGGTTCTGCTGGCCACGCTGATCACCACCGTGCTGCGCGACCTGACCGAGGCCATCATCCTGGGGCTCGCGCTCGGCGCGCTGGTGTTCCTGCACCGGATGGCGCAGATCAGCGGTGTCGACGCGATGCTGGACGAGACCGACACCGACGCCCGGCCCGAGGACCGGGGCGACAGCCGCGAAACCGTGGTGCTGCGCCTGACGGGCGCCTATTTCTTCGGGTCGGCCCCGGTGATCGAAAGCGTGCTTGACCGCATCGCCGCGCGGCCGCGCCACCTGATCCTCGACCTGGCCGACGTGCCGCTTCTGGACATGACCGGGGCGCACAGCCTGGCCGGCTTCATCCGCAAGGCGCGCGAGGGCGGCATGGCGGTGACGCTGGCCGCGCCGCGGGCGCAGCACCTCGACATGCTGCGCGCCGCGGGCCTTCCGGCGGATACCGCCACCGCCCCCGATGTCGGGGCCGCCCGCCGCGGCGGGGGCTGAGTCACGGACGTCATTGCGCCGTGTCGAAACCGGGCTAAGCTGGTCGCGTCACTCGGGAGCGCGTCCATGAAGATCGTCAACTGGAACATCGAATGGATGAACAACTGGTTCTCGGGCAACCAGTCGCCGTCCTGGGGCTCGGGCCGCCTGACGGCCGACGAGGCGCGGACCTGTGCGGGCCGCGCCGCGGCGGTGATCGACGCGCTGGAGCCGGACCTGCTGTGCATCCAGGAAGGGCCGAGCGCCGAGCCCGAGATGGCGCTGTTCCTTGGCGAGTTCCTGTCCGATTGCGCCGGGCCGCGTTACGAGGCGATCATGGGCCTGGACGGGGGTGCCCAGAAACTCTACGCGCTGCGTCGCAAGGACGGGAAGGTGGCGGCGATGGAGCGCGCGACCGATCCCGCGACCGAGGCCCTGCGGGAGCTTTGGGACGCCGATGTCAACGGCGACATGATGCTGGAGGGCTACGACTTCACCCGGCTGCCGCTGGTCGTCGATGTCGACCCGATCGGCACCCCGCCGGTCCGGGTTGTGATCCTGCACACCAAGTCGAAATACGTTCATGGCGGCGCCGCCAAGTGGCGCGACCCGGCGCGGCGGCAGGAATTCGTCGTCGAGGCGCTGCAGGCGCGGCGGCGCATCTCGGCGGAGGGGTTCCGGCTGCGCGGCTATCTCGACACGCTGGTGGCCGACGACCCCGAGGCGCGGATCGTGGTGACCGGCGACTGGAACGACGGACCGGGGCGCGATCTCTTCGAGCGCAAGTATCTCACCCACAACGTGGCCGACATCGTCCTGGGCTCGACCTTCACGCCCGAGCTGATCTTTCATCACCCGCTGATTTCCGGCGTCGCGCCGCCCGCCCTGTTCACCGCGCGGTTCGACGATTTCGTGGACGAGGTCGCCGACCGGCCGCTTCTGCTCGACCATTTCGCGGTCTCGCCGGCGCTGCGCGAGCGGGTGGCGGGGGCGGGCATCGCCCATGACCCGTTCGAGGCCCAGGTCGAGGGCGGCGGCGCCAGGCGCAGTGAGCGGCCCAGCGATCACAGGCCGATCTGGGTGGACCTTTCGGCGCCGCTGGCCGGGTAGGGGGACGGGCCGACCGGCCTAGGTCAGCTTGTCGGCGAAGCTCTCGTGGATGAACTTCTTGTCGCAATAGCCGCATTCCACGAAGCCGCGCTCGCGCGAGATCGACAGCCACACGCGCGGGTGGCCCAGCGCCTCGCCGCTGCCGTCGCAGGCCACGCGCCACTGGCTGACGATCTCGGTCTCGGGGGCCGGGGTGTCCTGTTCCTGTCCGGGGGCTTCAACCGCCATGACTGCGCTCCGCTGATTGCCGGGGCGACGGGGTCGCCTTACCTGAGCCGGCATGATAGCGAATGGCCCGCCGCCGACAAGCATTGAGCGGGCGACGAAAGGAACCGAGATGGACGGAAACGCGATCGAGATCGAGGGGCTGCGCAAGGTCTATGCCGCCAGCGGCAACCAGCCGCCGAAGGAAGCGCTGAAGGATGTCGACCTCGAGATCCCCGCCGGCTCGATCTTCGGGCTCCTGGGGCCGAACGGCGCGGGAAAGTCGACCCTGATCAACATCCTCGCCGGGCTGGTGGTCAAGACCAGCGGCAAGGTCCGCATCTGGGGCTTCGACCAGGACGTGAACCCGCGCCAGTCGCGCGCCTCCATCGGCGTCATGCCGCAGGAGTTGAACATCGACCCGTTCTTCACGCCGCGCGCCGCGCTTGAGGTGCAGGCCGGGCTCTACGGCGTGCCCAAATCCCAGCGCGTGACCGACAAGGTGCTTCGGGCCATCGGGCTGGAGGACAAGGCCGAGGCCTACGCGCGCAACCTTTCGGGGGGCATGCGGCGGCGGTTGCTCCTGGGCAAGGCGCTGGTGCACCGCCCGCAGGTGCTCGTGCTCGACGAACCCACCGCGGGCGTCGATATCGAGCTGCGCCAGATGCTGTGGAACAACATCCGCCGGCTGAACGAGGAACAGGGGACGACGGTCATCCTGACCACGCATTACCTCGAAGAGGCCGAGCAGATGTGCGAGGAGATCGCGATCATCAATCACGGCGAACTCATCGCGCGGGATTCGACCGCCGCGCTGGTCGGGCGGATGGACGCCAAGACGCTGGTGATCCACCCAGAGGACGCGGTGCCGACCCTGCCCGAGATGCCCGCGGGCGTGGAGACCTGCCACCGCCGCGACGGGGCGCTTTGCTTCACCTACCGGCGCAGCGACATCCCGACCGGCGCGGTGATCGAGGCGGTGCGGAACGCCGGCATCGTGATCCGCGACATCGCCACCGAGGAGCCCGACCTGGAGGATGTCTTCGTCGAACTGACCTCGTCGCGGGGCAAGGGCGCGGCGTGAGCCGGGTGATTCTGTTCAACAAGCCTTGGGGGGTGCTCTCGCAATTCACCGATGACGGCCCGCCGCGCGAGGATCGCCGCACGCTGGCCGAATTCATCGACGTGCCGCGCGTCTATCCCGCCGGGCGGCTCGACCGCGACAGCGAGGGGCTTATGGTGCTGACCGATGACGGCCGCCTGCAGGCCCGGATCGCCAACCCCCGCAACAAGGTGGCCAAGACCTACTGGGTGCAGGTGGAGGGGCTGCCCTCGGACGACGCGCTTGCCGCCTTGCGCGCGGGCGTGGCGCTGAAGGACGGCCCGACGCGGCCCGCGCGCGTGCGCCGGATGGAGGGCGACCCGCCCGGTCTCTGGCCGCGCACGCCGCCGGTGCGGTTCCGCAAGTCCGTGCCGGATTGCTGGATCGAACTGACCATCGCCGAAGGGCGCAACCGCCAGGTGCGCCGGATGACGGCGGCGGTGGGCCATCCGACGCTCAGGCTGATCCGCGCCCGCGTGGGCGACTGGACGCTGGACGGGCTCGCGCCCGGGCGCTGGCGCGCCGTCTGAGGGCGTTTCAGCCCCGGTGCCCGGCCGTGCCCGCCGTCCGGGCAAGCGCGGCCAGATCGTCCCAGGCTATTCGTATGCTCGGCACGCGCTGGTCGAAAACCACCTGCTCGAAACGGCCGATCTCCGTTCCGCCAAGTCCGGCGTAGAACCTGCGCGCCGCGGCGTTGCCTGCAAAGACCGCAAGCGTGAGACCGCGGTGCCCGCGCGCCGCCAGTTCGCGCGCGGCATGCCCGACAAGCCGGCGGCCGATGCCCTGCCCGGTCTGGCCGGGCAAGACGTGCAGGTTGTCGAGATAGGCATCGGGCCGACACCAGACCGCGCAGAAGCCCAGCACCCGGCCGGCCCCTTGCCCCGCCGCCGCGACGAGCACCAGATCGCCTTCCCGCGCGGTGTATTTCCGCCACGTCCGCGCAAGGCCGTCTTGGATGTCGCCGGTCAGCCGTGCGTCCGAGAACTCGCCGCGATAGGTCCGCTGCCAGCTTGCCGCGTGAATCTCCGCGATCTGCGAAAGATCGCCGCCGGTGGCCGGCCGGATGGTGATGCCTCCGCTGACCAAGGCTCCTATCCGCGCCAGGGCAGGCGTGGCGCCCTATTCCTGCGCCAGCATCCGCCCGAGGTCGCGCCCCCCCAGGATATGGACATGCATGTGCGGCACCTCCTGCACGCCGTCCGCGCCCGCGTTCGAGATCAGGCGGAATCCATTCCCGCCCTCGCCCGGCTGCACGCCCTTCAGGCGGCAGACCTGGCCGATGGCCTGCGTGAAATCGGCGATTTGGGCCTCCGACGCCGAAAGCGCGAAGTGGTCGTGGCAGACATAGGGCCCCTTGGGGATGACCAGCACGTGCACCGGCGCCTGCGGCGCAATGTCGTTGAAGGCCAGCGTGTGCTCGGTCTCCAGAACGGTGTCGTTCGGGATCTCGCCCCGCAGGATCTTCGCGAAGATGTTCTGGTCGTCATACTCGTAGGCCATGGCCCCTCCTCAATCGGCGAACAGGAATTCGGTTGCGGCGATCTCGCGGGCCTGATCGTAGGGGATCGAGAGGAACTCCGACAGGGGCTGCGCGTTGTCTTCCGGGCTTCGACCTTCCTCGATGCGGTAGACATCGCCGAACCGCGCGTCGCGGATCCGGTCGCTCTCGAAGGCGATGTCATGGCGGATCGTGGGCAGGACGCGCGCCAGCACGCCGGGCGGGGTGTGTGCCCCCGCCAGCCCCACGCGCCGGGCATGGCCGGCGAGGTAGTCGTCGCTGAACCGGCACTGCACGTCCAGCAGTCTCGTGCGGGCGGGGTCCGCGTGGAAGTCCTGCATCAACTCGAAACTGCCGGGGTCGATGCACAGGATCATCCGGTCGGTGCCGAAATGGTCGAACAGCATCCGCAAGAGCGCGCGCCGGTGGCGCATCCGCTTCTCCAGCGTCGTCTGGATACCGCCGAGATCGGGCAGCGCGGTGTCCTCCTCGTTGAAGAGGTAATCCAGCGCGGGCAGGTTCGTCCGCTGCCGGATGCGTTCCAGCAGCCGCTTGCCGACATGCCATTTCTTGCAGGTCACGATCATCAACTCGCGCCCCGGGCCGAGCGTCGAGTCCGCCTCCCAGATGCGGGGCGCGAAGCGGCGCCCGACGCGGCCGCGGCCGGTGAGGTAGCTGTAGAGATTGCGTCCCTCGTCCGAGATTTGGAAGTCGACCCCGCTCGCGGTGTAGAGCGCGCCGAGCCGGCGTTTCAACTCGTGCGCCTCGGACGAGATCTTGCGCGCGAACAGAAAGTCCTGCCCCAGGAGCAGATCGTAGTGGTCGTTGTAGAAGGTGACCGGCATTCCGTAATCCGAGAACATCAGGAATGTCGGCGTGCGGTTCGTGATCTCGTCCTCGGGCACCAGGTGCCGGACGAGGGTCTGGAAGAAGGTCTCGTCGGGAATCCATGTCGTGCGAAAGAACCGCACCACGTCGGGCCGCGCGCGGATGAAGTCCAGCACCGCCTCGACGGTGCGGCGCCTCAGGCACCACCACTGGCTGCCGATCATCACCTGCAGATCGGCGGGGATCGCGCGGTCCAGCCCCAGCCGCCGCTGCAGCGCGAGCGCGCCATAGAACAGCCGCTTGCGCCGGCGCTCGTTGAAGAGGTGGCGATAGGTCAGCCGCTCGGCCTTGAGCCCGGTCTTGATCCAGTCGGACGCGAAGAAGTCGAAGCTCTCGATGTAGTCGGCGTCCTCCGCATCGAGGAAGGCATGGACGTATTCGGCCGACTTGATCGCCCGGCAATCGCCCGAGAGCATGTAGAAATGCGTCGCGTCCGGGAACGCCGCCTCGGCCGCCCGCAGCGCCGCCAGCGTGGCGGCGACCAGCGACCACTCGCCCCAGCCGCATCTCACCCGCCGCTGCGCAAAGGCGACGGACGGGTTCCCGGCGAGCGCCGCGCGGACGCGGTCATACGCCGCCCGCGGCGCACGCGCGTCGAAATGGATCGCGACCAGATCGCCGGCCGCGGTCAGTTGCGCGGCCTGGCGGATGACCTCCTCGGGCGCCTTGTGGCACAACAGGATGTAAGCGATCTTGGCCATCGGCCCCGGCTCGGTCCCTCGTGTCGACTGCTTGCGGCGACCATGGGCCGGTGTCGTTGAAAGAATGTTAAAACTTTGCCTTCTAGTAGTTGCCCCAGGCGGCGCGAAGACCCGCCGGGCATTTGGAGGCGGGCATGGGCTTCCCCGGAACCTGGATGACGACGAGCGAGAGCCTGGTCTATCGCGTCGTCCCGAAATGCGCCTGCTCGACCATCGGCCAGATCATGTATTTCTCCGATCACGGGGAATTCTTCGACGGCGACATCCACGATGCGACGACCGGCCTTCACAAATGGGCGCAGGAGGACAGCCACGCCCCCATCGAACGCGTGGTCCGCGGTCACGGCGCTTATGCCTTCACCTGCGTCCGCAACCCCTATTCCCGGATCCTGTCCTCGTTCTTCGACAAGATCTGCGGGATCCAGCGCAACGGCAACCGCTACCGCGGCAAGCTGGTGCCGATGCTGATCCAGAAATACGGGATCGAGGTCGGGGGCCCGGACGGCAGGGACGACTTCGACCAGATCGCCAGCTTTCGCCGGTTCCTGCTGTTCGCCCGCGACACGATTCGCTGGCGCCGCCCGATGGACCCCGACATCCACTGGTCGGCGATGTCGGGGCACATCTCCACCTTCATCGCGGGCGGTGGCCGCTACGACCGTATCTTCTTCACCGAGGCGTTCGACGACGGCATGCGGGCGGTGCTCGACGCGGTCGAGATCCCGCACCCGGTCGACCTCGCGGCGATTCCCCGCTTCAACGAATCCGAAGGCCACGGCCCGAAACGCGCCCACCCGGTCGAGGCCTATTTCGACGACCTCTCGATGCATCTCGTCTACGAGATCTACAAGCGCGACTTCGAACTATTCCGCTACGATTTCGAGAACCCGGCCAACCGCCGGCCCAAGGGCGAGGTCGACCTCGACGAGGTCCACGCCAAGCTCGGCGACTGACCGCCCCGCGTCTTCTTGGCGGCAATACTCCGGGGGAGTCGCCCGGGTCCCGGGCGACGGGGCAGAGCCCCCGCGCGGCCCCGGGCCGCGCCACCCCCAACCCCGGACAAGCGCGGCGCCAGCCGCGCGCCGGCCCGGGGGCGGGAGCGCCCCGGCCTCAGGTCAGCCCGTGCTCGCGGAACAGCGCGCCCAGGTCGGCCTCGGCCCGCGCGCCGATATGGGAGATCACCTCGCTCGCCGCGACGCAGCCCATCCGGCCGCAGGTCTCCAGATCGTGCCCCGCGGTCAGCCCCCACAGGAACGCGCCCGCGAAAAGATCGCCCGCGCCGGTCGCGTCCACCACCTTCGTCGGGATCGCCGGCACGTGCCAGTGCCGCCCTTCGGACAGCACATGCGCGCCATGCTCGCTCTCGGTGCAGGCGACGATGTCGACCTCGGCCGCCGCCCGGCTCAGCGCCTCGTGGAAATCCTCCGTCTCGTACATCGACAGGATCTCGGCGCGGTTGGCGAACAGCAGATCGACGTCCTCGCGGATCATCCGGCGGAAGGCGTCGCGGTGGCGTTCCACGCAGAACGGGTCCGACAGCGTCAGCGACACCCGGCCGCCCGCCGATTTCGCCGCCCCGATCGCCTTTGCAAAGGCCTCGTGGCTGTCCGCCCCGTCGAAGCGATAGCCCTCCAGGTAGATCCACTCCGCGCCGGCCACCTGGCGTTCGTCGATATCGGCGGGCGTCAGGTGCTCGGTCACGCCGAGATAGGTGTTCATCGACCGCTCGCCGTCGGGCGTGACCAGCACGATGCAGCGCCCGGTCTCCCCCTCGGTGTCCGTCGGGGCCGGCGCGGTGTCGTAATCGGCGCCCTGCGCGCGCAGGTCGTGGGCGAAGATCCCGCCCAGCTGGTCGTCCTTGACCTTGCCGACATAGGCGGTGCGCCCGCCCAGATGCGCGATGCCGGCGATGGTGTTCGCGGCGGACCCGCCCGAGATCTCCTGCGCCGGGCCGATCTGTCCGTAAAGCTGCACCGCGCGTTCCATGTCGATGAGCTGCATGATGCCCTTCTGCACCCCGTGGGTGTCCAGGAAACTCTCGTCGGCATGGGCCAGAACGTCGACCATCGCGTTACCGATGCCGACGACGTCGTAGGGTTTGGTCATTCGGTCTTGTCCTCGTATGGGCAGAGATCGCGGATCAGGCAATTGGGGCACATCGGCTTTCGCGCCTTGCAGACATAGCGGCCGTGCAGGATCAGCCAGTGATGGGCGTGGCGCTGGAACTCGGCGGGCACGTTGTCCTCGATGGCGCGCTCCACCGCCTCGGGCGTCTTGCCGGGCGCGATGCGGGTGCGGTTGCCGACACGGAAGATATGCGTGTCGACCGCCTGGGCGGGCAGGCCCCACCACATGTTCAGCACCACGTTCGCCGTCTTGCGCCCCACGCCCGGCAGCGATTGCAGCGCCGCGCGCGAGGACGGCACCGCGCCGCCATACTCCTCGACGAGGATGCGCGACAGCTTCATCACGTTCTTCGCCTTGTTGCGATAAAGCCCGATGGTCTTGATATGCTCGGTCAGCCCCTCCTCGCCGAGCGCCAGCATCTTCTCGGGCGTGTCGACCTTGGCGAACAGGGGCCGCGTCGCCCTGTTGACCCCCGCATCCGTCGCCTGCGCGCTCAGCGCAACGGCCACCAGCAGGGTATAGGCGTTGACATGCTCCAGCTCGCCCCTGGGCTCGGGCTCGGCCGCGTGAAAGCGGGTGAACATCTCGTGGATGGTCCGATAGTCCAAGGGCTTGGCCATGGCTTTCCTATGCCCGCTGCCGCCGTCCGGGGCAAGGGTGCAGGCCGCCGCCTTTGGCGCAGCTTTCGGGTCGCGCGGGGCAGGGCGGGGGCCTATCCTGCGGGGCAGGGAAAGGAGACGCGCCATGCCGAGCGATGCGGAAACGGGCTATCATTACGGGGTGATCCGCCGCGCCATCGAGCGGATCGATGCCGCCGGCGGCCGGGCGCTGCCGCTGGACCGGCTGGCCGCCGAGATGAACATGAGCCCCGCGCATTTCCAGCGGGTGTTCTCCCGCTGGGTCGGGGTCTCGCCCAAACGGTATCAGCAATACCTGACGCTGGGTCATGCGCGCGCCCTGATGCGTGAACGCTTCACCACGCTCGAGGCGGCCGGGGCGCTGGGCCTGTCGGGGTCGGGGCGGCTGCACGACCTGTTCCTGACATGGGAGGCGATGAGCCCCGGGGACTACGCGCGCCGGGGCGCCGGCCTGACGATCCGCTACGGCTTTTTCCCAAGCCCGTTCGGCGACGCGCTGGCGATGGCGACCGACAAGGGGCTCTGCGGACTCGCCTTCACCGAGGAGACGGGCCGCGCGGCGGCGCTGGACGACATGGCCGCGCGCTGGCCCGCGGCGGAGTTCGCCGAGGATGCGGTGCGCGTCGCGCCGCTTGTCGAGGCGCCCTTCTCGGGCACGGGCGAGGCGCGGTTGCACCTGATCGGCGCACCGTTCCAGATCAAGGTATGGGAGGCGCTGCTGTCGATCCCGTCGGGCCAGGTCACCACCTATTCCGAAATCGCCCGCACCATCGGCCATCCGACCGCGGTGCGCGCGGTCGGCACGGCGGTCGGCCGCAACCCGGTCAGCTTCGTGATCCCCTGTCACCGCGCCCTGCGCAAATCCGGCGCGCTGGGCGGCTATCACTGGGGTCTGCCGGTCAAGCGCGCGATGCTTGCCTGGGAGGGCGCGCGGGCCGACGCGGAGGCGGGCTGACGGACCGGCGGGATGCCGCCCAACGCCCTCACCCCCTCGCGCCGATCCGCCGTCTCGCCTATAGTCGGGCGGTGGCCGGAACACCGGCGACGACGGATGAGGCAGACATGACCCGAGCACGCAAGACCCTTCTACTTCTCGCCGCGGGCGGTTTGGCGCTGGGCGCCTGTACCGACCCGGCGACCCAAACCAACGATCCGCGCCAGCGCACCAAGGAAGGGGCCGCGCTCGGCGCCGGCCTCGGGGCGCTTGCCGGGATGATGATCGGCAAGGACGGCGACGACGACGCCCGCGACGCCCTCGTGGGGGCGGCCGTGGGCGCGGCCGCCGGCGCCGCGATCGGCAACCAGCTCGACAAGCAGGCCGCCGAACTCGAGCGCGATTTCAGCAGCGACGAAATCCGTGTGGTCAACACCGGCTCGGAACTGGTGGTCACGATGCCCCAGGGCATCCTCTTCGCCACCGACAGCGCCGCGGTGCGCCCCGACCTGCAGGCCGATCTGCGGGTGCTGGCGCGCAGCCTGAACGACTACCCGAACACCACGGTGGACGTGATCGGCCATACCGACAACACCGGCCCGGCCAGTTACAACCAGGACCTGTCCTCGCGCCGTGCCGGATCGGTCGCCGCGGTGCTGACCGGGGCCGGCGTCACGCCGTCGCGCATCCGCGCCTATGGCCGCGGCGAGGATCAGCCGGTGGCTTCGAACCTGACGCCCGAGGGCCGGGCGCAGAACCGCCGGGTCGAGATCGTCATCCGGCCCACGGCCTGATCCGGTCCCGCCCCGCGACGGGCCGCGGCGGCGCTTTCCGTTGCGAATGTCCTGAAGTGGTCATATCTTTTGACCACTTCAGGAGCGTGGCCCATGCCCTTTCAGAAAGTCCAGCCGGAACGCCTTGCCACGGCCGTGGTGCGCCAGATCGAACTCTTGATCCTGCGCGGCATCCTGCGGCCCGGTGAACGCCTGCCCGCGGAGCGCGAACTGGCCGACAAGCTGGGCGTGTCGCGCCCCTCGCTGCGCGAGGCCGTCGCCGAGTTGCAGGAGCGCGGGCTGCTGGTCAGCCGCCCCGGTGCCGGCATCTACGTGGCCGAGGTGCTGGGCGCGGCGTTCTCGGACGCGCTGATCCGGCTCTTCGCCACCCATGACGAGGCGCTTTTCGACTACATCGCCTTCCGCCGCGACCTGGAAGGGCTGGCGGCCGAACGCGCGGCGCGGCTGGGCTCGGACACCGACCTGCAGGTGGTAGACGCGATCTTCGCCAAGATGGCGGCGGCGAACGGCAAGCGGAACCCGGCGGACGAGGCGCGGCTGGACGCGGAATTCCATCTCGCGATCATCGAGGCCAGCCACAACGTGGTGATGCTGCACATGATGCGCGCGATGTTCGACCTGTTGCGCGAGGGCGTGTTCTACAACCGCCAGATCATGTTCCGCCAGCGCACGACCCGCGCGATGCTCCTGGACCAGCACCGCGCGATCAACGATGCGCTGCAGGCGCGCGACGGGCCGGGGGCGCGGGCCGCGGTCGAACGGCACCTGACCTATGTCGAGGGCGCACTGTCGGACCACCTGCGGTCCGAGAAGAACGAGTCGATCGCGCTGTTGCGGCTTCAGCACGAGTTGGGCAAGGACTAGCCCGGCGCGGCGGACGGGCATGAAAAAGGCCCGGCGAACGTGTCGCCGGGCCCTTCTGAACGAGTGCGCCGCTCAGTGCAGCTTGAGCTTCGACTGCACCTCGCCGATGGCATCGTCCACCAGGCGGTCGGCGGTCTGGTCGGTCATCTGCTTGGCGATGACGTCGCGGGCGGCCGCCACGGCGACCGTGATGGCCTTGTCGCGCACTTCCTTGACCGCGCCGGCCTTGGCGGATTCGATCTGCTCGTCGGCAGCGGCCAGCCGGCGTTCGATCGCGACCTTGAGGTCGTCCTTGGCCTTGGCCGCGGCGGCCTCGGCTTCGGACCGGGCGGTCTCGACGATGCGTTCGGCCTGTTCCTGCACTTCCTTCTGCTTGCGCTCGTAGGTGGCAAGGACCGTCTGCGCCTCCTCGCGGAGCGCGCGGGCCTCGTCCAGCTCGCGCTGGATGCCCTCGGCCCGCTTGTCGAGCATGCCCGCCAGCTTCCCCGGTACCTTGAGGTAGACGAGGATCGCCACGAAGGCGAGGAACGAGATCAGCACCACGAAATCGGTGTTGAACAGCGAGAAGAACGGGCCGCTGGCGGCGAAGGCGGGGCCGGCCGCAAGGATCAGCGCGAGCGTGAGTCTCTTCATCCCGGACTATCCTTTCAGCTTGGCGTCGACCGCCGCGGTGACGGTCGGGGCCTCGGCCTTGAAGCCCATCGCCTCGACCACGTCGGCGGCGGTCGCGCGGGCCACTTCGGTCACGTTTTCCATCGCGTTCGCCCGGATCTCGGCGATCTGCTTCTCGGCCTCGGCCGAGCGCGCGGCGATTTCCGCATCAGCCTTGGCGGTGGCGGCGTCGAGGTCGGCCCGGATCTCGGCCTTGGTCTCGGCGACGATCCGCTGCGCCTCGGCGCGGGCATCGGCCAGCGCCTTTTCATAGGCCTTCTCGGCCTCCTTGGCCTTGAGCTTGTATTCTTCGGCCGCGGCGATGTCGTTCGAGATCGTGCCCTGCCGCTCGGCCAGGACCGCGCCGATGCGCGGCAGCGCGATGCGCGACAGCACGAAGTAGATCACGAAAAGCGTGACGACGAGCCAGAAGATCTGGTTCGGGAAGGTCGAGAAGTCGAGCTGCGGCATGCCGACCGCTTCGCCCCCGCCGTGCGCGGCGCCTTCCGCGACATTCGTTTCTGTTGCCATGGCGTCCCCCTGGAACCCGGAATTACACCGGGTGGGCGCGTGTTGTCACGCCCCACCCGGCCGTAAGGATCGGAACTTGAGGGCGTCTTAGACGGCGAACATCAGCAGCAGCGCGACGAGGAACGAGAAGATCCCCAGCGCTTCGGCGAACGCGATACCGATGAACATGGTGGCGGTCTGCGAGGCGGCCGCCGAGGGGTTGCGCAGCGCGCCCGAGATGTAGTTGCCGACCACGTGGCCCACACCGACGGCGGCGCCGCCCATGCCGGTGCATGCAAGACCGGCCCCGATGTAGGCGCCCATTTGAACGATATCGCCTTCCATGTCGATTACTCCTTACGTTGGAATTGGCAGATGTCGGATTGCGTCAGTGGTGCGGATGCAGCGCATCGCGCAGATAGACGCAGGTGAGGATCGCGAAGACGTAGGCCTGGATGAACGAGACCAGCGTCTCCAGCGCGTAGACGGCGGTGATCGCGGCCAGCGGGAAAACCGCACCGATGCCCAGCACGCCGGCGAAGCCCGCGAACACTTTGATCACAGCGTGGCCGGCCATCATGTTGCCGGCAAGTCGGATCGAGTGGCTGACCGGCCGCACGAAGTAGGAAATCACCTCGATGATCGCCAGGATCGGGCGCAGGGCCAGCGGTGCCTGCTCGATCCAGAACAGCCGCAGGAAGCCCGCGCCATGCTTGACGAAGCCCAGGATGGTGACGGCGAAGAACACCGCCAGCGCCATGGTCGCCGTCACCGCGATATGCGAGGTCGTGGTGAACGCGGTCGGGATCAGCCCGAGGAAGTTGGCGAAGACGATGAACATGAACAGCGTCATGATGTAGGGGAAGTACTTCAGGCCGTCCTTGCCCGCGATGTCCTCGACCATCTTGTAGACGAAGCCGTAGGCCAGCTCGGCGATCGACTGCATCCGCGAGGGCACGATGGCGCGCCCGCGGGTGCCGATCACCAGAAGCCCGACCACGCAGAGCACCGCAAGCCCCATCCAGAGCGTCGCGTTGGTGGGGGTGTACCAGTGCACGGTGTCGCCGCCGAAGAGGGGCGTGATGATGAACTGGTCCATCGGGTGGATCTGGAGGCCGCCGGTCGCTTCTTCGCTCGCCACGTTCAATCCCTCTTCTCGTCCTCGGCCGCCTGGGCCGCCTGTTGCCGCTGCACCTCCTGCGCCGAGCGCAGCATCACGCGGATGCCGGCGGCGAGGCCCAGCAATATGAACAGCACCAGGAAGATCGGCATGGTCCCCAGCCAGAGGTCCAGCGTATACCCGATGCCGAAGCCGATCCCCAGACCGGCGACAAGCTCGATCACCATCCGCCAGGCAAGGTGGGCCTGGGAATAATGCTCGTCCTGGTGGCGCGTCGCTGGCTCCCCGGCCTCGGCCTTCTTGAGGGCCTTGATCCGGGCTTCGAGCCGCTCCAGCCGCTCCCGTTCTTCCGGATCGATCATCGCGAGCGCCCCTTCGGACAGTCGCCGAGAACGTAGAGAGGGGGGGTGTCGGAGTCAAGCGGCTTGAGGTGGCAGCAAGGTATTGATATAAAAAGATTTTATATCGTGCTGCATCGCCGCATTGGTGCCGGCGCGACCTCCTCCATATTCAACCGAACGGTTGACGAACGGCCTGCCCGCGCCCAATGCTGCCGCCATGGACGACCAACTCGATACCGTCTTCGCGGCGCTGGCCGATCCGACGCGGCGCGCGATCCTGGCGATGCTCCTTGAGGACGACATGGCGGTGACCGACGTGGCCGAGCCGTTCGACATGTCGCTCGCCGCGGTTTCCAAGCATCTGGCGATCCTGGGCCGGGCGGGCCTGATCAGCCAGGAAAAGCGCGGCCGGGTCAAGTGGTGCAAGCTCGAACCCGACGCGCTGCGCGACGCCTCGATCTGGATGCAGGGCTTCGGCCAGTTCGAAGCCGTGAATCTCGATGCGTTCGAGCGGTTCCTGGAGGTCGAGCTGGCGGAGACGCCGCCAAGCCCGCGCCCCTAGCCCTCGTCCTTCAGCAACAGCCCGAGCGCCACCCCCGTCAGCGCGATTCCGCCCAGCACCAGGCCGCGCGGCGCACCGTTGCCCAGCACGATCTCCCAGCCGATCACCCAGCTCGGCGTCAGGTAGGTGTAGGCCATCACCTTGGCCGAGGGCAGCCGCAGCGCCGCGTATTGCAGCAGCACGAAGGTCGCCGCGCTGGCGAAGATCGCCAGGTAAAGCGTCACCCACCACACCCGCGCCGGCAGCGCCGCCCAGTCGGTCGCGCCGATCGCGGGCCAGCCATACAGCCCCAGCAGCAGCAGCGCGGCCATCATCATCCCGAAGATGAAGACGACCGCGGGTTCGCCGCGGTTGAACTTGCGCACCAGCGGCGTGTAGGCGGCGTGGCAGGCGGCGGCGACGAAGAAGATCGCCTCCCCCCGCCCGATATCCAGCGCGATCAGCGCCGCCGGGTCGCCGCGAAACACCACCCACAGCGCGCCCGTGGCCCCGATGGCCAGCGCCAGCCCCATCCGCGCGGTGGTCCGCTGGCGCAGAAGCAGCCAGCCGAACCCCGCCGACATCAGCGGCGTCAGCGTGAAGATCGCCGCGGTCGAGACCGGGGGCGCCGTCTTCAGCGCCTCGAACATCAGCACGAAATAGCTGGCGAAGAGCGCGCCGAGCACCCCGAACCGCCACGGCGCGCGAAAGCGGTGCAGCCCGAGGCCCGGGCCCAGCGCGGCGGCCGCCCCGATCACCACGCCCGCCAGCGCGAAGCGCAGCGCCGTCAGCGCCACCGGGTCGATCGCGTTGGCGATGGTCTTGCCGAAGCTGAAAGACCCGGCGACCAGCGCCGAAAAGGTCAGCATCGCAAGATGGCCGCGCGCGGCCTCGGACAGGCTCACGGCCAGTCCTGCGCCGCCGACTTGAGCGCCGCGGTCAGCGCCTGCACCTTGGCCGTGCGGTGCAGGTCCACATGGGTCACGAGCCAGACGGTCACGTCCCAGTCGGGCCGGGGCGGGCGCATTTCGACCAGGTCGGGCAACTCGCGCGCGCGCCATACCGGAACGAAGCCGATCCCGGCCCCCGCCTGCACCGCCTCGACGGCCGCCCGCCCGTCGCCCGCGCGGAACGTGATCCGCCCGGCCGGAACGTTGGCGTGGAGCCAGCGGTTGAACGGCGCGCGATGCGTCTCGTCGGTCGGCCCGACGAAGCGATGCGCCGAGAGATCGTCGCCCAGCGGCCCGTGTGCCGCGACATAGGCGCGATGGGCGAACAGCGCACAGCGCTGGACATAAAGCTGTTGCACGATGTTGTCGGGCTCGTCCGGCCGGGTGCCGGCCCGCACCGCCACATGCGCCTCGCCGTATTCGAGGCGGTAGAGGCGTTGGTCCGCCATCAGGCGCACGGACAGGTCGGGATGGTCGGACTGGAACCGGGCGAGTGCCGGCACCAGAAGCGGTGTCAGCGAGTCAACCGTCGTCACCGCCAACTCGCCGGTCATCGCCGACCCGTGGCCGCGCAGGCGCCCGGCAAGCTGGCCGAACTGCTCGGCGGTGACCTGGGCCACCTGCAGCAGGTCCTCGCCCGCCTCGGTGGGGGTGTAGCCGCGCGCGTGGCGCTGGAACAGCTTGACCCCGAGGCGGGTCTCCAGCGCGTCGACATGGCGGATCACGGTCGCGTGATGCACGCCCAACGCCTCTGCCGCACCGCTCACCGTGCCCAGCCGGGCCACGTGATAGGCGGTGCGCACCTCGTCCCAGTTCTCCAGATTCATCTGTGCGTCACCTCACATCCGATGTTGATTCTGGGAAATTGTGTTCGCTGCCGCAAGGGCCATTTTCCCATGAGGATTTGCACCACGGAGATTTCCCATGCCCCAGACCATCCTGCGCATCGACAGCTCGGCCCGCCGCGAGGGCTCGGTCTCGCGCGCGCTGACCGACCACATCGTCGCGCATCTTGCCGATGACGCAACGAATGTCGTGACCCGCGACCTGGCCGACGGCCTGCCGTTGCTGAGCGCCGACTGGATCGGCGCGAATTTCACCCCCGAGGCCGAGCGGACCGACG
Source organism: Rhodovulum sp. ES.010 (assembly GCF_900142935.1). Classification (NCBI taxonomy): domain Bacteria; kingdom Pseudomonadati; phylum Pseudomonadota; class Alphaproteobacteria; order Rhodobacterales; family Paracoccaceae; genus Rhodovulum; species Rhodovulum sp. ES.010. The sequence goes on along the minus strand of NZ_FSRS01000001.1, from coordinate 2,100,779 downwards.
CCCAGCGCGCCGAACTCGCGCTCTCGGACGACCTGATCGCCGACCTCAGGGCCGCCGACACCGTGGTGATCGGCCTGCCGGTCTACAATTTCGGGCTGCCCGCTGTGCTCAAGGCGTGGATCGACCTCGTGGCGCGGGCGGGGGTGAGCTTCCGCTATACCGAGGACGGGCCCGAAGGCCTTCTGGGCGACCGGCGCGTGATCGTCGCGGCCGCCTCGGGCGGCACCGCGCTCGGCTCCGAGATCGACTTCGCCTCGACCCACCTGCGCCATGTGCTGGCATTCCTCGGCCTGACCGACGTCACCGTGATCGGGGCCGACCGCCTGGCCGTCGCGGGCGACGCCTCGGTCGAGGCCGCGCATCGCGCGGTCGACGCGCTGCCCCGCGCCGCCTGACCTCCGGCGCGTGCCCGTCCGCCGGTCGTGCGGGCACGCTTGACTCCTGCGCCCATCCGTGGCTTAAGCCGCGCCGATATCCGGAACGGTCCCGCGCCTTCCGGTCCCGGGGTCAGACCCGGGATCGCCCCCCGTCAGCGAGGTTTCGCCCACGGGGGCGAAACGCGTTTGGCGCCTTTGGCGCTGACAAATCAGGCGTCCCCACCCACATTCGGGGGCAGGTGCAACGGTCGACGGAGGGCAGCGCCCATGTTCGAAAGTCTTTCAGATCGCCTGTCCGGCGTCTTCGACCGGCTGACCAAGCAGGGGGCGCTGAGCGAGGACGACGTCAAGACCGCGCTGCGCGAGGTGCGCGTGGCACTCCTGGAGGCGGACGTCTCGCTCCCCGTCGCGCGCAGCTTCGTCAAGTCGGTGCAGGAAAAGGCGACCGGGCAGGAGGTGACGAAATCGGTCACGCCGGGCCAGCAGGTCGTCAAGATCGTCCATGACGAACTGGTCAACGTGCTGACCGGCGACGGCGAGCCCGGCGCGCTGAAGATCGACAACCCGCCCGCGCCGATCCTGATGGTGGGCCTGCAGGGCGGCGGCAAGACGACGACCACCGCGAAACTCGCCAAACGGCTGAAGGACGTGAACGGCAAGCGGGTGCTCATGGCCTCGCTGGACGTCAACCGGCCCGCGGCGATGGAACAGCTCGCCATCCTCGGCCGCCAGATCGAGGTGGACACCCTCCCCATCGTGCCGGGGCAGAAGCCCGTCGACATCGCCAGGCGCGCCAAGCAGCAGGCGGCGATGGGCGGCTATGACGTCTACATGCTGGACACCGCCGGCCGGCTTTCCATCGACGAAGAGCTGATGGCCGAGGTCGAGGCGGTGCGCGACGTCGCCAACCCGCGCGAGACGCTGCTGGTGGTCGACGGGCTGACCGGCCAGGACGCGGTGCACACGGCCGAGAATTTCGACGACCGGATCGGCATCTCGGGCGTGATCCTCACCCGGATGGACGGCGACGGCCGGGGCGGTGCGGCGCTGTCGATGCGCGCGGTCACCGGCAAGCCGATCAAGTATGTCGGCCTGGGCGAAAAGCTCGACGCGATGGAGGAGTTCCATCCCGAGCGGATCGCGAACCGCATCCTCGGCATGGGCGACATCGTTTCGCTGGTGGAAAAGGCCCAGCAGACCATCGAGGCCGAACAGGCCGAGCGCATGATGAAGCGCTTCCAGAAGGGTCAGTTCAACATGAACGACCTGAAGATGCAGCTGGAACAGATGCTCAAGATGGGCGGCATGGAAGGCATCATGGGCATGATGCCCGGCATGGGCAAGATGTCCAAGCAGATGGAGGATGCGGGCTTCGACGATTCCGTCCTGCGCCGCCAGATCGCGCTCATCAACTCGATGACCAAGAAGGAACGCGCCAACCCGCAGATCCTCCAGGCCAGCCGCAAGAAGCGCATCGCCAAGGGGGCCGGGCTGGAGGTGCCGGAACTCAACAAGCTGCTCAAGATGCACCGGCAGATGTCGGACATGATGAAGAAGCTCGGCAAGAAGGGCGGCCGCGCCATGCTGAAAAAGGCGATGGGCGGCATGTTCGGCAAGGGCGGCATGCCCGACATGGGCAACATGGACCAGAAGGCGCTGGAGGATGCCGCGCGCAAGATGGGCATGCCCGGCGGCGGCATGCCGCCCGGCATGGGCGGCGGCATGGACCTGCCGCCGGGTCTTGGCGGCATGGGCGGGCTCGGCAAGAAGAAGTGACCGACGCGGCCCGCATAGCCGATCCGACGACCCTCGAGATCGCGTTCCCCGTTCTGGAAACCGAGCGGCTGGTCCTGCGCGGCCCGCGGCCCGAGGACTGGGAGGCGCACGCCGCCTTCGCCACGTCCGACCGGGCGCGTTTCGTCGGCGGTCCGTGGTCGCGGCGCGAGGCCTGGCGCGGGTTTGCGGCGCGCTGGGGCCATTGGGCGATGCGCGGCTTCGGCATGTTCACGGTCACCCGGCGGGGGTCGGACGCAGCGATCGGCACGATCGGGCCGCATTTCCCCGAAGGCTGGGCCGAACCCGAGATCGGCTGGATTCTCTACGGCGGCGCCGAGGGGCAGGGGCTCGCCCGCGAGGCCGCGCTGGCCTGTCGCGACCACGCCTATCGCGTGCTCGGCTGGACCACGGCGATCAGCTACATCCATCCCGACAACGCGCGGTCCCGCGCGCTGGCCGGGCGGCTGGGCTGCGAGATCGACCCCGCCGTGCCGCACCCCTTCGACGAGCCCTGCCTCGTCTACCGCCACCCCGGCCCGGAGGCGGTGCGCTGATGGCCCATACCGCGATCCCCGTGCTGGAGACCGAGCGGCTGGTCCTGTGCGGCCCGGCGCCCGAGGACTACCCGAATTTCGAGGCGACCTTCACCAGCTACCGCGCGCGCTTCATGGGCGGGCCGCTGTCCGAATACGAAAGCTGGATGCTTTATGCCGCCGAGATCGGGCACTGGCAGATCCACGGCTTCGGCATGTGGATGATCCACGACCGCGAGACCGATGCGACGCTGGGCATGGCGGGCGGCTGGTATCCCAAGGGCTGGCCGGAACGCGAGATCGCCTGGGTGATCTGGCCCCGCGTCGAGGGGCGCGGCATCGCGCTGGAGGCGGTGCATGCGGTGCGCGGCTGGTGCTACGACGAACTCGGCTGGCAGACGGCGGTCACCTATGTCGACCCCAAGAACCTGTCCTCGGTACGGCTGTGCGAACGCCTGGGCGCCGAACTGGACGCCGCCGCCGAGACCATCGACAGCCACGACGTGGTCTATCGCCACCCGTCGCCTGCGCGGCTGAAATCGGGCCAATTGTCCGATGGAATTCAGATGGAAATCCGATGCTATTCCGATCCGCTTTTCAAGAGCAAAGGAGTGCCCCTTGACTGACGACGCCCAACGCGCCGCGGACCTGCTCAGGGAGCACCGCGACAGCATCGACCGGCTGGACGCGATCCTCGTCTATACGCTGGGCGAGCGGTTCAAGCACACCCAGGCCGTGGGCCGGCTGAAGGCCATGCACGGCCTGCCGCCCTCGGACCCCGCGCGCGAGGAGCGCCAGATCGCCCGGCTCGAGACCCTCGCCTCCGAGGCCGATCTCGACCCGGAATTCGCCAAGAAATTCCTGGCCTTCATCATCCAGGAAGTGATCCAGCATCACCGGAAACACCAGCAATAGGCATATTGCCGACACGCCAACGAACAGGAGAAACTGACATGGCACTGAAACTTCGTCTCGCCCGCGGCGGCTCCAAGAAGCGGCCCCATTACAGCATCGTGGTGGCCGACAGCCGCATGCCCCGCGACGGCCGCTTCATCGAGAAGCTGGGCACCTACAACCCGCTTCTGCCCAAGGACAGCGAGGATCGCGTCAAGATGAACATGGAGCGGGTGACCCACTGGATCGGCCAGGGCGCCAAGCCCACCGACCGCGTGTCGCGCATGCTCGAGGCTGCCGGCGTTCTGGACAAGAAGCAGCGCAACAACCCCAAGAAGGCCGAACCGGGCGCGAAGGCCAAGGAACGCGCCGAGGAGCGGGCCGCGAAGGCCGCCGAGGCCGAGGCCCCGGCGGAAGAGGCCCAGGCCGAGTAATCGGCGCGCGCAATGCTGCGGCTCTTCGCGATCCTGTTCCTCTTCGGCGGCGTCTGGCTGGGCATGACGCTCGAACGGTCGATCCAGTCCGGGCGCTGCCTGGACGCCGGCGGACAGGTGGATGCGCGGGGGCTGTGCATCGGGGCGAAGCGATGAGGCGGGGATGAGCGAGGCGCGGGTCTGCGTGGGTGCGATCGCCGGGTCCTTCGGGGTCCGCGGCGAGGTGCGCCTGAAGAGCTTCTGTGCCGAGCCCACGGCCATCGCCGGGTATGGCCCGCTGAGCACCGAAGATGGTGGCCGCCGGTTCGAGGTGACGCTGGGCCGCCCGGTCAAGGGTGGCTTTGCCGCGCGCCTGTCCGGCGTGACCTCGAAGGAGGCGGCCGACGCGTTGCGCGGTACCCGGCTTTACGCCCCGCGGGCGAAGCTGCCCGACCTGGCCGAGGACGAATTCTACCACGCCGACCTGATCGGGCTGGCGGTGGTTGATACCGGCGGCCAGGTTCTCGGCCGCGTCCGCGCCGTGCACGATCACGGGGCGGGCGACCTTCTGGAAGTTCACGGGCCGGGCCTGAAATCCACCGTGCTTCTGCCTTTCACCGAGACCTGCGTGCCGACCGTCGATCTTGCGGCCGGCCGACTCATTGCGGACCCGCCCGACGGGCTGTTTCCCTAGACCTGCGTCATCATCCCTCAGAGGACAGACATGCCGAATTCGCTCCTGCAAATCTCCACCGCGATCCTGATGGCCGGGGCGCTTGTCGCCGGCGCCGCGCAGCAGCCCTTCTGGGTCGTCGTCGTGATCGCGGCGCTGGCCACGGCCGCGAACGTCCTGAATCCCGAAGCGCAGGCCAATCGCGCGGCCCAGGGCAAGACGCTGGGCCAGGCGCTGCCCATGGTGGTTCTGAACCAGCTGATCTGGGTGAACCTCGTCTACCTCGTTGGCTACGGTCCGGCCTACCTGCTGGGCGGTCCGCTGTTGCCGCTTCCGGCCTGGCTGTCGGTGGCGATCTCGGCTGCGGGGCTCGCCGGCGTGGCGGTCGCGGCGCGCCAGCGCTGAGGCTTCCGCGCCGGGCCGTTTCCGGCTAGAGACCGCCCATGACGGAGAAACCGAAATCCCATGGGCGGCTCTCGATCTCGGCAAGCCTGCAGCCGCGCGACCTGATAGACGAACGGCCGCGGCTGAAGGGCACCTGGACCGCGCGCATCGTCACCCTGTTTCCCGAGGCGTTTCCAGGGGTGCTGGGCCTGTCGCTGACGGGCAGGGCGCTGGACCAAGGGCTCTGGGCGCTGGAGACGATCGATCTGCGTCCCTTCGGCGAGGGGCGGCACAAGAACGTGGACGATACGCCCGCGGGCGGTGGCGCCGGCATGGTGCTGCGCCCCGACGTTATGGGCGCCGCGCTCGACCAGGCCGCCATCGGAACGCCGCCTGACCGCACCCGCTGGCCGATCGTCTACCTCTCGCCGCGCGGCAAGCCCTTCACGCAAGCGATGGCCCGCCGTTTCGCGCAGGCCGAGGGCCTTACCCTGATCTGCGGCCGGTTCGAGGGGCTCGACCAGCGCGTGATCGAAGACTACGCCGTCGAGGAGGTATCGCTGGGCGATTTCGTCCTGACGGGGGGCGAGATCGCCGCTCAGGCCTTGATCGACGCAAGCGTCCGCCTTATACCCCGCGTACTCGGGAATCAGGCATCCACCGAGGAGGAATCCTTTTCCGAGGGCCTGCTTGAACATCCCCAGTACACACGGCCCGCCGTCTGGAAAGGCCGCGCGATCCCCGACATTCTCCTGTCGGGCCATCACGCGAAGATCGCCGACTGGCGGAGGGCCGAGGCCGAGAGGCTGACAAAGGAACGCCGCCCTGACCTCTGGCGGGCTTACTGTGCAGCGCATGGTAGGGACCCGGACGGAGACCGAGAGCTCTGAGGGCCGCACCACCTTCGCGGGACGAACCGCGAGCAGAGATGGAGAACCGCGATGGACCTGATCGCGCAACTGGAGGCCGAGCAGATCGCCGAGCTCGGCAAGAAGATCCCGGATTTCAAGCCGGGCGACACCGTCCGCGTGGGCTACAAGGTGACGGAAGGAACCCGCACCCGCGTGCAGAACTTCGAGGGCGTCTGCATCAGCCGCAAGAACGGCGAGGGCATCGCCGGCAGCTTCACCGTCCGCAAGATCTCGTTCGGCGAGGGCGTGGAACGGGTGTTCCCGCTCTACTCGACGAATGTCGAGCATATCGAGGTGGTGCGCCGCGGCCGTGTGCGCCGCGCGAAGCTCAACTACCTGCGGTCGCGCCGCGGCAAGTCCGCCCGGATCGCCGAGGATACCCATTACAAGCCCAAGGCCGGCGCGCAGGCGTAAGGAGCGGACCGATGAAAAAAGACATCCACCCCGACTATCACCTGATCGACGTCAAGCTGACCGACGGCACCGTCGTTCAGATGAAGTCCTGCTACGGGGCCGAGGGCGACACGCTGTCGCTCGACATCGACCCATCGGTGCACCCGGCCTGGACCGGCGGCTCGTCGCGCCTGATGGACTCCGGCGGCCGCGTGTCGAAGTTCAAGAAGAAATACGAGGGCCTCGGCTTCTGAGCGCCGCCGCCTGACAAGACGAAAGAACGCCGCCCCCGGGCGGCGTTCCGCGTTTTGGGTCCTGCGCCCAGCGGTCAACGGGCGCTTTTCATCGTTCCGGTCAGCAAATATACAGCATCGGGTGCCGGCAGACGGGGCCGGGCCGGAAGCACGAGGGCGGAACGTGGCGCATATCATTGTCGTCGGCAACGAGAAGGGCGGGGCGGGTAAATCGACCGTCTCCATGCATGTCGCCACGGCGCTGGCGCGGATGGGCCACAGCGTCGGCGCGATCGATCTCGACCTGCGGCAGCAGAGTTTCGGGCGCTACATGGCCAACCGGCGCGCCTATGTGGACCGCTCGGATGTGGACCTGCCGCTGCCCGACTATCGCGAACTGCCCGACGTGTCGCCCGACGATCTGGAGCCGGGCGAGAACATCCATGACCGGCGGCTGTCGACCGCTATGGCCGAGCTGGAGCGGGACAAGGATTTCATCCTGGTCGACTGTCCCGGGTCGCATACCCGTCTCAGCCAGGTCGCGCACACGCTGGCCGACACGCTGATCACGCCGCTCAATGACAGTTTCATCGATTTCGATCTGCTGGCGCGCCATGACGGGGCGACGGGCAAGATCCTCGGCCCGTCGGTCTATTCCGAAATGGTCTGGAACGCCCGGCAGATGCGGGCGCAGGCGGGGCTGAAGCCGATCGACTGGGTCGTGCTGCGCAACCGGCTGGGCGCCCAGCAGATGCACAACAAGCGCAAGATGGGCGAGGCGCTGGAAAACCTGTCGCGCCGCATCGGGTTCCGCGTGGCGCCGGGGTTCTCCGAACGGGTGATCTTTCGCGAACTGTTCCCGAACGGGCTGACGCTGCTGGACCTGCGCGATATCGGCGTGACAGGGATGAACATCTCGAACATCGCCGCCCGGCAGGAATTGCGGGACCTGATGGCCGAGCTGAACCTGCCCGGCGTTCCGATCAATTTCTGACGCCGCTCAGCCCGCTGCCGCTTTGGGCACGGCAGGCGGCAGTTCCGGCCCGGCTTCGACCGCCGCCCGGGCATGGGCTACGAGATGATCGAGGAACGCCTCCGCCGCTACCGAGAGGTGCTTGCCGCGCGGATAGGCCGCCTGCCATTGCCGCATCAAGGGAAACCCGGAAAGGTCCAGCACCTTCAGAACGCCGGTCTGCCCCTCCAGCGCGAGCGTGTCGCGCGACAGCATCGCGATCCCCAGACCCCCGATCACGGCCTGCTTGATCGCCTCGTTGCTGCCGAGTTCCATCCGCATCGGCAGGCTGAGCCCCCGGGCCCGGAAGAACCGCTCGGCCGCCAGTCGCGTGCCCGAGCCGGGTTCGCGCAGGATGAAGGGCTTCCGCGCGATCCGCTCGGGCGCTATGGCGCGCTGCCCCACCAGCGGATGGTCATAGCGGGCGACGGCCACGATCGGGTTGTTGGCGATCGCGGTGGCGACCACGTCGAGCCCGTCGGGCACCGTGCCCAGAACGCAGAGGTCGTCCTCGTTTGCCGCGAGGCGCTCCAGCATGGTCTGCCGGTTGGTGACGGTCAGCGTCACCTCGATCCCCGGATTGGCGGTGCAGAAATCGCCCAGAAGCCGCGGCATGAAATACTGCGCGGTCGAGACGATGGCGAGCTTCAGCCGCCCTTCGCGCAGCCCCCGCATGTCGGCCAGCCGCATCTTCATCCGCTCCAGCCCCTCCAGCGTGTCGCGCGCGCCCTCCAGCACCACGCGGCCCGCATCGGTCAGAAACATCCGCTTGCCCACCCGTTCAAGCAGCGCCATCCCCAGCCGCTCTTCCAGTTGCTTTACCTGAGCGAAGACCGCGGGTTGGGTCAGGTTCAACTCCTCGGCGGCCGCGGTGTAGCTCTGATGCCGGGCGACGGCCTGGAAGACGCGGAACTGGCGGATCGTGACGGGCATAAATAATAACCTATCGTATATTTCAGGAATAAAAACTATTCAGTTTTGCATAGTGGTGCAAGGCGCCATAGTGCGCCCGACCCGACTCGGATCGGGCGAGGGACAGCATCAATCGCGGAGGAGGCGACATGGCCAAGACATACGATGCCGGCGTCAAGGAATACCGGTCCACCTACTGGGAACCCGACTACAAGGTGAAGGACAGCGACGTCCTGGCCGTGTTCAAGGTGATCCCGCAGCCGGGCATCGACCGCGAGGAGGCCGCCGCCGCCGTCGCCGCCGAAAGCTCCACCGGCACCTGGACGACGGTCTGGACCGACCTTCTGACCGATCTCGACTACTACAAGGGCCGCGCCTACGCGATCGAGGACGTGCCCGGCTCGGACGAGGCGTTCTACGCCTTCATCGCCTACCCGATGGACCTGTTCGAGGAAGGCTCGGTCGTCAACGTCTTCACCTCGCTCGTCGGCAACGTGTTCGGGTTCAAGGCCGTGCGCTCGCTGCGGCTGGAGGACGTGCGCTTCCCGCTGTGGTTCGTGATGTCCTGCTTTGGCCCGCCCCACGGCATCAATGTCGAGCGCGACAAGATGGACAAGTACGGCCGCCCGCTGCTGGGCTGCACCATCAAGCCCAAGCTGGGGCTTTCGGCCAAGAACTACGGCCGGGCGGTCTATGAATGCCTGCGGGGCGGGCTCGATTTCACCAAGGACGACGAGAACGTCAACTCGCAGCCCTTCATGCGCTGGCGCGACCGTTTCCTGTTCTGCCAGGAGGCCATCGACAAGGCCGAGGCCGAGACCGGCGAGCGCAAGGGCCACTACATGAACGTGACCGCGCCCACCGTCGAGGAGATGTACAAGCGCGCCGAGTTCGCCAAGGAGCTGGGGACGCCGATCATCATGTCGGACTACCTGACTTTGGGCTGGGCCGCGCACAATTCGCTGTCCAAGTGGTGCCGCGACAACGGCCTTCTTCTCCACGTCCACCGCGCGATGCACGCGGTGATGGACCGCAACCCCAATCACGGCATCAACTTCCGCGTCCTGACCAAGCTCTTGCGCCTGTTGGGCGGCGACCACCTGCATTCGGGCACCGTCGTCGGCAAGCTGGAAGGCGACCGCGAGGCGACGCTGGGATGGATCGACCTGATGCGCGACCGCTACGTCAAGGAAGACCGCTCGCGCGGGATCTTCTTCGACCAGGACTGGGGCGGGATGCCGGGCGTGTTCCCGGTGGCCTCGGGCGGTATCCATGTGTGGCACATGCCGGCGCTGGTCTCGATCTTCGGCAACGACTCGGTGCTGCAATTCGGCGGAGGCACGCTGGGCCACCCCTGGGGCAACGCGGCCGGCGCCGCGGCGAACCGGGTCGCGTTGGAGGCCTGCGTGCAGGCCCGCAACGAGGGCCGCGAGCTCGAAAAGGAGGGCAAGGAGATCCTCACCGAGGCCGCCAAGCACTCGCCGGAACTCAAGATCGCCATGGAGACGTGGAAAGAGATCAAGTTCGAGTTCGATACCGTCGACAAGCTGGACACCCAGCACCGCTAATCGCTTAGGGAGAGAGAAACATGAGCGTTCAGGACTACAACTCGCGCCTGTCCGACCCGGCCAGCCGCAAGATGGGCACCTTTTCCTACCTGCCCGAGATGGATGACGCGCAGATCCGCAAGCAGGTGGAATGGATCGTGAAACATGGCTGGAACCCGGCCATCGAGCATACCGAGCCCGAGCATGCCACCTCCAACTACTGGTACATGTGGAAGCTGCCGATGTTCGGGGAAACCGATGTCGATGCGATCCTGGCCGAGATCAAGGCCTGCGCCGAGGCCAATCCCGGCAACCATGTCCGCCTGATCGGGTACAACAACTACACCCAGAGCCAGGGCGCCAACATGGTCGTGATCCGGGGCAACCCGGTCTGAGGCTGCGGCCCGCCGGCGCGCCCGGCGGGCCACCAATCGGGAGGCGAGCGATGAAGGATACCGTCGAACAGTACCGCGTGACGGACGAGCCCTATTACCGGGCGGTGACCGACGAGGTCGAGATGTTCGAGGCGGCCTATGCCGCCAAGATGCCGGTGATGCTGAAGGGCCCCACGGGCTGCGGCAAGACCCGCTTCGTCGAGCACATGGCCTGGAAGCTGGGCAAGCCGCTGGTGACCGTCGCCTGCAACGAGGACATGACCGCCTCCGACATCGTCGGCCGCTACCTCCTGGATGCCGACGGCACGCGCTGGCAGGACGGCCCGCTGACCTTCGCCGCGCGGAACGGCGCGATCTGCTATCTCGACGAGATCGTCGAGGCGCGCCAGGACACCACCGTGGTGATCCACCCGCTGACCGACAATCGCCGCGTCCTGCCCCTTGAAAAGAAGGGGGAACTCCTGCGCGCGCACGAGGATTTCCACCTCGTGATCAGCTACAACCCCGGCTACCAGAGCCTGATGAAGGACCTCAAGCAGTCCACCAAGCAACGCTTCGGCGCGCTGGATTTCAGCTATCCCGAGCACGATGTCGAGGTCGAGATCGTCGCCCACGAATCCGGCGTCCCGGCCGAAGACGCCGGCAAGCTGGTCTCGATCGCCGAGCGCGCCCGCAACCTCAAGGGCCACGGCCTGGACGAGGGCATTTCCACCCGGATGCTGATCCATGCGGGCTCGCTGATGGCGCAGGGCATCGAACCGGTCGCCGCCTGCCAGATGGCGCTGGTGAGGCCGATCACCGACGACCCCGACATGCGCGACGCGCTCGACGCCGCCGTCACGACCTATTTCTAGGGCGATGTCCACGCTCGAAGACCATGCCGAGCTGACCGCCGAGCTGGACGCGCCCCAGCGCGAGGTGCTGGATCAGTGCTGGCCCGACGCGGTGCGCGTGCTCAGCCCCCGGGGCCTCGACAACTGGCTCAAGGGCGCGGTCGCGCTGTCGCACATGGGGCGCGGCGACCATATCGTGCGAACCTGGATCGAGGTCGTGCCCATGCTGGCCCGCGACCTCGGCGAGGATATCGTGCCCGATTTCGCGCAGACCCTTCTGGGTTTCGCCTCCCGTACCTCGGGCGCGGTGATCGAACGCGTGATCGCCACCGCCCCCACCGCCTCGCGCCGGCTGTCGGACCCCGACCTGTTCCTGGCCTATCTGCAACTCCTGAACCAGCTGCTCGCCCAGGCGCCGCGCGGCCTGCGCCCCATGCTGGAGCATCTGGAAGAGCTGCTCGACGTGCTGACCCTCGGCGGGCTCCGGCGCTGGGCCAACTGGGGCGCGCAGGCGCATCGCACGGATTTCGAGGAACTCACGCGCTATTTCAGCCTCGAAAGCGCCGAATCCCGGGCGATCCTGCAGAAGGAGCGCAAGGGCACGCTCTTCGTCGATATCCACCGCCGGATCGGGATGTATCTGCGCGCGCTCTGGGGCCGCGATTTCCTGATGCGACCGACCGCGGGCGATTTCGAAAGCCGCGAGGGCGCGCGCCCCTTCATCGCCGATTTCTTCCTGCACCTGCCGGACGCCTATGACGACTGGCAGGGCGTGCCGGGGCTCGACCTCTACCGCGCCGCCGCGGCGCACGCCTCGGCCCATGTCATGGCGACGCGCGAGGCGATTCCCGGCGACGAGTTGAACGCGCTCCAGCAGGCCTGCATCGGGCTGATCGAGGATGCCCGCGTCGAGGCGCTGGCGATCGCGCGCTTCCCCCGCCTCCGCGACCTCTGGCGGCAGTTCCACGCGCCCGGGGACGACGGCAGCATGGGCGCGCAGTTCGACCGCATCGCGCTGGCGCTGCTCGACCCCGACTGGCAAACCGACGATCCCACCGCCCGGTGGGCGCGCGAGGCCCTTGCCGGGGCCGACCTGTCAAACGCCGCCATCTCTCGCGATATCGGCCTGCACCTGGCCCACCGGCTCCGCGACCGTTCCTACTCGGCGTATCGCGACGGGCAGCGCGCACCCTATCGCGACGACAACCGCTATATCTGGGAATTCGAACAGGTCGACTGGGAAAAGGGGTTTTCGCCCCCACCCGAACAGGTCCGCAAATACGTCTCGGTCTCGGAAATGGTCAACGAGGTCGAGGTCGAGACTGCGGGCGAGGACGCGCAGGAGATCTGGGTCGCCGAGCACGAGCTGTTCGACGATGACGGGCTTTCCTTCAACGAGAAGGAGGGCACGGAGCCGACCGCGCCCCCCGTGCCCTATGACGAGTTCGACTACCAGATCCAGATGTCCCGCCCGGCCTGGGCCACGGTGCTGGAAAAACGCCCCAAGCCGGGCGACCCGGCCGAGATCGACACCATCCTGACCGAGCACCGCAAGCTCACCCAGCGAATGCGCCATCTGCTCGACGCGATGCAGCCCCAGGGCGTCCAGCGCATCCGCAAGCTGGAGGATGGCGACGAGATCGACATCAACGCCGCGCTCTCGGCGATGATCGACATCCGCATGGGCCGCCAGCCCGACCCGCGGGTGATGATGCGCTCGGTCCGCAAGGTCCGCGACATCGCGGTGATGACGCTCCTCGACCTGTCGGAATCCACCAATGACAGGGTCGCCGGGCAGGACCAGACCGTGCTGGACCTGACCCGCGCCGCCACCGTCCTGCTGGCCGAGGCGATCCACAAGGTCGGCGACGCCTTCGCGCTGCACGGGTTCTGTTCCGACGGGCGGCACAACGTGTTCTACCAGCGTTACAAGGATTTCGATCAGCCCTGGGCAGCGATGCCGAAAGCCCGCCTCGCCGGGATGCAGGGGCAGCTGTCCACCCGCATGGGCGCCGCGATCCGCCATGCCGGCGCGCACCTGTCACGCGTCGCGGCAACCAAGAAGCTGATGCTGGTCATCACCGACGGGGCGCCCGCCGATATCGACGTGCGCGACCCGCAATACCTGCGCCAGGACGCCCGCACCGCGGTGCAGGAGGTCGCCAAGACCGGCGTCATTCCGTTCTGCCTGACGCTCGATCCGCGCGCCGACAGCTACGTCGCGCAGATCTTCGGGCAGCGGAATTTCTTCATTCTGGATAATGTCGAACGGCTGCCCGAGCGGCTGCCCCAGCTCTATGCCGGGCTGACGCGCTAGAGCGCACGAAAAACCCCGCCCGGGCGCAAGGCCGGGGCGGGGCCGTTCGTGAGGCGCGGGCGGCGGCCCGCGGCGCCATCACTCCTCGGAGAGCGTTGCGATATAGGCGTAGATATCGCGGACTTCCTGTTCGTCGCGAGCCCTGTAGGTCATGTTCCCACGGGCGCGGGGATCGTCCAGATACTCACGCAGGTAAGCCGTGGGGTTCTGGGCGTAGACGGCGACTTGGTCCTCGGTCCAGACGAGGCCCTGCTCGCCGGCTTCCTCCATGGAGTTGGAGTAGCGGAACCCGTCGACCTGACCGGCGGTCCGACCGGGCATGCCGTACATGTTCGGTCCGACGCGCGCATTGGTCCCGGCGAGGATCTCGCCAGCGGGGTTTTCGACGACGTGGCAGGTGGCGCATTGACGGAACGCCGCCTCGCCCGCGGTCGGGTCGCCGGTGAACGCCGCCGCAAGCGCGGCCGCACCGGCCCCCTCGGCCGCGGCGTCTTCGGCCGGTGCCTCGTCTGCCGGTGCTTCGTCGGTTGCGGCCTCCTCGGCCGGTGCCTCGTCTGCCGGTGCTTCGTCGGCTGCGGTGTCTTCGGCCGGTGCCTCGTCTGCCGGTGCTTCGTCGGTTGCGGCCTCCTCGGCCGGTGCCTCGTCTGCCGGGGCTTCCTCGGTTGCGGCCTCTTCGGCCGGTGCCTCGTCTGCCGGTGCTTCGTCGGTTGCGGCCTCCTCGGCCGGTGCCTCGTCTGCCGGGGCTTCCTCGGTTGCGGCCTCTTCGGCCGGTGCCTCGTCTGCCGGTGCTTCGTCGGTTGCGGCCTCCTCGGTCGGTGCCTCGTCTGCCGGGGCTTCGTCGGTTGCGGCCTCCTCGGTCGATGCCTCGTCTGCCGGGGCTTCCTCGGTTGCGGCCTCTTCGGCCGGTGCCTCGTCTGCCGGGGCTCCCTCGACTGCGGCCTCTTCGACCGGGGCCTCTTCGCCCAGCGCCGTCGACCGTCCGGCAAGCGCGGCGGCCCGCTCGGCCAGCGCCGAATACTCCGCGGCAAGCGCCGCGGCCTGCTCGGCCAACGTGTTGGCGCTTGCCGCCGTTTCCGCGGCGGGCGCCTCTTCGGCTGCGACTTCTTCTGCGGGGGCTTCGTCCGCCGCGGCTTCCTCGGCGGCGTCATCTTCGACCGGGGCTTCCTCAACGGGCGCTTCTTCCGCGGCGGCCTGCTCCTCGGCCACCTCTTCGGAGGCCGCCGCTTCCGCGGCTTCGTCGCCACCGATCAGCGGCTCTTCGCTGCCGGTGACCGCCTCGCGGGTCTCGGTAACCGCCTCGGTGACCGCTTCACCGGCGGTGTCGGCAGCCTCGTCGACGGTTTCGGCCACATCCGACGCGGCTTCCGCGACGGCCTCTCCGGCCGCTTCGGCGACGTCGGCGGCCTCGTCTACGGCGTCCGCGGCTTCTTCCGCGACGCCGTCATCCTCTGCGGTGGCCACGTCCTCGGCGGAGGGCTCGTCCGCAGCGGCTTCTTCCACGGCGGCTCCGTCTTCCGCCGGAACTGCGTCGGCCGGCGCTTCGGCCACCGTCTCCGGGGCGGGGCTGGGCGCCGGGTCGTTTGTCAACGCGTAGTACGCAATGCCGATCGCCGGCACGGCGACGATCAGGCGGATCAGGTTCTGAGAGTTATTGGCCATCTTTCATCCTTTTGCGTTCCGCTGCCTCCGGACGGGTCGCCCCTCCTCGGCAGGACATGCTCCTGCTGTTCCGGCGGGAGCCCCTGATACTTCCCGCACGCGGGCCGGCGCCCAAAGCCATTGCCGACCTGTTCAAGTGCCACCGACCGCGTCGGACCATAGCGCGCGTGCTACCCAAGAACACCCCCTGTCCGCAGCCTGCGACGCTGCTACGCGGGGCTTGGGGGTTGCATGGCGCGTTCCAGCCCCCAACAGCGCGCCCGTGCCGTCGCCTTATGCGTTCCGGCATCGGGCCGCATGCCGTTGCGACGATCACCCCGACCCGTCGCGGTCTTGCACCGCGAATCGCATCGGCAGGATACCACCCGGCGCGCCGCGCAGGGAGATGAAGGCTCTCGGGGCGCAGGCGACGGCCTCTTGGATTGATGACCCGTGTTCTTCTGCGACGCACCTTGTGTTATGTTCACAACCGCGCGCAACGGCCCCATGGAGGGTGTTCTGGACGGCCCGACGATACGAGTCATCCGCAGGCGGCTGGGGATCACCCAGCGCGAACTCGGCGAGCGCCTCAATGTCGACCAGGGGACCGTCAGCCGCTGGGAGCGCGGGGTCGAGATCCCGCGACCGGCGCGGCAGGCGGCGCTCCGGTCACTGCTGCTGCGCGACGAGGAGCGGCGGCACCTGAACCGAAGCCTCGCCGTGGTTCGCCACAACCTGCGGCCGGCCACCCTGCTGGACCGGAACCTTCGATTGCTGGAAATGTCCGCGTCCGGTGAACTGATCTTCAGGAAGCGTGGACAGGACCCGTCGAAGCTGCTCGGCATCACTTTCGACAGATATCTCGACCGCATCGGCAATCCCGAAATGTGGAAGCACGTTCAGGAATCGGGCCTGCTGACGGGCGATGCCTTGCTGTTCCTGTTCACGGTCAACGCCCGCGGGAGCGGCAACACGATCGTCTGGGAGCCCATCCTCGAGGATGGGGAACTGATCGGTGTGCTGAATTACGTTTCCCATGAATTCGCCTTCCCGGCCAACCAGGAGTTCACGATCGAGCATGTCGGCTTTGTCCCGGCCGACGATCCGGCCCGACTGATCACGCTGCACAGGGGCAAGCGGGCGAGCCACGTCGCCGGGCCGGCGGCGCCTGACTAGCCGCGTGGACGGACACGACCTGCGGTCGGTGCCGTGCTGTCGGCATGCTGCGGACTCGACACGGCGGATGACAGCGCGCGCCGCCGCGCCGGGCGAAACCTGAGGAAGCGGACTCCGCCCTGCCGCCGGGGCGGTCACGCCATCAGGGCTCGCCCGCGTCGCGGAAAGCGGCCCGCAAGCCGGGCACGGTGCCTCCGCGACGCTGCGGGCGTGCCGGCCTCCATGCGCCAACCGAATGGCGGCAATACGAAATCCACAACGCGTCCCCGGCCCGCAGGCCGGGCAGATTACCCTGCCGTTAACCTCGGTTCCGTATGCCGCTTGCAGCACAGGAAACCGGACCGAATCCATGAAACGTCGCGCGCTCCGCCGCAGCGGACTTCGACGGCCCCGCATCCCGGCCGCGGGTCTGCGGGAAAAATGCGCGGTCGCCGCATGGCTAGGCCGTCTTGCGAAAGGTCTCCGCCCATGAACCTTGTCCGGTCGATTTCGGGTCAGCTTGTCGTTGCCTTCGGCGCGGGGCTCGTCGCCGCGATCTTCGTCGGCCTTGTCGGCTTCGGCGGTGCGCGACAGATCGCCCGCGACATCGCCCAGACCGCCGATGATGCGCTGCCGCGCGTGTCCGAGGCGTCAGCCTTGGCGGCGACGACCGCGCGCATGCAGACCGAGATCGTCGCCTATTTCCGGGGCGCGGCGTACGACCCGGCGGCCGAGGCCCGAATCGACGCAAGCCTGGAGGCGATCGCCGATCAGGCCGCGCGGATCGACAGCCCCGCGATCACGGCCAGCCTGGACGAGTTGTCGGCCGAGCTTGGCGCCGCGCTGACGGTGCATCGCGACGCCTCGGAACTGGTGTTTCATTTCGAGGGGCAGCGCTATTCCATCGTGACTTTCCTCGAGCACCTGCAGGTCGCGAACGCGGACTATCTGAAGTCGGTCAGCAGGGCGGCCAAGTTCGGTGCGTTCGGCAAGGTACAGACCGACCCCGCGCGGACGGATTTCGCCCGCTGGGCCGAAGGGTTCGGGACCGGCGACGCGACGCTGCGCCGGCTGATCGGGGATTATGCCCGGGCAGAGGCCGCCATGGTCGCCTTTATGCGGGACGAGATCGCCGGCGACCCCGGAAACGCGGCGAAGAAATTCATGGGCATGACGTCGCAGCACGTTCCCGTGGTCGAATCCGCCCTCGACGCGCTGGCACAGCACGCCGCGGCCCGCGAGGCCGCGCTGTCCGAGCGCAAGTCCGAGATGCTCGGGTCGCTCCGGGCGGGGCTCGAGGCCTTCATCGCCGCCGCTTCGGCCGAACAGGCCCGCGCACTGGGTGCCATGGTGCGGTCGGTCGACCAGACCCAGGCGCAGGCCGCCCGGATCAGCCGTCTGGTGACCCTCGCTCTCGTCGTCGCCGCTGTTGGAACGCTGGCCGCTGGGGTCGCAGCGGTGTGCAGGATCGGCCGGCCGCTGGCTGGGATCGAGCGGGTGATCCACGCGCTCAACGACAAACGCTTCGATGCCCCCATATGCCATACCGAGCGGTCGGACGAGATCGGGGCGATTGCGCGGGCGGCGGTTCAGTTCCGCGACCGACTCATCGAAAGCGACCGGCTGGCGCACCGCCAGGACGCGGACCGGCGCGCGCAGGCCGACGCGGTGCAACGTCTGGGCAAGGGCCTCACGGCGCTCGCTGCGGGCGACCTGACCCAGCCGATCGAGACGGCCTTCGCCGCCGAGTACGAACAGCTGCGTCACGATTTCAACGCGACGATGTCGACGCTGAACGAGATGCTGGCCGCGGTCGTGGAGAACGCGACCGAGATCCGCGGCCGGGCGGAGGAGATTGCCGGGGCGTCGGACGATCTGTCGCACCGGACCGAGACCCAGGCCGCGACGCTGGAGGAAACCGCCGCCGCGCTGGACGAACTCACCGGCTCGGTGCGCTCGGCGGCCGAGGGCGCGGCCGAGGTCGAGGGCGTCGTGCGGTCCGCCCGCGGCGATGCCGAGGCCTCGGGCCGCGTCGTCTCCGACGCCGTCGACGCGATGGGCGAGATCAAGCGCTCCTCCGACGAGATCAGCCAGATCATCGGCGTGATCGACGACATCGCGTTCCAGACCAACCTCCTGGCGCTCAACGCCGGCGTCGAGGCGGCGCGGGCGGGCGAGGCGGGCCGCGGCTTCGCCGTGGTCGCCTCGGAGGTGCGCGCGCTGGCGCAGCGCTCGTCGGAAGCGGCGCGCGAGATCAAGGAGCTGATCTCGGCGAGTTCGGGTCAGGTGGAATCCGGCGTCGCGCTGGTCAACCGCGCGGGCGAGGCGCTGTCGGACATCGTCGGGCGCGTGGGCAACATCGCCGACCTCGTCTCCGAGATCGCGACCGGCGCCCAGGAGCAGTCGGTGGGCCTGGGCGAGATCAACGTGGGCGTCACCCAGCTCGACCAGGTCACCCAGCAGAACGCCGCCATGGTCGAAGAGGCCACCGCCGCCTCGGCCACCCTCCGCCACGAGGCCGAAACCCTCCAGGGCCTCGTCGCACGGTTTTGGCTGCAAGGCACCGCCGCCCCGGCCGTCCCCCTGCGCCTGCGGACCGAAAAGCGCCGAACGGATGCGAACGGGGCCGCCGAGCACCCGCGACCGGACGACACCGAACCCATCGAAATCAGCTTCCCGGCCCAGAAACGCGCCGCCCGAGGTCAGATCGCATGGCAGGACTTCTGACGGTGGGCGGTAGCAAGTCCGATGCGGATCCTGTTTTCGGCATGCGCCTGAACCGGGCCGTGATCCCCTTGCTGCGATAGACTGCAGCCAAGCATCGGGCGATGCCGGATGTCTGCGCGCGGTTCGAGGGCCTCATCGCGCGATGGGCTTGCGATATGCGGCCGATGAGCTGAGACCCGCATCCCCGCGACAACCGCGAGAACCTGGCGCCGGCCTAGACCCGGTCAGCGTTGCGCGTCTTGCCATTTCGGATTGATCCAAGGCGCGCGGTTGTCGGGCGGCAACGGCGCGCGCGCCAGAATATGGTCGGAGACCTTTTCGCCGACCATGATCGACGGCGCGTTGAGATTGCCGTTGGTGATGCGCGGGAAGATCGAGCTGTCGGCGAGCCGCAAGCACTCCACCCCGATCACGCGCGCCTCCGGGTCGACGACCGCCATCGGATCGTCGCGCCGGCCCATGCGCGCGGTGCCGCAGGGGTGATAGGCGCTTTCGACGTGCTCCCGGATGAAAGCGTCGAGATCCTCGTCGGTTTGCGCCTCGGGCGCCGGCTGGATCTCCTTCCTGAAATACGGCGCGAACGCCTCTTGGGCGAAAATCTCGCGCGTCAGCCGGATGCAGGTGCGGAAGTCGGCCCAGTCCTTCTCGTGGCTCATGTAGTTGAAAAGGATCCGCGGGGGAGCCGCCGGATCGGCCGAGCGCAGCGTGACATGCCCGCGCGAGGGGCTGCGCATAGGACCCACATGGGCCTGGAAGCCGTGGCCCTCGGCGGCGGCCTGCCCGTCGTAGCGCACCGCGATGGGCAGGAAGTGATACTGGATGTCGGGATAGTCCACCCCGGCCGCCGAGCGGATGAAGGCCGCGCTCTCGAACTGGTTCGACGCGCCCGGCCCGCGCCGGGTGAACAGCCAACGTGCGCCGACATAGGCCTTGCCCAGAAGGTTCCAGTAGGTGAACAGGCTGACCGGCTGGCTGGCCGCGGCCTGGATGTAGAGTTCCAGGTGGTCCTGCAGGTTCTGTCCGACGCCGGGCCGATCGGCGACAACCGCGATTCCGTGCTCGGCAAGATGCGTTGCGGGACCGATGCCCGACAGCATCAGCAGCTTGGGCGAGTTGATCGAGGAGGCCGCGAGGATCACTTCGGCCTCGGCGCGGATCACCTCGATTTGGCCGCCGCGTGCAACCTCGACGCCCACGGCGCGGCCGTCTTCGATCACGATCCTGCGGGCGAAGGCGTGCACGAGATCGCAATTGGGCCGTTTCAGCGCCGGGCGTAGGTAGGCGCGGGCGGCGGACCACCGCTCGCCCTTCCACACGGTCATGTCGAAGGGGCCGAATCCCTCTTGCTGCTGGCCGTTGTAATCGCCTGTTGCCGTATAGCCGGCCTGCCGCCCGGCCGCGACGAAGGCGCGGGTCAGCGGGTTGATCCGCGACCCGCGGGTGACGTGCAGCGGCCCGCCCACCCCGCGCCAGGCCGGATCGCCGCCATGTCCGCCGTCGTGCCAGTCCTCCATCCGCCGGAAATAGGGCAGAACATCCGCGTAGCCCCAGCCCTCGGCCCCCTGGTCGCGCCAGTGGTCGTAGTCGCGCGCGTGACCGCGGACGTAGATCATCCCGTTGATCGAGGAGGACCCGCCGAGCACCTTGCCTCGCGGGCAGGCCAGACGGCGCCCGCCCAGGTGCGGCTCTGGTTCTGTGCGGTAGCCCCAATCGTAGCGCGCCATGTTCATCGGGTAGCTCAGCGCGCCGGGCATCTGGATCAGCGGCCCGGCATCCGAGCCGCCATGTTCGATGACCAGCACCCGTTTGCCCGCCTCGGCCAGCCGATACGCGATCGCGCAGCCCGCGCTGCCCGCCCCGACGATGACGTAGTCTGCCTGCATCAGAAGGGGGCCTCCACGTCGCCCATGCGGACATAGACGGATTTCACCTGGCTGTAGTGCTCGATGGCGGCCTTAGCGTTCTCGCGCCCGACACCGGACATCTTCACCCCGCCGAAGGGCATTTCCACCGGCGCGTCGTTGTAGGAGTTGACGAAGCAGGTCCCGGCCCGGAGTGCTCCGATCACCCGGTGCGCGCGGGAAATGTCGCGGGTGAAGAGGCCCGCCGACAGGCCGTAGTCGGTGGCGTTGGCACGGTCCACCGCTTCGGCCTCGTCCGTGAAGTCCAGGACCGACAGGACCGGGCCGAAGATTTCCTCGCGCGCGATGGTCATGTCGTCGGTCACGTCGGCAAAGACCGCCGGCCGCAGGAAATACCCCGCCCGGTCCAGCCGCTGGCCCCCTGTCACCAGCCGCGCACCCTCTGCAAGACCCGTCTCGATATAGCGCATCACGATGTTCAACTGCCCTTCGCTGACCAGCGGGCCGAAATTCGTGGCCTCGTCCAGCGGGTCGCCGATCACGGCGCCGTTCAGCCGCTCGGCCAGGCGGGTCAGAAACGCCTTCTTGATCCCCGTTTGAACGAAGACGCGCGTGCCGTTGGAACAGACCTGTCCCGAGGAATAGAAATTGCCGAGGATCGCGCCGCCCACCGCGTTGTCGAGATCGGCGTCGTCGAAGACCAGGAGCGGCGACTTGCCGCCCAGTTCCATCGTGACATGCTTCATCTCTGCCGCCGCCGCGGCATAGACCTTGCGCCCTGTCGGCACCGACCCCGTGAGCGAGACCTTGGCAACGCGCGGGTCTGTCACCAGGCGCTGCCCGACGTCGCCCGCGCCCTGCACCACATTGAACAGCCCCGGCGGGGCGCCGGCCTCGGTCAGGATCTCGGCGACCTTCAGCGCCGAAAGTGGCGTGGTTTCGGAGGGCTTGAACACCATCGCGTTGCCGCAGGCCAGCGCGGGCGCGGCCTTCCAGCAGGCGATCTGCGTGGGGTAGTTCCAGGCCCCGATGCCGACGCAGACGCCCAGCGGTTCGCGTACGGTATAGGCCCAGTCGTCGCCCAGCGGAATATGCTCGCCTGTAAGGCTGCCCGCGAGCCCGCCGAAATACTCCAGCGCGTCGGCGCCGCTGGCTGCATCGGCCACCAGCGTTTCCTGCAAGGGCTTGCCGGTGTCGTAGGTCTCGAGGATCGAGAGGTCGCGGTTGCGCGCGCGCATGATCTCGGCCGCGCGGATCAACACGCGGCCGCGCTCGCGCCCCGGCAGGCGGGCCCAGTCGGCCTGCGCCGCCTCGGCTGCGGCCAGCGCCCGGTCGATCACGTCGGGGGTCGCCGCGTGCACCCTGGCGATGCGCGCGCCGGTGGCGGGATAGATCACGGCCATGGCGTCTCCGCTCGTATCCTCCAGATAGGCGCCGTCGATGTAATGGCTGGCAGTGGGCTGCGTGTCTTGGGTCATGTCCGTTCCTG
This sequence comes from Rhodovulum sp. ES.010, assembly GCF_900142935.1. Classification (NCBI taxonomy): domain Bacteria; kingdom Pseudomonadati; phylum Pseudomonadota; class Alphaproteobacteria; order Rhodobacterales; family Paracoccaceae; genus Rhodovulum; species Rhodovulum sp. ES.010. The sequence goes on along the minus strand of NZ_FSRS01000001.1, from coordinate 2,078,305 downwards.
TTCGGCTTCAATTGCCGCGGGGGGAGCGCGCGCGGTCCTCGACCTCGTTGAGGTCCATGTGGTTGCGCATGAAGCGGTCGCTGGCCTGTTGCAGGGGCTGGTAGTCCCAGGGAAAATAGGCGCCGTTCCGCAGCGCCTCGTAGACCACCCAGCGCCGGGCCTGGCTCTTGCGCACGTCGGCGTCGAACCGGTCGAGATCCCAGCGCGCATCGGCCATCTCACGGAGCCGGGCCAGCGTCTCGGCACGGGCGGGGTCCGCGGCCAGATTGGTCAGCTCGTGCGGGTCGGCCTCCAGGTCGAACAGCTGCTCGGGGTCGAGCGCGCAGCGCGTGTATTTCCACCGCCCCTCGCGGAGCGCCACGAGCGGGGCGTAGGAGGCTTCGGCGGCGTATTCCATCGGCACCGGGCCGCGCTCGGCCCCGGCGGCGACGGGCACCAGGCTGTGGCCGGCGGTCCAGGGGGCGATCTCCTCCATGCTGACGCCGGCCAGGTCGCAGAGCGTCGGGCAGACATCAATGGTGGAGACCGGCCGGTCCACCCGGCCGGGCTTCAGCCCCGGCGCGCAGATCATCATCGGCACCCGCGCCGAGCCTTCGTAGAAGCTCATCTTGAACCACAGCCCGCGCGCGCCCAGCATGTCGCCGTGGTCCGACACGAACAGGATCGCCGCCTCCTGCCCGGTCGTCTCGAGGATGTCGAGGAACTGGCCGATCTTCTCGTCGAGATAGGAGATATTGGCGAAATAGGCCCGGCGTGACCGGCGGATATCCTCTTCGGTGATGTCGTAGCTGCGCCAATCGTTCGCGTCGAAGATCCGTTTCGAATGGGCGTCCTGGTCCTCGTAGGGAATCGCGCCGACCTTTGGCAGCAGGTGGTTGCAGCTTTCGTACAGGTCCCAGAACCGCCGCCGCGCCACATAGGGGTCGTGCGGGTGGGTGAAGCTGACCGTCAGGCACCAGGGCCGGTCGTCGTGGCCGCGCGCCAGATGATAGAGCTTTTGCGCGGCGCAATGCGCCACCTCGTCGTCATACTCCATCTGGTTGCTGATCTCTGCGACGCCCGCGCCGGTCACCGAGCCCATGTTGTGATACCACCACTCGATCCGCTCGCCGGGCGTTCGGTAATCCGGCGTCCAGCCGAAATCAGCCGGATAGATGTCGGTGGTCAGCCGCTCCTCGAAGCCGTGCATCTGGTCTGGGCCGACGAAATGCATCTTGCCGCCGAGGCAGGTGTGATAGCCTGCGCGCCGCAGGTGATGGGCATAGGTCGGCAGGTCCGAGGGGAACTCGGCGGCGTTGTCGTAGACGCCGGTGACCGACGGCAGCTCGCCCGACATGAAGCTGGCGCGGCCCGGCGCGCAGAGCGGCGAGGCGGTATAGGTGTTGGCGAAGCGCACCGAGCGGTCGGCCAGGCGCTTGAGGTTCGGCGCGTGCAGCCAGTCGGCCGGGCCGTCGGGAAACAGCGTGCCGTTCAACTGGTCGACCATCAGGATCAGGATGTTCGGGCGGCTCACGAACAGGCCCTCAACTCGTTTTCGAGCGCGGCGAGCACATGGGCCGAGGCGCTGTCCTCGGGCTCGTCCGCGGGGAAATGCGCGAAGCGCAGGTAGATGCCGTCGATCAGCCCGGCCAGGCGGCGCGCGATGCCGGGTGCGGCCTCGCCGGCGAGCGGGCGCAGGTCGTGCACCAGGTTGGAATGCAGCCGCTTGTGATAGACCACCAGAAGCCGCCGCGCCTCGGGCGAGCGGTGCGCGAGGACGTAGAAATTCAGCCACGCCGCGATCACGTCATGGCTGAAATTCGTGGGGCTGAAGCTCGCGCGGATCAGCCCTTCCAGCCGCGTCCGCGGGCCGTCGGCCGAGGCAAGGGCCTGCCGGACTTCGGTGCCGTAGACGGCGAGGATGTGGCGCATCGCGGCCAGGAACAGCCGGTCCTTGTCGCCGAAATAGTGGAACGCCAGCGCCGAGGAGACGCCCGCGCGCTTGGAAATCTGGCCCACGGTCACCGCAAGCGAGCCCGTCGCGCCGATCTCGCGGATCGTCGCCTCGATCAGTTCCGCCTTGCGTTGCGGTTGGACGTTCATCCGGCACCGTCTCCGAGAAAATGGTTGCAAAGCGGAGCTAATCAGCCATTGTTTGACTGGTCAATCAATAAATCCACTCGAACAGAACAGGGAAAAGCCATGAGACTGATCTCCGCCGCATCCGTGCTTGCACTTGCCACCTCGGGCGCCGCGCTGGCCGATTGCGACACCGTCGTGATGTCCGATGTCGGCTGGACCGACATCACCACCACCACCGCTACCGCCAAGCACGTGCTCGAAGGGCTGGGCTATGAGGTGGACGTGAAGGTTCTGTCGGTGCCGGTGACCTTCGCCTCGCTGGAAGGCGACGACGCGGACGTATTCCTGGGCAACTGGATGCCGGCGCAGACCAGCGCGATCACGCCCTACCTGGAAAGCGGCGAGATCGAGCAGATCAACGTCAATCTCGAGGGCACCAAGTATACCCTGGCGGTGCCGGCCTATACCTGGGAGGCGGGGCTGCAGAGCTTTGCCGACATCTCGAAATTCGCCGAGGAGCTGGACGAGAAGATCTACGGTATCGAGCCCGGCAACGAGGGCAACGCCTACCTGGTCAGCCTGACCGAGAACGACACCCACGGGCTGGGCGAGTTCGAGGTGGTCGAAAGCTCGGAACAGGGGATGCTGGCGCAGGTCGCCCGGGCCGTGAAGGATGATAAGCATGTCGTCTTCCTGGGCTGGGAGCCGCACCCGATGAACGCCAATTTCGACCTGAAATACCTGCCCGGCGGCGAGGATTTCTTCGGCGGCGAGGGCGTGGTGCACACCGTCACCCGCGAAGGCTATTCCGCAGAATGCCCGAACCCGGCCAAGCTGTTCGCGCAGATGGATTTCACGCTCGAGATGGAGAATTCCATAATGGGCCAGATCCTCGACGAGGGCGTCGATCCGGCCGACGCGACCGAGGCCTGGCTGAAGGACAATGCGGACGTTCTCGACACCTGGCTCGACGGTGTGACCACCGTGGAGGGCGAGGAGGGCCTGCCGGCGGTGCGCGCCCATCTAGGGCTCTGAACCCGGCGCAGCCGCCTGCAGGGCGTGGGCGGCTCGCGACAAGGCGTCCGGCTGATGACGCCATGACCTACACCAACCAGACGGAGGGACCGGGGCCGTGGAGTGGCTGACCGACAACAAGATACCCGTGGGCGACGCCGCGAGTGCCGTCTTCGACTGGGTGCGCGATCACGGCGACTTCGCGCTCGAGGCCCTGTCCGACCTTATGGAGGCGATGATCGATGGCATCCTGTGGGTGTTGCAGGGGCCCCATCCGCTGATCGTGGTCCTGGCCTTCGTCGCACTCACCTACGGTCTGCAGCGCAACTGGAAGACCGCGCTGTTCGTGTTCCTCGGCTTCCTGTTCATCCTCAACCAGGGCTACTGGGAGGAAACCACCGAGAGCCTGACGCTAGTGCTTTCGGCCTGTCTGGTCTGCATGGCGATCGGCGTGCCCGTCGGCATCTACGCCGCACACCGGCCGGGCTTATACAATTACCTCAGGCCGGTGCTCGACCTGATGCAGACCCTGCCGCCCTTCGTCTACCTGATCCCGGCCATCGTGTTCTTCGGCATCGGCATGGTGCCGGGGCTGATTTCCACGGTGATCTTCGTGGTGCCGGCGCCGATCCGGCTGACCTATCTGGGGATTTCCTCCACGCCCAAGGCGCTCTTGGAGGCCGCCACGGCCTTCGGCGCGACCCCGGCGCAGACGCTGTTCAAGGTGGAGCTGCCCTACGCCTTTCCGCAGATCATGGCCGGGCTCAACCAGACGATCATGCTGTCGCTGTCGATGGTGGTGGTCGCCGCGCTGGTCGGGGCCGACGGGCTGGGCGTGCCGGTCGTCCGGGCGCTGAACCAGGTGAACACGGGGCTGGGTTTCGAATCCGGCTTCGTCATCGTGGTGGTCGCGATCATGCTGGACCGCATCCTGAACCTGGGGGCGCGCAAATGAGTACGGCGGTCCGAATCGAAAACGTCTCGATCGTCTTCGGGAAGCATCCCGAGCGTGCGCTGCCGCTGATGGACGAGGGCCGCGAGCGCGGTGAGATCCAGGCCGAGACCGGCCAGGTTCTGGGCGTGCACGATTGCAGCCTGTCCGTGGAAGAGGGCGAGATCCTCGTTCTGATGGGCCTGTCCGGCTCGGGCAAGTCGACGCTGCTGCGCGCGGTCAACGGGCTGAACCCGGTGGTGCGCGGCAAGGTCGAGGTCAATGACGGCGAGGGCATGGTCGACGTCACCAATGCCGACGCCGCCACCCTGCGCCGGATCCGCATGCATCACGTCGCGATGGTGTTCCAGCAATTCGGTCTTCTGCCCTGGCGTAGCGTGCGCGAGAATGTCGGGCTGGGGCTGGAACTGGCTGGCGTCGGGCGGCGCGAGGCGCGCGGGCGGATCGAGGACCAGCTGGCGCTGGTGGGCCTGTCGGACTGGGCCGACCGCAAGGTGGGCGAGCTTTCGGGCGGCATGCAACAGCGCGTCGGCCTCGCCCGCGCCTTCGCCACCGAGGCGCCAATCCTGTTGATGGACGAGCCCTTTTCGGCGCTCGACCCGCTGATCCGCACCAAGCTGCAGGACGAGTTGCTGGAACTGCAGCAACGGCTGAAGCGGACGATCCTCTTTGTCAGCCACGACCTGGACGAGGCGTTCAAGCTGGGCAACCACATCTCGATCATGGAAGGCGGCCGGATCATCCAGAGCGGCGCGCCGCAGGACATCTTTACCGACCCCAAGAACGACTACGTTGCCGATTTCGTGCAGCACATGAACCCTCTGGGCGTGCTGCGCGCCCGTGACTTGATGCAGCCGCTCGCCGTGTGGCCCGCGGTGACCGTCGCGGCCGACTGCCTGGTGCAGGAGTGTTTCGAGACCTTGCTCCAAGCGGATGGTCCGGTCGGGGTCGTGCATGCGGAGACCCTGATCGGCCAACTCGGCAAGGACGATGTGCTGCGCGGGCTGCAACCGTCGATTCACGGCCGCCCTTAGACCCCGACAGCGGGCATCCGCCGCGACATCCCTGACTGCCCGCTAGGGGCCGGATGCTGCGCCGGGTCATGGCGCAAGCCGATCAGAAGGCCGGAACGATCAACAGGCGTCCGATCCGGAAGAGTCATGTCCCGGGAGAGCATGAGCGTCACCGTCATGCTGGTCGCCGTCATCTTGTCGTGCATTGGGCCGGGCTTGCAGCCGCGGGATGCATCCCATTTTCGCCCAAATCGCCGCCACGCGGCAAAAGCTCAAATTGGCGATAGTTCCCAAGCACGCTCTCAACCCCTGATTTACGAGAGTTCGACAGGAAGGACGAGATCAAACGCAGGGGAACCCGATGCGCCTTTTCATCCCACTTCTATTCGCGTTCGCGACCGTCCTTTCGCTGACCGGTTCGGCCTGGGCCGACGGCTGGCGCGTCGAGAGGGTGTCTCCGCCGGCCAGGTACACGACCGATGCGCGCTCGTGGAATCAGGTTGAGCCCGGCATGACTTTGCCGAACGGGAGTTGGATCCATACAGGCCGCAGCGGACGTCTGATGCTGCGACGGGATCAGGAGATCATCCAGGTCAAACCCAACACCGTCGCCTCGATCATCGAGCGGCGTGGGCGTGACGGCCTGAAGACAGAGATCAAACAGAAGTTCGGCCGCATGCTTCTCGATGTCGAAACGCGCCCGACCAAGCACACAACCGTTCTGACGCCCTATCTTGCGGCCGTGGTGAAGGGCACGCGGTTTGCCATCGACGTGAGCCGCCGCGGCGCCGCCGTCAGCGTCGAACGCGGCGTCGTGGAAACCACCGATACGGGGCGCGGTCAGCGCGTCGATCTGCGTGCCGGGCAGGCGGCAGAGGTGCCGGCGCAGGGTCGCGGGTCGATGTCTGTTATGGGCCGGGGGCGCAAGGCGCAGGTCGTCGATGTGCCCGCCGTCGCGTCGCGAGTGGGGCGTGCGAAAGGCACCGAAGCTCCCGCGGGGTCTTCGGCGCGGGGCAAGGGAAACGGGAACGGCAACGGTGCCAACGCGGCCGGCAAGGCCGGCGGCGGAAATGCCAAGGGTAACGGCAACGCCGGTGGCAACGGGAAAGGCAACGCCGGCGGCAATGGCAACGGCAACGCCGGCGGCAACGGGAACGGCAACGCCGGCGGCAACGGCAACGGTAACGCCGGCGGCAACGGCAACGGCAACGCCGGCGGCAATGGCAACGGCAACGCCGGCGGCAACGGTAAAGGCGGGCATCCCAGGTAGAATGAAGATCGCCCTCGACAGCACCCCGGTCGCCCGGCACGGGATCGGACGCACGTAGATGCCGGCGTCTGGCGACAATCGGCACCCTCTGCCTCCGGGGGCGGGCGCTTTGGCCCGCCCCCGGTCGACGCGGGCGTCAGAGCCGCAGTTTCGGGTGACGCGAGGCCCCTCATGACACGGTGGCTGACTTTCCGCTTCTGGGCACCCATCCTCGTGGCCCTGGTCGCCGCCACGCTCGACCATGTTGGGGCGCTCGACGGGGCGAAAAATGCGGAAAGCGAACACCGCATGGCGTCGGTCCAACACGACGCCAGTGGCGGCATCGTCTTCCTTGCCATCGACAAGAAAAGCCTCGATGCGATAGGGGTCTGGCCGTGGCCGCGGGAACTTCACGCGCAGGTGGTCACTGCCCTGGCCGATCTGGGCGCCACCGAAATACTCCTCGATATCGACCTCAGCACGGCATCGGACAGCCGATCCGATACGATTCTGGTCGACGCTTTGCAGAAGCAAGGCGGCGTCGTGATGCTGCCGGCCTTCAAGCAGGCCGGAGGTGTGCATGCCGAAGAGGCAGCCGAGACCACCAACCTCCCGCTTGCGATGTTTCGTACGCATTCGTGGCTTGTTTCGGTCAACGTCACGCCCGACGCCGACGGTCGGGTACGCCGCTATCCGTTCGGGCAACTCATTGCCGATGAGGACGTGCCCTCCGCGGCGTCCACGCTTTCGGGAGTTTTTGGCACGCCGAGCACATCCTTCGAAGTGAATTTCGGCCTTCGGCAGGACTCGGTATCACGCTATTCCGTCGTCGACCTCCTCGAAGGCCGCATCCCGCCCGAGAAAATCGCAGGCCGCTCGGTGGTCGTGGGCGCGCATGCCATCGAGTTGGGCGACCGCTTTTCGGTTCCCGTCCACGGCATCCTTTCCGGTCCGATGCTGCACATCCTTGCCGCCGAAACCCTGGCTGCGGGGATCGCACCGGTTCGCCTGGCGGCCTGGCCCTTCCTCGCCCTGATTGCGGTCATTGCGGTCGGGGCGGCCCTTTCCCCGCTTGGCGGCCGGTTGCGCTGGCTGATCGGACTCTACGCCCTGCTTGCCGCCGCGAGCGAAGCGGGCGGGCATGTCCTGTTCGCACGCACTGCACTCGAGCTGCCGAGTGCGATCATGATCCTGGCCTTGGCGGTCACCAGCCTGGTCATGATGGCGCGCGAACTCGACCTCAGGTGGTGGCTGGTGCGCCTGGCCACGACGCAAAGCACCAACATGCATCGCGTGCTGCGCCGGATTATCACCGACAGTTCCGACGCCATCGTCGTGGTGGACGAAAAAGGCACCGTCATCGAAATGAGCCGACGTGCGCGGGAGCTGTTCGAGATCGATGGGCAAGAGAGGCGGCTGGCCGAGACCGTCCCCCCCGAAATGGCCGCGCAGGCGCAGGCGGCCATGGTCGCGTTTCGCAATGGAGACGTCGAGGACCCGGGACCGCACGAACTTGCCTTTCGACGCGGCGAGGACACTGTGCGCATCGAGTACACGGTCACGCCGTCCCGCCTGCAAAGGGCGTCGCGGACGCAGCACGCGCTTGACGATGTCGTTGTCGGATGCGTGACGGCCCGCGACGTGACCCTCACGCGCGCCCAGGAGGCGCGTCTGGATCACATGGCGCGCTTCGATGAACTGACCGGAGCGATGAACCGGGCCGAGTTTCTCGCGCGCCTGAGGTCCAGTCTGGAGACCGGCACGGGCCACGCCGTCTTTGCGCTCAATCTTCATCGGTTCAAGACGGTCAACGCGACACTCGGGCGGCAGGTGGGCGACGATCTCTTGCGTGCCTTCGTCAAGCGGATCGAACTGACCGACCCGCACCTGGCCGAGGTGGCGCGCCTTGGTGGCGACACGTTCGCGTTGTTCTGCGCGGAAGCGGATCGCCTGACCGCGGGGCTCATGGGGGAGGGGCTGATCACCTCGCTGTCGCAGCCTTACCGTCTTGGCGGCTCTTCGGCGCGGACGGGCATCCGGCTGGGGATCGCCATCCAGGCCGACGCGGGCGATACGGCCGAGAGATTGCTGGTCCAGGCGGAACTCGCCCTTGACGAGGCGCGCCAGACGGCCGGGGACGGCTCCCGCTTCTTCGACGCGCAGTCCTCCGAGCGGCATGCCCGCCTGCGCAACCTGGAACGCGCGCTCTGGTCCTCGATCCAGAACGACGAAATGTTCCTCGTATATCAGCCCCAGATCCGTCTTGCGGGCATGACGGTCATCGGTGCCGAGGCGCTGGTCCGTTGGCGGCACCCCGAATTCGGCATGGTCTCGCCCGGCGAGTTCATCGAACTCGCCGAAGGCAACGGGTTCATCGAGGAGCTTGGCCGCTGGGTTCTGGAGCGGGCCTGCCGCGACGCGCTGCGGTGGCCGGCCGGCACGACCGTCGCGGTAAATGTCTCGCCGCTCCAGTTTCAGCGAAGCGATGTCGAGCACGACGTCACGCAGGCGCTCGAGGCCTCGGGGCTCGATCCGCAGAGGCTTCATGTCGAGATCACGGAGTCGATGTTCGTGTCGGGTGCGCCCGAGCTTATCGGCACCCTCGAACGCCTCCGGTCCCTGGGACCATCGCTCGCGTTGGACGATTTCGGCTCGGGCTTCGCGTCCTTCGGTTATCTCTCGTCCCTCCCGCTCGACAAGATCAAGCTGGATCGGATGTTCATGCAGGACGTCGCCGAGGGCGGCGCGAACGCGGCCATTGTCAGGTCGGTCAGGATGCTGACGGCCGAACTCGGGCTGACGCTGATCTGCGAGGGCATCGAAACCGCTGACGAGCGCGACGTCATTCGCGCCATCGGGGTGGATCAGGGCCAGGGCTACCTGTTCGGCAAGCCGATGCCGCAGGACGACTTCGTTGCGCTCTTCGCCACCGACGTGACTCGCGACGCTTCCTGATCGCCGGACACGGGGCAGGCCTACATGCCCCCGGATTTCGCCTCGGTGATCATGGTGGCCGCGCGTCACGTCCTTCGACCGGGCACCCGCCGCCGTCAGCCGGGTTTCGCTCTCCAGTATCCGATTGGTGCCTTGGGGGGCGAAGACGATCGACTGCGACACCACGCTCGCCCCGGCCCCGAGCGCCGAGACCGACTGGCTGCTGTGGTGCCGGATCGGCGACATCATGATCGCGGTGGATGCCGACGATGCCCCCGCCTCCATCCGGGAATAGCCGTAGGAACAGACTTCCATCTCGGCGCCCCAATGCTCGATCGTGACCGACCTGCATTTTGCGTTGGCCCGCATGTAGGTCTCGCCGATCGAGACGCGCGGGCCCTTGCGAACCTCGCGCGGCACCGCCGAGCCCGAAATCATCTCGACCTCGGCGCCCTCGTCGATCATCGTGATGTCGTGGGTGACCGATCGCCATGACATGTTCCAGGTCGACCCCGCTTTCGGGTTCGTCGAAAAGCATCAGCCGGGGGTTCTGCAGGAGCAGCTTGAGGATTTCCCAGCGCTTTATCTCGCCGCGCGAGAAACCGACATTCATGTCGCGCCGCAGAAAGTCGACAAGATCGAGTGCCGCAGCCTCGCGGGCAAGCGTCTCCTCGGCCCCAAGCGCCGCGGCGAAGGCCCTCACCGACACGCCGTCGAGGCTCGGCGGGCGCTGGAACGCCATCCCGATACCAAGCCGGGCCCGCTCCTGCTGCGGCAAGTCGGCAAGCGGCTTGCCGTCCAGCCGGATCGTGCCCCGCGTCACCCGGTAGGGCGGCAGCCCGAGGATGGTCGCCAGCAGGCTCGACTTGCCCGAGCCGTTGGGGCCGAGCAGAACATGCAACTCGCCGGGTTTCAGCGTCAGATCTATGCCAGAAAGAACGGTCATGCCGGCCACGTCAACATGAAGGTCGTCGATTTCGAGCATGGTGTCTCCACGTGATTGCCGCGGATCGACCTGGCTCGCATTCGGGTGGCTGGGGCCGCTGGAATTCAGGCCAGCACATATCCTGGCGTTTTTGTCGGATAATCTGTCGCAGCTATGGATCGAACAGCAAGCTGCGCCACCCGATAGGCGCCGGTTACGGTTAGCGCGGTGACGGTGTCATCGGCGGCGATGGCAGAGGGCGCGACGATGGCGGAACGGTATTCGGCCAGCATTGCGGGCAGCATCGCAAACGGGGTGGCCCGATGAACGCCGCGCGCCTCAGCTTTTGGGGCTCGGGCCAGACCCGCCGGGCTAGCGCCAAACCGGCTGGCGCTAGCCCGGCCAGAAGAATGTGGGCCATCATCCAAGCGCCCCAAAAGGTCATCAGCCTCCCGGCTAGCCGCGACAGCGACAGCGCGCGAGTATAGCGCGACTCGTCGGGCAGCACGTCGGGAACGGTCGCTTGGAAGGTCGGGGTGAAGGCGGCCGAGGCCCATTGCAGCAGGAAGATCAGCAGATAGACCTGCCAGACCTCGGTCACGAAGGGCAGCGCCACCGCCACGCCGGCCCGCTCTAATCCTCCGAGCCGCCCTCCTGTCCCGGCGGTCTTGGCCGACGCACGGGCGGATCTGTCCGCGGCTTCCCGGACCAGACCACGGGGTATTCCAGCCAGCGCTGGATGAAGTTCCACGATTGATGATAGCCATCATGGGGCAGCGTGCAGGCCGAGCAGTCCTTGCGCGTCAGTCCGTTGGCATCGGTGAAGACCTCGTAGGGACCGGGGCATTCATAGGCGATCAGCGGGCAGTAGCAGAACAGGCAGTTGAACTCGCGCTGCACGCCCTGGTGGCAGGGCAGGAAGGGGCAGGACGTGTTGGTGAAGCCCTTGAAGCCTTCGTTCGTGGTCGTGTCCTTGGGCTGCATGGAACGCAACTCCTTTCGGTGATCCGACGGTCCGCGCATACCCCGCACGGCCGACAGGAGTCGTGGGTGGCCTCCGCGACCCAAAGGGTTCGGGAAAGCCATTGACCAGGGTTGGGGACAGGAGGCGCCGGTGTGCGGGCGCGGCGAAGGGCCGGATCCGCATCCTGCCTCCGGGCCCGCCGCCCGGGGTCGGTTCGACGCTCTGGCAGGTCTCCTGGCTTGCGGGTCTCGGCCCATCCGCCCGCCTTCCCGGCCTTGCGGCCGGTGGCTGTCGGGCAGGGACTCGCCGCTCACAGTTGCGGGGGCAGCGCCGGGTTTGCACCGGCTTCCCTTTTCACTCCCCTAGGGGAGCACCAGAACGCGTCCGACACTGGCCGTAAGCAAGGGCGCCGTCAAGCGGGTGGCGTGCCCTTGACCCGCAGTGGCAACCCCGAGACTACGAACTCCACCTCATCCGCCATCGCGGCGACACGCTGGTTCAGCCACCCCTGCGCATCGCGGAAGGCGCGCGCCAAAGCGTTCTCGGGCACGATGCCCATTCCGACCTCGTTGCTGACGAGGATCACAGGGCTTTGCTGACGGGCAAGCACCGCGAGCAGCGTCTCCGCCTCCGGTTCCCAGTCCCGTCCCTCCAGCATCAGGTTCGACAGCCAAAGCGTCAGACAATCGACCAGCCGCGGCCCGCGCCCATCGGTCCGGTCCAGCGCAGCCGCAAGGTCCACCGGGGCTTCGACCGTGGCCCAGTCCTCCCCGCGGTCGGCGATATGCTTGGCGACCCGCGCCCGCATCTCGTCGTCCTCGGCGCGGGCGGTGGCGATGTAGAGGCGCTCGCCCGGAAAGGCCCGCACGCGGGCCTCGGCATGGCGGCTCTTGCCAGACCGAGCGCCGCCGGTGACAAAGATGATACGAGCCAAGGCTATCCCTCCCTGCTGATGCGAGGCCCGTTGCATAGCCCCCTCGCGGATGCCATTCAATCGGCCCTTCGCCGATCCGGAACTCCTGTGCGGCGGCTTCTGTGCCGTCGCCCAGCGCCGCGTGCGAAGGCCGTGTTGTCGACCGTTTCGGCGACCTGCTGCACGGGGCGTCAGCGACCGGACGAGCGGATTTCTCCGCCCTGCCGTGCGGGCAGGGCATGCGACCTGGACTTCGGGGGCCGCTTTGGCTCCATGGCAAGGCACCCGGCTGGTGCTCTCTCGCGACGTGGTGCGAGCGCCGTTAGGCGCCATCGGATCGGCCTCTCCCAGCGGACGGGGCGACCGCGACAATGGACTTCGAGCCCCCAAACAGGCTCAACGTTCAATGCCTTAGAGTGATTAAATTGGAAAAGGGAGGAGTGGCGCGCTGGGGAGGATTCGAACCCCCGACCCCTTGATTCGTAGTCAAGTACTCTATCCAACTGAGCTACCAGCGCGTGGGAGCGGGGTGTAACGCCGCTGAACCGGCAATGCAAGAGGCAAACGTGCGCTGTGTTTCGGGCGGCGTGTCACGAGGCCGGGCGCTCGACCGAAAACAGAACGGCCTCGGATTTCGGCAGGCGGATCTCGAACTCCGTTCCGCTCTCGTCGCTCCGCTTGAGGTCCAGCGTGCCGCCATGGCCGCGCACCAGTTCCACCGAGATGGCCAGGCCCAGCCCTGTGCCTTCCTTGCGCGTGCCGCCCTGGAAGGGTTGAAACAGGTGTTCGCGTGCCTTCGGCGGCAAGCCGGGGCCGGTATCGGTGACGTGGATCGTCCATGCGTCCTCGTCCTCCCCCGCCCGGATACCGATCTCGCCGGGGCGCCCGGTGGCCGCGATCGCCTGGCGGGCGTTGCGGATGAGGTTGGTGAGCACGCGGTAGAGTTGTTCCGGGTCGGCGCGGAGCGTCAGGCCCGCGGGCACATCCTCGGAAAAGCTAATCTCTTCCTCGCCCGCGGCCAGCCGTTCTGCATCGACAACGTCGTTGAGGATGGCGGCGAGGTTCACCCGCTCCAGGCGCGGCGGCGGCTCTTGGGCCCGACCGAACGCGAGCGTCGTCTCGCACAGGCTGACTGCGCGACTGATCGAGTTCACCAGCTTGGGGGCCGCCCGCTTCACGGCGGGGTCCTCGCTGCGTTCCATCCGGTCGGCGAAGAGCTGGGCGGTGGTCAGGATGTTGCGCAGGTCGTGGCTGATCTTGGCGACTGCGGCGCCGAGTTGGGCCAGCCGTTCCTTCTGCCTCAGCGCGCCGGTCAACTCGTTCTGCAGCGTTTGCAGGGCGGTTTCCGCCTCGTTGAGTTCGCGCACCCGCGCATTGGGGGTGATGATACGGCGGCTGTCCTCGGGGGCGGCGGCATAAAGCTGCATCGCGCCGACGACGCGTTTGATCGGCACCACGAGCAGTCGGCGGACGGCGAGGAACAGCAAGAGCGCGGTCAGCACCGAGATCACCGCCGACAGCAACAGGATGCGCAACCCGTAATCGATCATCGCCGCCCGCAGCGAGGCGGTGTCCATGGTGACTTCGATCAGTTGGCCCGCCTCGCGCACGGGTTCGCCGATTACCCGGATCACCCGCGGCTCAGGGTCGGCCAGGCGCCGCAGCGCATCGGGGATCAGCGCCATCGCCCCCGACTCGCGCAGGTCGAAGCTGGCATGCACCGGCTCGGGTATCGGCGAGGACAGCACCAGTTCCCGCGCCTCGTCGCGCCGCAGCACGACGTTGTAGACCCCGGCGTTCTCAAGCAGTTCCGCCTCGAGTTTGGCCTCGATCATGCCGTCGGTGGTCAGAAGCGCGAGCGAGGCGATCTGCGCGCGCTCCAGCCGCGACAGCAGGTAGTCCTCGCGGAACCGGGCGACGGAAGGGACGAATATCAGCACCTCGGCCAGCATGACGAAGAGGATCGTCAGCAGGAGGAAACGGCCGGAGAGCGAATTCAGGACCATGACCCTCGCCTGTGGCCCGCGGGTTCAGGGCACGAGGCGCTGGATCACGCGTACGCCCCCCTTCACCCAGGGATTATCGAACAGTTTGGGCGAGAAATAGGCACCCGCCGCCCGCTTGTTAACCTCGCCGAGGGTGGGATAGGGCGCAACCATGTTCGCAAGCGCGGTCATCTTCAGCCCGTTTGCCAGGGCGAGCGCCCACGGGCCGATGAGTTCGCCGGCCTCCGCCCCGACGATCGACACGCCGACCGGCCGGCCCTTGACGACCAGCACCTTGATGATGCCTTCGGTCTGGCCCGTGGCGATGGCCCGGTCGTTCCCCGCAAAGTCGAAACGGGCGACGGTGAGCTTGTCGTCATGCGCCTCGCGTGCCTCGGCCTCGGTTGGGCCGATCTGCGCAAGCTCGGGCTCGGTATAGGTCACGCGCGGGATATGCGCGGTCTTCGCCTTCGCAGGCAAGCCGAGCAGGATCGGGCGGATGACCACGCCCGCGTGGTAGCCCGCAACGTGGGTGAACTGCATCCCGCCGGCGGCATCGCCGATGGCGTAGATGCGCCGGTTGGTACTGCGCAGATCGTCGCCGACCCAGACGCCGGCCTTCCTGGTTTCGACCCCCGCGGCGGCAAGGTTCAGACGGTCGAGCGACGGCGTGCGGCCGACGGCGACCAGGAGGTGCGAGCCCGTGACAGGCCCCTGCGCGGTCTCCACCGAGATCGCGCCGGCACGGCCCGAGACCCGCTTGGCCGGGGCGCCTTCGCGGATATCGACGCCCTCGGCCCGCAGCCGGTCCAGTACGATCCCTGCCAGTTCCGGGTCGTCGCGACTCAAGGCCCGGTCGCCCTCGATCACCGTGACCTTCGCGCCGAGCCGGGCATGGGCCTGCGCCATCTCCATGCCGATGGGACCACCGCCGATGACGATCAGGTGCTCGGGCCGCGCGCGCAGGTCGAACAGCGTCTCGTTGGTCAGGTAGGGCACGTCGTCCAGCCCCGGAATCGGCGGCACGAAGGGGCGCGATCCGGTGGCGATCACGAAGCGGCGGGCGCGGATGATGTGCTCGCCCGCTTCCAGTTCGCGCGCGTTCAGGAACCGGCCCCATGCGCGGATCACGCGCACGCCCAGCCCCGAGAACCGCTCTTCGCTGTCATGTGGTTCGATGGTCGCAATGGCCATGCGGACGTGATCCATCGCGGCGGCGTAGTCGATCCGCGGCTCGACCGGCGCGATGCCGAAGCCGCCCGTCCTTACGGTGTGCGCTTGCCTGGCGGCGGCGAGCAGCGCTTTCGACGGCACGCAGCCGTAGTTCAGGCAGTCGCCGCCCATCTTGTGGCCTTCGACGAGCACCACGCGGGCGCCCATCTGCACCGCACCGGCCGCGAGCGACAGCCCGGCAGACCCGGCACCGATGATGCAGAGGTCGGTCTTGAGGCGCGTCATGTCAGGCGCGCCTCCGGCGAATGATGCGGAGGATCATCGGCAGCGCGGCCAGAGCGGCGAGGCCGAGCAGCGGGCCGAGGACGTGCGGCTCGAATATGATACCCAGATCGGGTGTTTCGCCCCGGGCGAAGACCGTGCCGAGCCCCGCGCCCACCCATGTGTAGACCAGCGCCCCAGGCATGATACCAAAGAAGGTGGTCAAGGCGAACCGTCCGAGCGCGACACCCACCAGCGCCGGCAGCAAATTCGCCACGAAGAACGGCACCGCCGGAACCAGCCGGATCAGGAACAGCACCGACAGTTCGTTCTCGCGCAGCCCCTCGCGCAGCCGTTTCACGCGACCCTCGGAGGCATCGACCCGCGCGGCCAGCCGGTCGCCCAGCCCCCAGCGCGCTGCTAGGAAAATCAGGATCGCGCCGATCGTCGCGGCGGTCACGTTGTAGAGGACACCGGGGAACACCCCGAACAGGAAACCGCCCGCGAGCGTGGCGATCGTGGCGCCGGGCAGTGAAAAGGCGACGATCACGACATACGCCACGACGAAGCCGAGCACCGTGCCGGCATAGTTCGCATCGCGAAACCCGATCAAGGCCTCGCGGTGGTCGGCCAGCGCGTCGAACGACAGCTGGTCGCGCAGCGTCAGCGCCCCGACGAGCGCCACCGTGAGGATCACGAGCAGTGGCAGGCGGCGCGCAAGGCTGGGCTTTTCGGTCTCGGTTATCTGGCTCATCGTCTCGGACTGTGGCTGAGGCAAAGTACCTGCGCAACATGCGCGCTGCGCGCCGTCGGCAACAGGCGCTTCACGGGGCATTGATCCGGGGTGACGCTGCGGCACCGTTCGCGCCCGTTTCCCGGCGGCTCTGTAACATTGCCCGCGCGCCGGGCCGCGAAATGTTGCAGGATTTCAGGCGCGGGAAGAATTGACTTGTCCGGCCCGAGCCCCTATTGAGCGGGCTTCGAAAAACACCGGGCCGCTGCGGCTTCTCGCGCGCATGGCCTCGAGCGAACGGAGCGAAGCGCGATGAAACGCACTTTCCAACCCTCGAACCTGGTCCGCAAGCGGCGCCACGGGTTTCGCGCGCGCATGGCCACCAAGGCCGGCCGCAAGATCCTCAACGCCCGCCGCGCCCGCGGCCGCAAGAAGCTGAGCGCGTAACCCCCGCGCCGCTTGTAGACATGACACCGCCGGGGGCAGGCGTGGCAGGCAAGGAGCCGGAGGCCACGGACATGCCTCCGGCGGTGTCCTTGCGTCCGCAAGTCCTGAAAAAGCGGGCCGATTTCTTGCGTGCATCCCGCGCCCGGTGCCAGGGAACACCCGGCTTCGTGCTACAGGCGCGCGAGCGCGCGCTTGGTGAGGCCGAGGGCATCCGCGTGGGCTTCACCTGCTCCAGGAAGGTCGGCAACGCCGTCGCCCGCAACCGCGCCAAGCGGCGGCTGCGCGAGGTGGCCCGGCTGGTCCTGCCGGCACAGGGGCAGCCGGGCTGGGATTACGTGCTGATCGGGCGGCGCGACATCACCGCCACGCGCGACTTCGCCCAGATGCAGGCCGACCTGACACGGGCGCTTGCCACGGTCCACGGGGGCCGGAAATGACCCCGCTTGCCCGCCTCTTCGCGCTGCCGATTCGCGCCTACCGGCTGGTGCTTTCGCCCTGGGTCGGGTTCAACTGCCGCTACCAGCCCACCTGTTCGGCCTACGCGCTGGAGGCGTTGGAAAAGCACGGCGCGCTCAAGGGCGGGTGGATGGCCGCGAAACGAATCGCGCGCTGCAATCCATGGGGCGGCTGTGGCTACGACCCCGTCCCCGATCCTGACAGCCGCCACAAAGACTGAGCGTCACGGCCTGAGCGCGAGATTGCCTGCGGTCGTGGGCAGGCGCGTGGGAAATTCGTTGCGGTCCATTTCGCCCTGGACGGTGTAGAACACGTCCTCCATGAAGCGCGGGTCGTCGAAATACCAGGTATGGGCGATCCGGCCCTGCTGTCCGGCCCGGTCCCAGTGCCGGTCGAAATACTCGCCGCAATAGACATTGACCGCCTTGCCGGGCACGTCGTCCGGCAGGCCGATGCGTCCGGCCCGGGGCGCCACCCCGATCCGCTTGATGTTGGTCAGCGACAGCACCGGGTCGTAGGGGTTGTAGTAGTTCGTCAGCCGCACGCAGTGCCGGTAGAGCGACGAGGTCTTGGGATTGCCATCCTCCAAGGAGGCCGACGAGATATCGGCGGCCACCAGGATGACCTGGCTGACGGACCAGCTGTGTGCCGCGATGGCCGGGCGGTCGTCAGCGTCGTCGAACGCCTCGCGCACCACGAACGCGCCCATCGAATGGGCCAACAGGTGCAGGTTGATCCGGCAGTCGGGCCGCTGGAGCGCGGCGAAGGCCGCGATGCCCTCGTCGACCAGCCGCAGGGCGGTCTGCTTGGCGTCTGTCCGGTCCTCGAGATAGTTGAGCGCGCTGTCGGCACTGGGCCAGTCGAAGCTGACCACGACGCCCTCGAAACCATGCGACTCAAGCCCTTGACGGATGCGCCGATGGCGGGCCAGCATCGTTTCCTGGCTGTTGTTGTAGCCATGGACATAGACCACGATATCGCCACGGGAAAAGTCCGTCTCGTGGCCCGATTGCGCCTTAGCCTGCACGCGCTTGAACCAGGCGGTTTTCGTGGTCCGGTGGTCGGGCAGGGGCCGGGCAGCGTCTTCAGGCACCTCCAGGAAATGGGTCGCGCCGGGGTTCGACGAGAATTCCCCGCCGCGCAGGCTGCGCACGCAGAAGATGTAGTCCATGGGTGTGGCCTCCGCCCTGTGCCGTCTGCGGCACAGTGTTCACGGGATTGGACGAATCGCAAAGGGCTTTACGAACGCGACCCGGCTTGCCATATCGCACGAGTTTTCACGCGAGCGCCGCCCATGTTCGACACTGCCGACGACATCCATCCGCTGTTCGAGGGCGCCCCCTCCACGACCGAGTTCAAGAAGCTGCGGAAGCGGATCGTGCGCCAGACCCGCGAAGCGATCGAGCAATACGGCATGGTCGAGCGCGGCGCCCGCTGGCTGGTCTGCCTCTCGGGCGGCAAGGACAGCTACACGCTGCTCGCGGCGTTGACCGAGCTGAAATGGCGCGGACTCCTGCCGGTGGAACTGCTGGTCTGCAATCTCGACCAGGGGCAGCCGGGCTTCCCCTCGACGGTGCTGCCCGCCTTCCTCGAACGGATGGGCGTGCAGCATCGGATCGAGTATCGCGACACCTATTCTATCGTCACCGACAAGATCCCCGAGGGCCGCACCTATTGCGCGCTGTGCTCGCGTCTTCGGCGCGGCCATCTCTACCGGATCGCGCGCGAGGAGGGCTGTTCGGCGGTGGTGCTGGGCCATCATCGTGACGACATCCTCGAGACCTTCTTGATGAACCTCTTCCACGGTTCGCGGCTGGCCACCATGCCGCCGAAGCTGGTGAACGAGGAGGGCGACCTGTTCGTTTACCGCCCGCTCGCCCATGTGGCCGAGGCCGATTGCGAGCGCTTCGCGCGGGCGATGAATTACCCGATCATCCCCTGCGATCTCTGCGGCAGCCAGGACGGGCTGCAGCGGATGCAGGTCAAGGCGCTGCTGGACCAGTGGGAGGCGAACCACCCGGGCCGCCGGCAGAAGATGTTCCGCGCGCTGATGAACGCCCGGCCCTCGCACCTGCTGGACCCGAAGCTCTTCCATTTCGAGGGGTTGCAGCGCCGGGACCGGGGCACCTAGCAGGCCGCTGAAATTCTCTTGCGGCCGGACGGATTTCCCTGACCCTCACCCGTGAGGCCGGCGTCGTCTGTTCTGTGTGCTTGGTCTCGGCCCTGCCTTTGGCGTCAGGCGGCCAGCAGCTTCGGCAGTCTGGCGAGGTTGCAGGCGGCCATGGTGAAGGTGAAGCGGGCGGCGACGCGGTCGAGGCCGCGGTATACGGTCTGGGCCATGCCGCCGACGGTCTTGGCCCAGCCGAAGGGCTCTTCGATCTTCTTGCGGCGCGTCTGGGACAGGGCGTAGCCGGGGTGGCGGGTGGTTCTGCCGTCGATGGCGGAGTGTCGGGCCTTCTGGGCGACATGCGGCGTGACGTGGGCCTGTCGCAGATCGGCGACGAAATCTGCGCTGTCGTAGCCCTTGTCGGCGCCCAGCGTGAGGCGGCGGGTCGAGCCGGGGGAATGGCGGTGGATCATGTCGAGCGCGGCGCGGCGTTCGGCATGGCCATCGGCGCGGGTCAGGTCGGCCTGGACGACGAAGCCATTGCGGTTTTCCATCAGCGCATGCCCCATGTAACAGAGCAGCGCGCCCGTCCCCTGCGACTTGCGGAACAGCCGCGCGTCGGGGTCGGTGATCGAGGCATGGGTGGCGTTGGAGCGCTTCTCGCCGCGGAAGTCGACTTCGGCGTTGCGGTGGCGGCGGCTGGGGCTGGGCATCGGGACGGTCTCGGCTTCGGGCTGGGCAGGGGCGGTGTCGGGGCTGGTATCCTGATCGGTGTCCCCCGGCGGGTCACCCGGCCCGTCCGCGCCGGGCGGGCTGCCCTCGGTCTTCGGCTGGAAGCTCTTCATGGAAGCCCAGGCCTTGATCAGCGTGCCGTCCACCGAGAAGTGCTCGTCTGACAGCAGCGGTGCGACCTCCCGGTGAGCCAGGATCGCGCCCATCACCTTGCGCGCCATGTCGGTGGTCAGCAGCCGGTCACGGTTCTTCGTGAAGACGGTGGGGACCCAGACCGCGTCGTCGATCCCCAGGCCCACGAACCAGCGGAACATGAGGTTGTAATCCATCTGCTCCATCAACTGCCGCTCCGAGCGTACCGAGAACAGGATCTGTAGAAGGCTCGCCCGGATCAGCCGCTCCGGCGGGATCGAGGGCCGGCCCTCCGGGGCGTAGAGCGTCTCGAACTCGGCATCGAGGCTGGCCAAAGCCTCGTTCACGACCCGCCGGATCTGCCGCAACGGATGCCGCGCCGGGATCCGCGCCTCGATGTCAACATAGCTGAACAGCGACCCGCTCGTCTCGTCCGCGCCCCGCATCCCAACCCCTCCGGCAACCGCCCAAGGGGTGAATCACGTCCCTCAACCGACGTCCAGAGCGAGGTTTTTCAGCAGCCTGCTAGAGCGTGTCGCCGGCTTTCGGATTCAGGATTCCCAGATTGGCCGTGATGTGATTCCGTCTCTTTGAGGTAGATATGGGGGTCATAGATGGGCAAACCACATCCGATAGAGCTACGCGAGCGTGTCGTCGCGTTCGTGGACGAAGGTCATGGGCATCGCGAAGCGGCACGGCACTTCCGGGTATCGCCGAAGTTCGTGAACGAGCTGATCAAACTGCGTCGCGAGACCGGATCACTCAAGCCCCGGCCCCAAGGCAATGGCGGCGGGCACGGCAAGCTTGCGGGCGTGACCGGCTGGATCGAAGCCCGCGTCGCCGCCAAGGGCGAGATCACGCTCGATGAATTGGCCGTTGAGCTGGCCGAAACCCATGGCATCGAGGTCCATCGCGGCACGATCTGGCGGGTGCTGCGCGGGCTTGGTCTGACGCACGAAAAAAGACCTGCAGGCGCTTGAGCAGAAGCGCAAGGATGTCGCCGATCTGCGGCGCATCTGGATCGCGAAACGCCAGCCCTTCATGGCCAACCATCTGGACCGGCTGGCCTTTGTGGACGAGACCTCGGTCAAAACCAACATGGCCAAGACGACCGGCTGGGCCCCGTTCGGGCAGCGCCTCGTCGATCACGCGCCGTTCGGACATTGGCGCACCCAGACCTTCGTCGCGGCCCTGCGCCACGACCGGCTCGACGCACCATGGATCATCGACGGGGCGATGAACGCCGAGATGTTCGCCCTCTACATCGAAACCCAGCTGGGGCCGACGCTGCGCAAAGGCGACGTTGTCATTCTCGACAACCTGTCGAGCCATAAGGCCCCGGCCGCAGCGGCGTCCCTGCGTGCGATTGGCACCTGGTTCCTGTTCTTGCCGCCTTACAGCCCGGACCTGAACCCCATCGAAATGGCGTTCTCAAAGCTGAAGTCGCTCATAAGGAAGGCAGCCGCGCGAACCTACGATCAACTTTGGGCGGCCGTCGGCCATGTCTGCGACCTCTTCTCAGACCAAGAATGCTACAACTACTTCAAGGCGGCCGGCTATGAGGCCGATTAAATGCGACGCGCTCTAGCCGGCCATCGACATCCAGCCAAGCCCGTCCTCTGTGCGGCCCGCAGGGTGATACTCCCCGCTTATCCAGCCGTCGTAGCCGTCCGCATCGAGCCGCGCGAAGAATCCGAGATAGTCGATCTCGCTGGCCACGGGTTCATCCCGAGCGGGCGTCGAGGCCACCTGCACATGCGCAACCCGCGCCTTCACCCGCGACCAGAGCCCCGGCACGTCGCCCGCGATGCGCCTTGCGTGGTAGGCGTCGAATTGCAGATGCAGGTTGGGGCGTTCCAGCGTGTCGAGCAGGGCGATCGCATCGTCGAAGCGGGCCAGGAAATAGCCGGGGATGTCGACCGGGTTGATCGGCTCGATGGTCAGGTTCTGGCCGGGCGCGGTGTCGGCGGCCCAGGCGAGGTTGTCGCGATAGGTCTCCTGCGCCTCCGGCCCCGCGGCACAGCCGGCCAGGAGGTGCAGGTGCCGGGCCCCGAGCCGTGCGGCCAGTTCCGCGCCGCGCAGGAAACCCTCGCGAAACCGCACAACATCGTCCGGCCGCGCGGCGAAGCCCCGCTCGCCCGCGGCCCAGTCGCCCGCGGGGGTGTTGATCAGCGCGAGCGCCAGCCCCTCGCCGGCGAGGCGCGCGGCGATCTCGCCGGGGTCGTGGTCGTAGGGAAAAAGGACCTCCACCGCCTCGAACCCCGCCGCCCGCGCGGCGGCGAAACGGTCGAGGAAGGGCCGCTCGGTGAACAAAAAATCGAGATTCGCGCAGAACCGGGGCACGGGCGCTCAGGGCAGTTCGGCCGACGGGATCACCGGGAAGAACACGCCGCCCGAGCGGAGGCCGAACCACTCCTCGCCCGCGTGACGTTCGCGCGTGCCGATCTCGACCAGCCGGTAGAAACTCTTGCGGTCGATTCGCGCCTCCAGCCCGCCGCGGACATGGACGTAAGGCGAAGGCTCGCCGGTCTCGGGGTCGCGCTCCACCCGGATCGGGTGCTCGGGCCCCGCGGCGACCCGGTCGCCGACATTCGTCACGAAACTCAGCACCTGCGCCGCGCCCTCGCCGCTGCATTCGAAATCGACCGCCACGAAGGGCACGTCCTCGACGGTGATGCCCACCTTCTCGACCGGCGTGACCAGGAAATACGTCTCGCCCTCGCGCTTCAGGATGGTCGAGAACAGCCGCACCAGCGGCGCCCGGCCGATCGGCGTGCCGAGATAGAACCAGGTCCCGTCGCGCGCGATCCGCATGTCGAGATCGCCGCAGAAGGGCGGATCCCACGAATCAACCGGAGGTAGTTTGCCCTCCACGGCCGCCGCGCGGGCGGATTTCGCGAGTTTTTCGGCGTCGGGTCTCACGATCATTTGTGCTGACTGGTTTTTTGCCATTTGTGACGCACGCCATATGTGCCGATAATAGCCCATATATGACCGAAGGGAGAGTTGTCATGTCCGACGAGACCGAGCTGGTCGCCGAGATCGAGACGCTGGGCACCCGGCTGGCCGAGGCCAAGGACAGCATTACCAAGCGGTTCATCGGCCAGGAGCGGGTCGTCGACCTGACCCTCTCGGCTCTTCTGTGCGGCGGCCACGGGTTGCTGATTGGTCTGCCGGGGCTGGGCAAGACGCGGCTGGTGGACACGCTCTCCACGGTTATGGGGCTGAACGGGGCGCGCATCCAGTTCACTCCCGACCTGATGCCGGCTGACATCCTCGGCTCCGAGGTGTTGGAGACCGGCGAGGACGGCTCCCGCGCCTTCCGCTTCATCGAGGGGCCGATCTTCTGCCAGCTGTTGATGGCCGACGAGATCAACCGCGCCTCTCCCCGGACCCAGTCGGCGCTGTTGCAAGCCATGCAGGAAAAATCCGTTACGATTGCAGGCGAGGCGCACCCGCTGACCCCGCCCTTCCACGTGCTCGCGACGCAAAACCCGATCGAGCAGGAGGGGACCTATCCGCTGCCCGAGGCGCAGCTCGACCGGTTTCTGGTGCAGATCGACGTGCCCTATCCCGACCGCAAGACCGAGCATGACATCCTGATCGCCACGACCGGGCTGGAAGAGGAGGAGGCGCATGGGGTGTTCAGCGCCGAGCAACTGATCGCCGCGCAGAAGACGGTGCGCCGGATGCCGGTGGGCGAGGCGGTGGTCGAGTTGATCCTCGATCTCGTCCGCGCCTGCCGCCCGCAGGAACCCGAGGCGCCCGAGATCGTACGCGAGGCGGTGGCCTGGGGGCCGGGGCCGCGCGCCGCCCAGGCCCTGATGCTGACGGTGCGCGCCCAGGCGCTGCTCGAGGGCCGGCTGGCGCCGTCCGCCGACGACGTGCTCAAGATGGCCGCGCCGGTGCTGACCCACCGCATGGCGCTGAGTTTCGCGGCGCGGGCCCGCGGCGACAGCCTGGCGGAGGTGATCGAGAGCGTGGCGCGCGAGGTCGTGCGGGTCGAGGCCGCCGCGTGAGCGACCCCGCCGCCCTCCGCGCCTGCGCCGAAGGCATCGCCGAGGCGCTGCCGCCGCTGCTCGCCGATGCCGAGCATCTGGCGCAGGCGGTGCTTCTGGGCGAGCACGGGCGCCGGCGCGCGGGGATGGGCGACGAGTTCTGGCAATACCGCCCGGCGCATGCTGGCGACGAGGCGCGAATGATCGACTGGCGCCGGTCCGGCCGGTCGGACGCGCATTTCGTGCGGGAAAAGGAATGGCAGGCCGCGCAGAGCGTGCTGATCTGGGTCGACGATTCCGCCTCCATGGGCTTTGCGGGCGACAAGACCCACCCCAGTAAGGCCGAACGCGCCCGGGTCTTGGCGATGGCGGTGGCCGTCCTGCTGAACCGCGGCGGAGAGCGCGTGGGCCTCTTGGGCTCCGGATTGCCCCCGCGCCGGGGGGCGCTGCAACTCCTGCGCATGGCCGACATCCTGAGCGCCGCGCAGGGGGAGGCCGATTACGGGGCGCCGGAGGCCCGCGGGATGGCACCCCACTCCCGCGCGGTCTTCCTGTCCGATTTCCTCGGTGACCTGGCGCCGGTGGAGCGCACGCTGACCGAGGCCGCCGATCGGGGCGTCACCGGCGCAATGCTGCAGATCCTGGACCCCGCGGAGGAAGCATTCCCCTATGACGGGCGCACCATCTTCGAGAGCATGGGCGGCAGCCTGCGCCACGAGACGCTGAAGGCGGGAGAATTGAAGGTCCGGTACCTCGAACGACTGGCCGAACGCAAGGCGCGGCTGGCCGAGCTTGCGCGCGTCACTGGCTGGTATTACTCCACGCATCACTCGGGCGAAGGGGCGCAAGGAGCGCTTCTGTGGTTGTACCGCGCCCTCGAACGGGTGCGCTGATGTGGACGATCGGCGGCATCGGGTTCGCCGCGCCGGCGTTGCTTTGGGCGCTGGTCGCGCTTCCGGCGTTGTGGCTTGTGTTGCGCGCCGTGCCGCCGGCGCCGATCCGCCGGCGGTTTCCGGGCGTCGCGCTGCTCCTCGGGCTGACCGACGACGAGACCCAGACAGACAAGACGCCCTGGTGGCTGCTGCTGCTTCGCATGCTGGCGGTCGCGGCGCTCATCGTCGCCTTCGCCGGCCCGATCCTGAACCCGCGGGACCGGCAGCCGGGCGAGGGGCCGCTTCTCGTCTTCATCGACGGCACCTGGGCGGACGCGCGCGACTGGCCGCGTAGGATGGACCGGGTCGAGGCGATTCTGGACGAGGCCGGGCGCGACGGACGGCCCGTGGCCGTGGTGCAGGCGACCGACCTGCCCGAGGCGGGACTGCCCTTCCAGGCGGCAGAGGCCTGGATCAGCCGGCTTGCCGGGCTGGAACCCGCGCCCTGGCTGCCCGACGTGCAGGCGCTGGGCGTATGGGCCGACGGGCTGGACGGCGGGTTCGATACCTTCTGGATGTCCGGCGGGTTGGATTACGAGGGGCGGCAGGGTCTGCTGACCACATTCACCGCCGCGGGCGACGTCCGCGTGTTCGAAAGCCCCCGGCCGGTTGTTGTGCTACGTCCTGCGGCCTTCGAGGACGGGGCGATCCGGCTGACCGCGTTGCGCGCCCGGGCGGACGATGCCTCCGAGGTCACGTTCAGCGCGACGGGTCGGGACCCGGCGGGGGTGGAGCGGGTTCTGGCCCGGACGCAGGCCACGTTCGAGGCGGGCGCGGGCACGGTCGAGACCGAGCTCGTCCTGCCGCCCGAGTTGCGCAACCGCATCAGTCGCTTCGCGGTCGAGGGGGTGCGCTCTGCCGGTGCGGTCACGCTGACCGATGACAGCCTCAAGCGCCGAGAAGTCGCGCTTCTTGCAGGGCGCGAAAACCGCGAGGGGCTGCAATTGCTCTCGCCGCTGTTCTACCTGAACAAGGCGCTCGAGCCGACCGCGGACCTAGTCGACGGCACCCTGTCCGACATCATTCTTGCCAGCCCCGACGTGATCGTATTGGCCGATATCGCGACGCTCGCAGCCGCCGAGGCCGAGGCGTTGCAGGGCTGGGTCGAGGATGGCGGGTTGCTGGTGCGGTTCGCGGGCCCCCGCCTCGCCGCCTCGGATGTCAGCCGCGACGCCGAAGACCCGCTGATGCCGGTGCGCCTGCGCGTGGGCGGGCGCACCGTCGGCGGCGCGATGAGCTGGGGCGAGCCCAAGCAGTTGCGGCCTTTCGCGGAATCATCTCCCTTCGTCGGGCTGGAGGTGCCGCCAGACGTCCGGGTGAACGCGCAGGTCATGGCCCAGCCCGACCCGCAGCTTGTCGACCGCTCCATCGCGGCGCTGACCGACGGCACGCCGCTGGTTACCCGCAAGAAGCTGGGCCAAGGGCAGGTGGTGTTGTTCCACGTTACTGCCAACGTCGAATGGTCGACCCTGCCGCTCTCGGGCCTGTTCGTGCAGATGCTTGAACGGTTGGCCGTCTCGACGCGCCCTGCGCGCCCCGAGGCGGCGGAACTGCAGGGCACCACCTGGGTCGCCGAAACGGTTCTGGACGCCTTCGGCGACGTGGGCGAGGCCGGCACGCTGCCCGGCATCCCCGGCGAGAAACTAGCCGACGCGCGCCCCGGCCCCGACCTTCCGCCGGGGCTCTATGCCGGCGACGACCGCCGCCTCGCGCTCAACGTCGTCGGCCCCGAAACCCAGATCGCGCCGATCGCCTGGCCCGCGCGCATCCCCGTCGAGGGGCTCGCGCTGGCGCGCGAGACGCTCTTGAAAGGCTGGGTCCTGACCGCGGCGCTCGCGTTTTTCGCCGCCGATATCCTCGCCTCGCTCTGGCTCTCGGGGCGGCTCCGCGGCCAGCGCTCGGGCGCGGTTGCAGCGCTGGTGCTGGCGCTGATGCTGCCGATGGAGGCCGACGCGCAACAGGCCACGGACGACGCGCTGGCGCTGAAGGCCACGACCGAGGTGGTGCTGGCCCATGTGGTGACCGGCGACGCCCGGGTGGACGAGGTGGCACGCGCGGGGCTGCGCGGGCTGTCGGAAAAACTGACCCAGCGCACCTCAATCGAGCCCGCCGAGCCCATCGCCGTGAACCTCGAAACCGACGAGCTGTCCCTCTTCCCCTTCCTCTACTGGCCGGTGACCGCGGGCCAGCCGCAGCCCTCGTCCGAGGCCTATGCCAAGCTCAACCGCTACCTGCGTACCGGCGGCATGATCCTGTTCGACACGCGCGACGCCGACGTCGCCCGGTTCGGCGGCGGCTCGCCCGAGGGCCGGCGCTTGCAGCGACTCGCCCAGCCGCTCGACGTGCCGCCGCTGGAACCCGTGCCCACCGACCACGTGCTCACGCGGACCTTTTACCTGCTCCAGGACTTCCCCGGCCGCCATGCCAGCCGCGATGTCTGGGTCGAAGCCGCGCCGGCGGACGCCGAACAGGCCGAGGGCATGCCGTTCCGCGACCTCAATGACGGTGTCACGCCGGTGGTGATCGGCGGCAACGACTGGGCGGCGGCCTGGGCGGTGGACGGGCAGGGCGGGGCGATGTTCCCGGTCGGCCGAGGCTATGCCGGCGAGCGCCAGCGCGAAATCGCCTTCCGCTTCGGGATCAACCTCATGATGCATGTGCTGACCGGCAACTACAAATCCGATCAGGTCCACGTGCCCGCGCTGCTCGACAGGCTGGGCCAATGAACGGCGCGGTGATCTTCGACCCGCTGCTGCCGTGGCCGCTGGTCTGGGCGCTGGTCGTGGCCGCCCTGGCCTTCACCGGCTTCGCGCTCTGGCGCGGCCTGTCGGGTTGGTGGCTTCGCGGCCTCGCGGCGGCGGCGATCCTCGCGGCGCTGGCCAACCCGTCGCTGCAGACCGAGGACCGCAACCCGTTGTCGGACATCGTGGTGCTGGTGGTGGACGAAAGCGCCAGTCAGCGCCTGTCGGACCGGCCCGGCCAGATCGCGGAGGCCATCGCGCGGGTCGAGGCCGAAATCGACGCGCTCGACAACACCGAGCTCAGGATCGTGCGGCTCGGCGATGGCGAGAGCAACGAGGGCACGCTGCTGATGACCGCGCTGTCCGAGGCGCTGGCCGAGGTGCCCCGGGCCCGGCTCGCGGGCGCGATCCTGCTGACTGACGGGCAGTTGCACGATATCGAGCGCGCCCCCGCGCTGCCGGCGCCGCTGCATGCGCTGTTGACGGGACAGCAGGACGACTGGGACCGGCGGCTGCTGATCCGGAACGCGCCCGCCTTCGCGATCCTCGGCGAGGAGGTGACGCTGACGCTGCGGGTCGAGGATCAGGGCGCCGTGCCCGCCGAAATGGGCGCGACGACGCAGGTCACGGTCGCCATCGACGGCGGCGAGCCGCAAAGCTACCGGGTGCCGCTGAACGAGGATCTCGAGGTGCCGGTGATCCTCGACCACGCCGGCCGCAACGTGATTCAGTTCTCGGTGGCCGAGGAAGCGGGCGAACTGACCGACCGCAACAATGCCGCCGTGGTGCAGATCAACGGCGTGCGCGACCGGCTGCGGGTGCTGCTGGTCTCGGGCGAGCCGCACCCGGGCGAGCGAACCTGGCGCAACCTCCTGAAATCGGACAGCTCCGTGGACCTTGTGCATTTCACGATCCTGCGCCCGCCGGACAAGCATGACGGGGTGCCGGTCACGGAACTGTCGCTGATTGCCTTCCCCACGCGGGAGCTGTTCCTCGACAAGGTGGATGAGTTCGACCTGATCATCTTCGACCGATACAAGCGGCGCGGCATCCTGCCGATGATCTATCTCGACAACGTGCGCGAGTATGTCGAGGAAGGCGGCGCGGTGCTCATCGCCGCTGGCCCTGACTTCGCCAGCGCGGATTCGATCTACCGGTCGCCGCTGTCCGAGATCCTGCCCGCCGAGCCCACCGCGCGGGTGATCGAGGAAGGCTTCCTGCCCAATGTAAGCGACCTGGGCCGGCGCCACCCCGTGACCGAAGGCTTGAAGGCCGAACACGGTGGCGACTGGGGCCGCTGGTTCCGCCTGATCGACTTGGAGGCGACCGGCGGGCAGGTGGTGATGGAGGGGCGCGACCAGCGCCCCCTGCTCGTGCTCGACCGGGTGGGCGAGGGGCGCGTGGCGCTGATGGCTTCGGACCATGCCTGGCTGTGGAATCGCGGCTTCGAGGGTGGCGGGCCGCAGCTGGAACTGCTGCGCCGGCTCGCCCACTGGATGATGAAGGAACCCGAGCTCGAGGAAGAGGCGCTGACCGCCGAGGCCGAGGGCCAGACCATGACGATTACCCGCCGCTCGCTGGCCGAAGAGGGGCGCAGCGTCGAGATTACCCGCCCCGATGGCGAGACCGAGACGGTAGAGTTGCAGGAGACCTCCCCGGGGCGGTTCCAGGCGACCTACGAGGGGCCTGAGATCGGGCTTTACCGGCTGGTCGATGAGGATCTGGACAACGTCATCGCGCTGGGCCCGTCGGCGCCGCGAGAGTTCGAGGAGACCATCGCAAGCGGGGCCAAGCTGCAAGAGGCGGTGGACGCCACGCGGGGCGGCATTCTCGCGCTGAACGAGGGCGCGCCCGACATCCGCACCGTGCGCGAGGGGCGGCTGGCGGCGGGGCGCGGCTGGATCGGCATGACGCCGCGCGAGGCCTACCTCACCGCTGACGTCACCATCACGCCGCTTGCGCCCGCCTGGGCGTTCCTGTTGCTCGCGGCGGGGCTGAGCATCGGCGCTTGGCTGCGCGAGGGGCGGCGCTGATCATTCCGCGGTCGACACGACCGCGATGCCGGGATCGCGGGCGAGTTTCATCGCGAACACCTCCTGTCGCGGGACCCAGTCGTAATCCGCATCTGCCCGTGTTTGCGCCCAGAACAGGTCTCCGCCGTCGCGCCAGCCGTCCAGCACGATCCCGTCTTCCATCGATTGGCCGCGGGCGCTGACGATTACGGTGGAATGCTCGATCCGGAACGGGTTGTCGGCATTGGCGATGGCGCGGTGCAATTCCAGCGTCTCGAAGCCTTCCCGGCGCAGCCGCGCCTCGATGTCGTCGGCCCAGTGATAGCAGAGCCCCCGCGGGCGCAGGCCGGAATTGACCTTCATGTTGTGGATCAGCGGCCCGTCGGTGACGCCGTACTCCTGCGCAAGCTGGTGCGCCTCGTCGAGCGCGGTGCGGGCCGCGCGTTCGGCCTCGTCCTCGGCCACCGAGGGGTCGAGGTTCCCGATCGCCCGGGCCAGCTGCGCCACCTCCTCGGGCGACGCGGGGGGCGGTGGAACCGGGCGCGGCGCGCCGCAGGCAGCCAGGACCAGAAGCGACAACAGCGCCGCCACGCGCGCCATGCACCCCGGATGTTTCAAATGCCTCTCCGCCGCCCGTTCCCGACGCCGATATGGCTAGCCCGCAGGCCGCGCGCTTGTCCAGTCGCCTCGTACCCGGTCGCGGCGGCGTGAACGGGGGAGGGCGCCCGCGCCCCGAGCTTTCAACCCGCCCGGAAACATGTCAGCCTCCGTCGCGGAATGTCGTGGCGAAGGTCCTCGTGTTGCGCGTAACGATTTCTTCTCTCGGTCCGGGGGATTCGGAGGCCGGATGGGACGGCTACCTCTCCCCGACAGAAACCCTTCTGTGGACCGGACGGCCGCAATACGGGCGCCGGATCCGCGACGTCGTCGGTGCCGAGAAGACCTGGCATATCGGCCTTCTGGCCGGGGCGGTCGCGATGTGGCTCACATGGCCGATGATCGGAGACGACGCGGGGGTCACCGCGACCGATGCGCTCTGGGTCTACGGTGCGGTGACCCTCTTGTTCGGTCTGGTTTCGGCATACATCGTGGTCACGCGCGCCTACGTGCTCGGCACCCTTCACTACGCGGTGACGGACCGGCGCGCGCTTGTCCGCCGCGAGGGCCGGAACCACTTCCTTGCCAGACGCGCATTCCTCGTCTCAAGCCCGCTGTCGCCCGAGTTCTCCTGCCCGGTCGTAGAGGATCGTCCCTACCCGTCGCTGACCGTCGGCCATCTCCTGTCGGAGGGCGTGGTCCAACCGCTGGGCTACGGTCTGGTCCATCCCGGTTGGGGCCCCTTGCGAACACTCGGCGTGATCCCCGTCCTGTTCGAGCAGGTGGAGGATGTCGACCATGTGCGCAGGCTGCTTGTCGAGAGCGCGGCCGGCGCGGCGTGAGGCGGCCCGGCGGACATTGGGGACCGAGGGCACACCCCACGGTATCCGCCCGATCGCGTGACGGCCCGGGCGGGCTCAGGCCAGTTCGGCGGCGCGGGCCTCGCGGATGCGTTCGGCATCCTTGCCGTGCAGCTCCTCGTAATGGTCGAAATGCGACTCGAACCAGGCGGTGCCGTGGGTCAGCCCGCCGAGCGCCTGGAACAGCTCCTCCTTGGCGCCCGCGGGGATCAGCGCCTGGAAGATGTCCCAGCCGCGCGCCGACATGTGCGCCTCGAAGCCCAGCACCTGGCCCTTGAGGCTGCCGGCCAGCGCCACCAGCGAGCCGGAGTTCACCGACGGCACGTGGATCACCACCCGCTCGATCGGCTGAAGCACGACCGGGCCGGCCTGCGCCAGCGCCTCGCGCACGCCGTTTTTGGCTGCCGTGCGGAAGGCATGGTCGGAGCTGTCCACCGCGTGATGCTTGCCATCGGTCAGGGTGACCGCGAC
Source organism: Rhodovulum sp. ES.010 (assembly GCF_900142935.1). Lineage (NCBI taxonomy): Bacteria > Pseudomonadati > Pseudomonadota > Alphaproteobacteria > Rhodobacterales > Paracoccaceae > Rhodovulum > Rhodovulum sp. ES.010. Next base: position 2,046,643 of record NZ_FSRS01000001.1, on the reverse strand, counting down.
ATCGACCACCGGGAATCCGAGTGGCCCCTGTTCCATCGCCTCGCGCGCGCCGGCCTTGACCGCTGGGATGTAGTTCTTCGGCACCGCGCCGCCCTTGACCGTGTCGCCGAAGGCAAATCCCGCGCCGCGCCCCTGGGGCCGCACGGTCAGTTGCACGTCCGCGAACTGGCCCGCGCCGCCGGTCTGCTTGCGGTGGCGGTGATGAGTGTCGACGGTCTTGGTGATGGTCTCGCGGTAGATGCCGGAGACCGGGTGTTCGGTGGCTTCAATACCGAAATCCTCGGTCAGCTTGGCCAGCACCCGGCGCAGGTGGATCGGCCCCTGAAGATGCACCACCAGATGCCCGGTCTCGGCATCCTGGGCAAGCTCCATGCCAGGGTCGCTTGCCGCGATCCGGGCCAGTGCGGCCGAAAGGCGCGCGTCTTCGCGCTCGTTCACCGGGGCCAAGAGGCGCGGGTAGGAGGGCGGGCGACCGCGTGTCCAGCCGGGCAACTCATCGGCGGCGGTGGCGGTATAGGCATAGCCTGGATCGAGATGGTCGGACTTCACCGCGACGGCCAGCGTGCCGCGCTCCAGCGGTTCGGGGACCGGCTTGCCGTCGATTCCGGCCAGGTTGCCGATGGTGTCGCCGGCCAGCGGGCTGCCATGCTGCACGGGGCTGCCCAGTACCCGGATCAGCGTGGACTTGCCCACGTGTTTCTTGGTGTCCGAAGCCAGACCGATGGCCAGCGGCACCTCCACGCCGAGCCTGAGCCCGATCGCCTCCATCCCCGGTGCCTCGTGGCGCAGCGCCTTCATAAGCCGGGTCAGCCCGTTGCCATGGCCCGCCGCGCCCAGGTAAGCTGCCATCACCGCGTTGTCGCGATGCGCCTCGGCGAGGATCTTGTAGACATCCTCGGTCGGTGGCTCGCGATCGTCGATCAGCTGCTCCATTAGATGGTCATCGAAATCGGCCAGATGCTCCAGCAGTTCCGCGCGCGCCTCCTGTTCGCGGTCATGCAGATCGTCTGGGATCTCGATTAGGCTGGACGGCTTGCCTTCCTGGTACTGGAACGCGCGCTCCGAGATCAGGTCGACCGAGCCCACGACATGCCCATCGCCGTCGCGGATCGGGGCCTGGCGCAGCACGATGTGATGGGTCGCGTAGGCCTGCAGCGCGCCGACTATGTCACGTATGCGCGCCTCGTCCTGGTCCATCTTGTTGATGAAGATGAAGCAGGGGACGTCCGACGCCTCGATCAGCCGCAGGTAAGGGGCGGCCAGCACCGCGGCGTCCGGTTCCGGCGCGACACACAGGATCGCGGCATCCGAGGCCGCCAGCGCCTCGCCCGCATGGCCGAGGTAATCGGGCCCGCCGGCGATGTCGAAGCCCGCCCAGGGCTCGTCCAGGTAGCTGAACTGGCTCACCGTCAGAACGTCGGAGAAAGCGGCCGTGACCGGGCGGCCCTCCAGCTCGGACAGGGCCTTCAGCAGCGTGGACTTGCCCGATTGCGAGGGCCCTAGGATCGTGAAACAGCGCATGGGATGACATCCTCCGATCGGTCGCTTCCAACGGGCCTCTTAACGGCCCGCGCCGGTCGGATTGCTGCGCCCCGCTCCGGGACCGTGGGTGTCGGCCGGTCCCGGGCGCCGGGTGCGGCCGCCGAAGGCGCCGGGCCGCCGTCCCGCCTTGGGGCGATGTTCCCCGCACACCTCGGCTGCGGTCAAGGCAAATCTGGCGGCATCGGGACGCACCCGGCTTAATCGCGGATTAAGGTCGGGGCGCTACGGTCCGCCCGCACGACGAGGGATCATCGATGGACACCCACAACCGCAAGCTCGTCCTAGCAAGCTCCGGCGCGCTGTTTTCGGCCAAGGGGCGCTTTGCCGAAGCGTTCTATGACCGGTTGTTCGACCTTGCCCCAGAGGTGCGCGCCCTGTTCCGGGTCGACATGACCCACCAGAAGCGGATGCTGATGGCCGCCCTCGCGATGGTCGTGGGCGTGCTCGGCGACCGTGAGCGACTGGCGAAAACCGCCGCGGACCTGGGCCGTGTCCACGCGCAGCGCCAGGTGACGGCGGCGCATCTGGACATCGGCCAACAGGCGTTCGACCTGGCATTGCAGGATTTTTTCGGAACGGATTACACCCCCGAACTGCGCGCGGCCTGGGGGGAGGCGTTCGCCGAACTTGTCACGCTGATGCGGCTGGACGAGGCGGCGGCCTAGACCACGCGCCGCCCTCAGACCGACATGCAGATATATTTCATTTCGAGGAAGTCCTCGATCCCGTGGCGGCTGCCCTCGCGGCCGAGACCGGACTGCTTGACGCCGCCGAAGGGCGCGACCTCGGTCGAGATGATGCCGGTGTTGACCCCAACGATCCCGTATTCCAGCGCCTCGGCCACCTTGTAGACGCGGGAAAGGTCGCGCGCGTAGAAATAGGAGGCGAGGCCGAAGATCGTGTCATTGGCCATCGCGATCACGTCGTCCTCGGTCTCGAACCGGAACAGCGGCGCGACCGGGCCGAAGGTCTCCTCGCAGGCGAACTGCATCTCTTGCGTGGCGCCGGCCACCACTGTCGGCTGAAAGAACGTGCCGCCGCGGGCGTGGCGTTCACCACCGCTGACGATCCGCGCGCCCTTGGCCGTGGCGTCGGACAGGTGCTCTTCGACCTTGGCCAGCGCATCGTCGGAAATGAGCGGCCCCAGGTCGGTGCTGTCGTCCAGCCCGTCGCCCACCCGCAGCTTGGCCACCGACTCGGCCAGCTTTCCGGCGAAGGCGTCGTAGATGCCGTCCTGCACGTAGATCCGGTTGGCGCAGACGCAGGTCTGGCCGTTGTTGCGGAACTTGCACGCGATCGCGCCCTCTACCGCCGCCTCGAGGTCGGCATCGTCGAACACGATGAAGGGCGCGTTGCCGCCGAGTTCCATCGAGCATTTCATCACCTGCCCCGCGGCCTGTTCCAGCAGGATCCGCCCCACCTCGGTCGAGCCGGTGAAGGTCAGCTTGCGCACCGCCGGGTTCTCGCAGAATTCCTTGCCGATATCCGACGACTTGCTGGAGGTCACCACCGACAGCACGCCCTTGGGCACGCCCGCGCGCTCGGCCAGCACCGCCATCGCCAGCGCGGAAAGCGGCGTCTCGCCCGCGGGCTTGATCACCATCGAACAGCCCGCCGCCAGCGCCGGGCCGACCTTGCGGGCGATCATCGCGTTGGGAAAGTTCCAGGGCGTGATCGCGGCGGCCACGCCCACCGGCTGGCGGATCACCGTCAGCCGCTTGTCCGCCTGGTGGCCCGGGATCGTGTCGCCGTAGACGCGCTTGGCCTCTTCCGCGAACCACTCGATGAACGAGGCGCCATAGGCGATCTCGCCGCGGGATTCCGACAGCGGCTTGCCCATCTCGGCGGTCAGGATCACCGCGAGGTCTTCCTGCGCGGCCATCATCAGGTCGAACCACTTGCGCAGGATGTTGGCGCGTTCCTTGGCGGTCTTCGCCGCCCAGCCCGTCTGCGCCTCGGCCGCCGCCGCGATGGCGCGGGCGGTCTCGGCGCGGGTGAGGTCGGGAACCGTGCAGATCGCGCTGCCATCGGCGGGGTTGGTGACCTCGAACGTGGCCCCGTCATCGGCCGCGACCCAGTCGCCGCCGACGAAGGCGCGGGTCTCCAGCAGGCCGGGATCGCGGAGAAGGCTCTTGAGGTCGGTCACAGGCATCGGTCATCCTCCCTTCTGGGTTTCGGCCCATGGAAAGCAGGGGGCGGGGTGGATGTCCAGTCACGACAACTTGGCCGATCCGGACAACGCCTATGCCAACGCGGCGCATATCCCGGGCGCCGCCGACTACCCGCCGCGCTGGGCCGCGGCGGCGGCCGCGTTCCGCGCCACCGCCTGCGGCGAGACCGACCTGCCCTATGGCGACCACCCGCGCCAGCGCTTTGACCTGTTCCTGCCCGACGGCCGCCCGCGCGGCCTCGCGGTCTTCGTCCATGGCGGCTACTGGCTGCGCTTCGACAAGTCTTTCTGGTCGCATCTCGCCGCGGGGCCCTTGGCGCGCGGCTGGGCCGTGGCGCTGCCCTCCTACCGGCTGGCGCCCGAGGTGCGGATCGCCGAGATCACCGCCGACATCGCCGCGGCGCTGCCGGTGATGGCGCGGCTGGTTCCGGGGCCCATCGCGCTGGCCGGGCACTCGGCGGGCGGGCACCTGGTGGCGCGGATGCTCTGCGCCGATGCCGGCCTGCCCGACGCCGTCGCCGCGCGCCTCGCCCGTGTCGTGCCGATCTCGCCGGTCGCCGACCTGCGCCCGCTCATCCGCACGCAGATGAACGACAGCTTCCGCCTGGATGGGGCCGGGGCGCGGGCCGAAAGCCCGGTCGCCCATGCGCCGCGCGCCAGCGTCCCGGTCACCGTCTGGGTCGGCGCAGAGGAACGCCCGGTCTTTCTCGACCAGGCGCGCTGGCTGGCCGAGGCCTGGCCCGGCGCCGCGTTGCACATCCACGAGGGCCGGCACCATTTCGACGTGATCGAGGGCCTGACCCGGCCCGACAGCCTTCTGACCGCTGCGGTCCTCGGCCCGGGCGCGGAGGGCTGACCCCGCTCGCCGCCGGCCGGAAAAGCTCATATAAGAGTCATATGCGAGTCATATGCGGGACTCCGGCCCTACCGGCCGATGCCCGACAGCCCATTATAGTCGATCGCTTCCAGCGCGTGTTTCACATCGCCCGTTTCATAGGCCTCGATGGCGCTTTGCAGCGTTTCGGTGACATCGTCGGCCAACGCCGCGGGCGCGGTCAGGGCGATCAGGGCGGCAAGGCGCAGGCGTTTCATTGGGCGTCCTCCTCGGAGCGGTTGCGGCCAGCCTAGCACCGCGGTCCGTGCCTCTCACACGCCGCCAAACCGCGCCTGCCAAGACGGTAGGGGGTCGTTGTCGGCGGCGGTTGCGTGATATACTCCCCGTGCAATCGCCCTTGCCAAACAACAGCTTGCGGCATGCCCCAGCAGCAGCGGGTCCAGCTCCGCATCGCCCAGGGCGCGCGCCCCGGTCGCCGCGGCAAAGACAAGGTCGCCGTCGAACGGCGTGTGGCTCGGCACCAGCGCCCGCGCGATCCCGTCATGCGCGGCGACAGCCAGTCGCGTCGCCTGCGCCTGGGTCAGGGCGGCATCGGTCGCCACGATCGCGATGGTCGTGGCCTGCCCCGTCAGCTTGGTCCGCGGAACCGCCGCCGGCTCCTGCTGGCCGCCGCCCAAGCCCCCGAATTCGTTGTAGATTTCGAAGGGCGCCGCCCAGAACTCCGGGCCGCCCCCCATCACCGCCGAGCCCACCGCGTTCACCGCCACCAGCGCGCCGACCGTGATCGCGCTCTCCAGCACTACCGAGGCCGAGCCGAGCCCCCCCTTCAGGTCCGCCGTCGTCGCCCCGAACCCCGCCCCCGCGCTGCCCAGGTCGAACGCCTCCGCAGCCGCAATGAGCGCGGAATTTCCCAGCCTTTTATAGGGGTTGTCGTCCCAATCCTTGTCGCCCCCGTTCAACAGATCGAACAGAATCGCCCCCGGCACGATGGGCACCCGTAAGCTCCCTACCTCAAAGCCCCGGCCCATCGCGCGCAGCCCGTCCGCCACGCCCGAGGCCGCATCCAACCCGAAGGCCGAGCCCCCCGAAAGCACCAGCGCGTCCACCTCCTGCACCAGCCGGTCTGGTGCCAACAGCTCCGTTTCGCGCGTGCCCGGCGCGCCGCCCATCACATGCACACCCGCCACGAAGGGCGCCTCGCCCACCAGCACGCTCACGCCGGTTTTCGCCCGCGTGTCACGGGCCTGCCCGACCCTCAATCCCGCGACATCGGTGATCAGGTTCCTCGCTCCCGGTCGCATGCTTTTCCTTCTTCTGGCCGAAATATCCGGGGGGTCCGGGGGCAGCGCCCCCGGTCCGGCCCTCAGATGCAGCGCCCGCCATCGACTTCCATCGCCACCCCGGTGATCATCGCCGCGTCGTCCGAACACAGGAAACAGGCCGCATTGCCCAGGTCCTCGGGCGTCGAGAGCCGGCCCAGCGGGATCGTCGCCAGAAATTTCGTCCGCATCTCGGGCGTGTCCTCGCCGAGAAAGCTCTTCAGCAGTGGCGTCTCGCCCGCCACGGGACACAGGGCGTTGACCCGTACCCCCGAAGGCGCCAACTCCACCGCCATCGTCTTGGTCGCAGTGATCATCCAGCCCTTGGAGGCATTGTACCAGTTCAGCCGGGGCCGCGGCGACAGGCCGGCCGTCGAGGCCACGTTCAGGATCGCCCCCGCGCCGGTCGCCTTCATGTGCGGCACAAGGTGGCGCGCGGTCAGGAAGACCGACTTGGCGTTGACCGCCAGCACCCGGTCGAACTCCGCCTCGGGAACCTCCTCCATCGGCTTGGGCAAGTGGGTGATCCCGGCATTATTGACCAGGATGTCGAGCCGACTGAACTCTGCCAGCGCCGCGCGCGCCATGCCGCCCACCGATGCGTCATCGGCCACATCCACCGCCCGGGCTATCCCGCTGACCTCGTCCGCGACGGCAGCCGCGGCATCCGCGTCGATATCGGCCACCATCACCCGCGCGCCTTCGGCCGCGAATTTCCGCGCGATCCCCGCGCCGAAGCCCGAGCCGCCGCCCGTCACGATCGCCGTCTTGCCCTCAAGTCGCATCGTTTTTCCTCCCTCAGCCATGCCGCGCGGCCACCGTCTTGACCGTCGAGAACCCGTAAAGCGCCTCGAAGCCCTTCTCGCGGCCATGCCCGGACAGCCCGGTGCCGCCGAAGGGCAGTTCCACCCCGCCCCCCGCGCCGTAATTATTGATGAACACCTGCCCGGCCCGCAGGGCGCGCGCCAGCCGCATCTGCCGCCCGCCATCCCGCGACCAGACCGAGGCGACGAGGCCGTAGCCGGTGCCGTTGGCGATCTCGACGGCCTCGTCTTCGTCCGCGAAGGGGATCACCACCTGCACCGGGCCGAAGATCTCGTCCTGCGCGAGCCCGTGGTCCGGCGGCACCTGCGCCATCAGCCGCGGTGCCACGTAGTGCCCGCCGGCGGGCACGTCGCCGAGGACGGTGCCCTCGGCCGCCGTCTCCAGGTCGGCACCCTTGGCCAGAAATCCCTCGACGACCTCCTTCTGGCGGGCCGAGATCAGCGGGCCGACATCTAGATCGTCGAGCGCCTGGCCGACCTTCAGCGCGCGATAACGCTCGGCCATGCGGGCCAGCACCGCGTTGTAGACGGGCCGCTCCACCAGGATGCGCGACGAGGCCGAGCAGGTCTGGCCCGCGTTCTGGATGCCCGCGTTGACAAGGAAAGGCAGGGCGGCGTCGAGGTCGGCATCGGCAAACACCACCTGCGGGGATTTCCCGCCGAGTTCCAGCGTGACCGGCACCACGTTCTGCGCGGCCGCCGCCTGCACCAGCCGGCCGACCTCCAGCGAACCGGTAAAGCTGATATGGTTGACGCCCGGATGGGCGGTCAGCGCCGCCCCCGCCTCTTCGCCGAGGCCCGGCACCACGTTCAGCGCGCCGGGCGGCAGCCCCGCCTCTTCGGCCAGCTTGGCAAAGGCGAGTGCTGTAAGGCAGGCCTCTTCGGCGGGTTTCAGCACGCAGGCATTTCCCATGGCCAGCGCCGCCCCGACCGACCGGCCGATGATTTGCATCGGGTAGTTCCACGGTATGATGTGGCCGGTCACGCCATGGGGTTCGCGCAAGGTATAGACGGTGTAGCCTTCGAGATAGGGGATGGTCTCGCCCATCACCTTGTCGGCGGCGCCGCCGTAGAATTCCATGTAACGGGCCAGCGCCATCGCATCGGCCCGCGCCTGGGTCCGCGGCTTGCCCACGTCGGTGGCCTCGAGTCCCGCCAGCTCATCGGCCCGGCCGCGCACGAACTGCCCGATTCGGGCCAGCACCCGGCCCCGCTCGGCCGCCGTCGCCCGGCCCCAGGCGCCACGGCGGGCGTTTTCGGCGGCTGCGACGGCGGCGTCGATATCGGCGGCCCGGCCCTTGGCGATCCGGCCGATTTCCGCGCCGGTCGAGGGGTTCTCGACGGGCAGGCTCTCGTCGCCCACGGGCGGGGTCCAGTGCCCGGCGATGAAACAGCGGTCGGTGGGAAACCACAGGTCGCGGATCAACTCGGCGGTCATGCGGGCACCTCCAGTTCGGGCGCTGCGGCCATCAATTCCTTGGTATAGGGATGGTCGGGCGCGCACAGCACCTTTTCGGTCGGGCCTTCCTCGACGATCCGCCCAGCGCGCATCACCAGCACCCGGTCGGTGATCGCGCGCACCACGTGCAGATCGTGGCTGATGAACAGGTAGGAGAGGGCGAAGCGCGCGCGCAGGTCGGCCAGCAGATCGAGGATCTGCGCGCGAACGCGGACATCCAGCGCCGACACCGCCTCGTCCAGCACGATCAGCTCGGGCCGGGTGATCAGGGCGCGCGCGATGGCGATGCGCTGGCGCTGGCCGCCAGAGAACTCGTGGATGAACTTGTGCCGGTCGTCAGGGGACAGGCCGACCGAGTTGAGCGCCTCGGCGATACGGGCGTCGGCATCGGCCGGGCGCCCGGTCAGGTGGAAAGGTTCGGCGATCAGGCGGCCGACCCGGTGGCGGGGATTGAAGCTGCCGTAAGGGTCCTGGAACACGACGTTCATCTTGCGGCGCAGGGTTGCGGGCGTATGTTCGCCGGCCTTGACCGCGTGCCCGTCCAGCCGGATTTCACCCCCCTGAAGCGGGTCGAGCCCCAGGATCGCGCGGGTCAGCGTGGACTTGCCGCAGCCCGATTCCCCCACCAGCCCGACGCTTTCGCCCCGCGCGATGTCGAAGCTGACGCCATTGACTGCGCGGAAGGGCGGCGGACGCTGGAACAACCCGCTGCGCGGCAAGGGATAGTCGCGGATTGCGGCGCGAACCTGCAAGAGCGCGCCGTCCGTCGGCGCGGACCGCGCCTCGGGGTGGTGCGACGAGGCCTCGAATAGCGCGCGCGTATAGGGGTGGCGGCGGTCGCGGAGCAGCTCGGCGGTCGGCCCCTGTTCGACGATTTCACCGTCGCGCATCACCGCCAGATGGTCGGCCATCCCCGAAACCACGGCTAGATCATGGGTGATCAGCATCAGTCCCATGCCCTCTTCGGCGACCAGTCCCTTCAGCAAGTCGAGAATCTGCGCCTGCGTGGTGACGTCGAGTGCGGTGGTGGGCTCGTCCGCGATCAGCAGTTGCGGGCGCAGCGCGATGGCCATGGCGATGCAGACGCGCTGGCGCTGGCCGCCCGAGAGTTCATGCGGGTAGCGGCGCAGCGCAAAGCGGGCGGCGGGCAGGCCCACGCGGTCGAGCCGCGTGCGCGCCGCGCGCAGGGCCTCGCCGCGCGAGGCCGCGCCGTGGATCACCAGCGTTTCCGCCACCTGGTCGCCGATGGTCTGCACCGGGTTCAGCGCGGTCATCGGCTCCTGGAAGATCATGCCGAGCTGCCGGCCACGGATGTCGCACATCTCTGCCTCGGGGAGCATCAGCAGGTCGGTCCCGTCGAGCCGCACCCGGCCCGTCGCCCCCGCCCCTTGCGGCAAGAGCCCCATCAGCGCCAGCGCCGTCATCGACTTGCCCGACCCGCTCTCGCCCACCAGCCCGACGATCTGCCCGCGCGCGATTCCGAGCGAGACGCCCTGCAGGATCGGCGCGCCGTGGATCGTCACCGAGAGATCGTCCAGCGCGATCACCGTGCCGCCCTCCGAAGCCGCGGGTCCAGCGCGTCGCGCAAGCCGTCGCCCATCAGGTTCAGACCCAGCACCATCAGCACGATGCACAGCCCCGGCAGGATGGCGAGGGCGGGCGCGGTGTAGATCATGGTCTGCGCCTCGGCCAGCATCCGGCCCCAGCTCGTGCCCGGAGGCTGCGCGCCGAGGCCCACATAGGAGAGCCCCGCCTCGGCCAGGATGCCCAGCGAGAACTGGATCGAGCCCTGCACGATCAAGAGGTTCGCGATGTTGGGCAGGATGTGCTCCACGCTGATCCGCGCCCCGCCCTTGCCTGCCACGCGGGCCGCGAGGATGTAATCCAAGCTCCACAGGCTGAGCGCCGCGCCGCGGGTGACGCGGGCGAAGACGGGGATGTTGAAGATGCCGATGGCGATGATCGCGTTCACCGCCGAGGGGCCGAGAACGGCCGTGATCAGGATCGCGATGACCAGCGCCGGAAAGGCGAAGATCAGGTCGTTCATCCGCATCACCAGCTCGTCCAGCACGCCGCCCCGGTTGGCCGCCGCCAATAGCCCCAGTGGCACGCCCGCGCCCATCCCGATGCCCACCGCCACCAGCGCCACGGCGATCGAGGACCGCGCGCCCACCATCAGCATCGACAACAGGTCGCGCCCGAACTGATCGGTGCCCAGGGCGTAGGGGCCGCCCGGGGGGCTTAGCCGGTCGGCGATGTTCAGCACGGCCACGTCATGGGGCACCCAGACCAGCGACACAGCCGCGGCCAGCAGGAACACCGCCGACAGCGCGCCCCCCGCGATCAGCCGCGCCCGCCCGCTCATCGCCGCCTCAGGCGCGGGTCGACCGCGGCATAGGCGAGGTCCACGAGGAAGGTTACCAGAATCACTGCGAAGACCAGCAGCATGACTACGCTTTCCACCACGATCAGGTCGCGCTGGGTGATCGCCTGGAAGATCAGCCGCCCGAGGCCCGGCAGGAAGAACACGTTCTCGATGATGATGGCGCCCGCGATCAGGAACGAGAATTGCAGCCCGAGGATGGTCAGCACTGGGATCAGCGCGTTGCGGAACGCATGACGTCGGATCGCTTGGCCGCGGCTCAGACCCTTGGCCCGCGCGCTGCGGATATAGTCCTGGCCCAGCGTCTCGATCAGCGCCGAGCGCATAACGCGTGCGAGGATTGCGGCCTGCGGCAGGGCCAGCGCCACCGCCGGCAGGGTCAGCGCCTTGAGGCCGGGCAAGAGGCCCGCCTCCCAGCCGGGGAAGCCACCTGCGGAGAACCAGTTGAGATTCACCGCGAAAACCAGCACCAGCAGCATCGCGAACCAGAAATTCGGCACCGCGATGCCCAGCTGCGTCGCCCCCATCACGCCGAAATCCACTGGCCCGCCCCGCCGCGCCGCGGCCCAGAGCCCTACGGGCAGGGCGATCAGCGTGGACAGCGTCAGCGCGTAAGCCGCCAGGGGCAACGACACCCATAGCCGCTGCGCCACGAGGTCCGCCACCGGCACGCGGTAGGTGTAGGACTGGCCGAAATCGCCGGTCAGCATGCCGCCCACCCAGTCGAGATACCGGGTCAGCGGCGAGCCGGTCAGGCCCAGATCGTCCCTGAGCGCCGCGACGGCGGACGGGTCGGCGTTCAGCCCCAGCATGTAGGACGCCGGATCGCCCGGGATCACCTCGATCACGGTGAAGATCACGACGCTCGCGGCGAGCAGGCTGAGTCCGAGCGACAGAAGGCGCCTGAAAGCGTAACGCAGCATGGGGCGAGCCTAGGCAAGCGCCCCGCCTCGCGCCAGAGGATTTGCCCGCTTGCCGGGCCGCGCGTTTGGCGTAATATCCCGCGCGGGCCGCGTGGCGATGGCGTCGCCGCGGGGGTAAGCGCCCCCATGGCCCGGGCACCCCGCCCTGTCTCCTGAACGCCGGGACCCCACTTGGCTCGGCCGCCCCGGGCCGACCGCTCGGAGGTTTCGATGACCCGACCCGACTTTTTCCGCTTTCACAACGGAGACAAGGCCACGCTGCCCTTCGCGGCTGAGGAATACGACACCCGCCTGATGGGCCTGCGCTCCGCGATGGATGCCGTGGGCGCAGAGGTGGCGGTGCTGACCTCGATGCAGACCGTCGCCTATTACTCGGGCTTTCTCTATTGCAGTTTCGGCCGGCCCTATGGGCTGGTGGTCACGGCCTCCGAGGCCGTGACGATCAGCGCGGGAATCGACGCGGGCCAGCCCTGGCGGCGATGCGCGACCGACAACATCACTTATACCGACTGGGCGCGCGACAATTACTGGCGTGCGGTGGCCCATGTGGCCGGGCAGGGACGCGCCGTCGGCTACGAGAGCGACCACCTGACGCTGGCGCAGAAGGCGAAGCTCGACGCCTTTCTGGCGCCGCGCGAGACCGTGGACATTGCCCCCGCCACGATGCAGCAGCGGATGCGCAAGAGTCCGGCCGAGTTGGAACTGATCCTGGCGGGCGCGCAGGTGGCGGATGTGGGCGGCTACGCGATCCGCGAGGCGGTGCGCGAGGGCACGCGCGAGATCGACGTGGCGATGGCCGGGCGCGACGCGATGGACCTGGAGATCGCGCGCCGCTTTCCCGATGCCGAATACCGCGACACATGGGTCTGGTTCCAGTCGGGGCTGAACACCGATGGCGCGCACAACCCGGTGACCGCGCGGGCGTTGCAGCGCGGCGACATCCTGTCGCTCAACACCTTCCCGATGATCTCGGGCTATTACACCGCGCTGGAACGCACGATGTTCGTGGCCGAGGTGGACGCGGCCAGCCTGGAATTCTGGGAGGCGAACGTTGCCGCCCATGAATACGGCATGTCGCTGCTCAAGCCGGGCGTCACCTGCGCCGAGGTGACCCACGCCATCAACGCTTTCCTCGCCGAGCGCGGCCTGCTGCAATACCGCAGCTTCGGCTATGGCCACAGCTTCGGTGTGCTGTCGCACTACTACGGCCGCGAGGCGGGGCTGGAACTGCGCGAGGATGTCGACACGGTGCTGGAACCCGGCATGGTGATCTCGATGGAGCCGATGCTGACGATTCCCGAGGGCCAGCCCGGCGCGGGCGGCTACCGTGAGCACGATATCCTGATCGTAACCGCGGAGGGTGCGGAGAACATTACCGATTATCCCTACGGTCCGGGGTTCAACGTCGTCGGCTGAGCGGGGGCGCGGCCGCGGCGTTGCGTTTCGGGGCAGCCCGGGCTACTCTTTCAATGTGCTGGCCCTGCTTAGTGCCGTGCATCCCCGAAAACCCGAAGGAGAGACGCCATGACCGATCTGGTCGGGGCGGCCCGCGCATTTGCGGAGGATCGCCACCGCGATCAGCGCCGCAAGGATGCCGGGGCCAGCCCCTATGTCACCCACGTCGCCGAGGTCGCCGCCTTGACAGAGGGTTTCGGTGGCGGGGTGGTCGAGATTGCCGCCGCCTGGCTGCACGACACGGTGGAGGATTGCCCGCCGACGAGCCACGACGAGCTTGCCGCGGCGTTCGGTGCCGAGGTGGCGGCCATCGTGGGGGCGTTGACCGACGACAAGTCTCTGCCCAAGGCCGAGCGCAAGCGAATGCAGGTGGTGAACGCGCCAAGCAAAAGCTCCGGCGCGGCGCTGGTGAAAATTTGCGACAAGATCAGCAACTGCCGGGCCGTGGCTGAGACCCCGCCGGTGACCTGGAGCGTGGCACGCCGCCTTGCCTATCTCGACTGGTCGGTCGAGGTGGTGACGGTGCTGCCGCCGCATCATCCGGCGGCGAGGGCGCATTTCGACGGCGTGATCCGCGCCGCGCGGGCACGGATCGCGGTGGAGGCGGATCACTCGGTCCAGTAAACGCCGGTCAGGTCGTTGGCCTGGGTCGGCGCGTTCTCCCACAATCCCTCGATCCCGGCGTTGGCGACGCCGGTCTTGGCAAGCTGGAACAGGAAGCCGTTGACGTAGTCCTCGGCGATCATGCGCTGCGCGTCCTTCAGGATATCCGATCGCGCGGCGGCGTCGGTCGTGCTTGTCAAGTTCTCCATCGACGCTGCGAAGTCGGGACCGCCATACTGGAAGTAGTAGTCGGGCCGGGCATAGATGTTGATGTCCATGGGCTCGGTATGGCTGACGATGGTCAGGTCGAAATCGCGGCCCGTGAACACCTGTTCCAGCCACTGTGCCCATTCCAGGTTGGTGATCTCGGTCTCGATGCCGACGGCGCGAAGCTGTGCGGCGACGATCTCGCCGCCGCGCCGGGCATAGGAGGGCGGCGGGAGTGCCAGGCGCAGCGTCAGATCGGTCTGACCCGCCTCTTCCAGCAGCGTCTTCGCCCGCGCCGGGTCATGCGCCGAAAGCTCGGTGAGATCGACGTAGTCGGGGTGGTGCGGTGGGAAGTGCGTACCGATGGGCGTGCCGTAGCCGAACATCGCGCCGTCGATGATATCCTGGCGGCTGATCGCGTGCGCGATGGCTTCGCGCACCCGCACGTCGTCAAGCGGGGCCTGCGCATTGTTCATCGCCAGTATCGTCTCACCTTCGGTCGAGCCCACGATCACCTCGAACCGCGGGTCGGCCTCGAATTGCGAGAGCGTCTCGGGCGCGGGGAAGTTGGGAAAGGCGTCCACGTCGCCGGCCATCATCGCGGCGAAAGCCGCGTTGGGGTCCGAGATGAACTTGAACGTCGCCGACGCCAGCGCCGGCGTCGCGCCCCAGTAGTCGGAGTTGCGCACGATTTCGATCCGGTCGCCCTGCGCCCAGCGGTCGAACCTGAACGGGCCGGTGCCAACGGGTGCGGTCGCGAGACTGTCGACCGTTTCGGGCGCGACGATTACAGCGTCGCCCCAGGCCATGTTGAAGGGGAAATTGCCGTCAGGCGCCGACAGCGTGACCCGCACGGTCAGCGGGTCCACCACCTCGACGTTTTCGATCCCGGCGAACAGCGCCTTCTGCGCATTGGTCGACTCTGCGGCCCGCGCACGGTCGAGGGTGAACTTGACGTCCTCGGCATCCATCGCGCTGCCGTCGTGAAAGGTCACGCCGTCGTGCAGGCGGAACGTGTAGACGGTGGCGTTCTCGTTCGCCTCCCAGCTTTTCGCCAGCCCCGGCACGATGGAGCCGTCTGGGGCGAAGCGGGTTAGCCCCTCGAAGATGTTGGCATAGACCACCTCGTCGATGGCGGCCGCGGCGCCTCCGGTGGGGTCGAGGTTCGGCGGCTCCAGCACCATGCCGATGGTGATCGTGTCCTCTGCGGCGAGAGCCTGGCCGGCGCCGAGCGCGAGGCAGAGGGCGGCGGTCGGAACGAGGCGCATTCTGCGGTCTCCCTTGCAACTCATGCCCCCATCTCACGGCCCCGGGCGGCCAAAGGCAAGGGCCGCGGCGTGGCTACGGAGCCGCAGCGGGTGGATTCTGCGTCGCAGCATTGTATAACCGCGCAGCCCGGGAACAGTCGAGGGAGGAGAGAATGAGCGCAACCGGACAGGCCCGCCGGATCACGCCCACTGCCTTCAGGTCGCGGAAAGGCGAGACGCCGCTGGTCTGCCTGACCGCCTATACCACGCCGGTCGCACGCCTGGTCGATCCGGAATGCGACCTCGTGCTGGTGGGCGACAGCGTGGGCATGGTCTTGCACGGGCTGCCCTCCACGCTCGGCGTGACGATGGAGATGATGATCCTGCACGGACAGGCGGTGGCGCGCGGGCTGGAGCGCGCCCTGATGGTCGTCGACATGCCCTTTGGCAGCTACGAGGAAAGCCCCGAACAGGCGTTCCGCAACGCCGCGCGGTTGATGGCCGAGACCGGGGCAGGGGCCGTCAAGCTGGAGGGCGGCGTCGCGATGGCCGATACAATCCGGTTCCTGACCGCCCGCTCGATCCCCGTGATGGCCCATGTCGGGCTGACGCCGCAGGCGATCAACGCGCTGGGCGGCTACAAGGTGCAGGGGCGCGGCGCGGATGCGGCGCGGGTCACGGCCGACGCCCGCGCGGTGGCCGAGGCCGGGGCGTTTTCCGTCGTGCTGGAGAAGGTGCCTGCGGCGCTGGCCGACCGGATCACGGCGGAGGTGCCGATTCCCACCATCGGGATCGGCGCGTCGGCGGGCTGCGACGGGCAGGTTCTGGTGGTCGACGACATGCTGGGCCTGTTTGCCGAGTTCAAACCGAAATTCGCCAAACGGTACGCCGAATTGGGGCGGGACGCGCGCGCCGCCATTGCCGCCTATGCCGAAGAGGTCCGCGCCCGCCGTTTCCCCGCGCCCGAGCACGTGTTCGGAGACAGCCAGTGACCGCGCCCATCGTGCGACGGCTGGCGGAACTGCGCGCCCTGACCGCGCGTTGGCGTGCCGAGGGCGCGCGCATCGGCGTGGTGCCCACGATGGGCGCGCTGCACGCGGGGCACCTCAGCCTTGTCGAGGCCGCCAAGGCCGGCGCCGACCGGGTGATCGTCACGATCTTCGTCAACCCCAGGCAGTTCAACAATCCCGACGATCTGGCGAACTATCCCCGAACCGAGGGGAGCGATGCCGCAAAACTCGCGCCCTTCGCGGTCGATGCGATCTATGTGCCCGCGCCCGACCAGGTATATCCCGAGGGATTCGCCACCACAGTCTCGGTCTCCGGCGTCAGCGAAGGGTTGTGCGGCGCGCACCGGCCGGGCCATTTCGACGGCGTGGCGACCGTCGTGACCAAGCTGTTGCTGCAAACCCAGGCCGACCGGGCCTATTTCGGCGAGAAGGATTTCCAGCAGCTGATGGTGGTCCGGCGGCTGGTGCGGGACCTGGGCATTCCCGTGGAGATCGTCGGATGCCCCACGGTGCGAGAGCCCGATGGTCTGGCCCTGTCCTCTCGCAACGTGCGGCTGGGGCACACGGCGCGGGCCAAGGCCCCGGCGCTCTTTGCGGCACTGACGCGGGCGGTGAAGGAGATGTCCGAAGGTGCCCCGGTGGGACAGGCCCTGGGCGAGGCGCGGGCGGCAGTGCTGGCGGGCGGTTATTCGGACGTCGAGTACCTGGAGTTCCGGTCGGCGGCGACTCTGGCGCCGCTGCAGGCGCTGTCCGAGCCCGCGCGCCTCCTGGTGGCGGCGCATCTTGACGGGGTTCGGCTGATCGACAACGTGCCGGCGGTACCGCAACGCGCCGCAGCCTTTGCGCCGTCGTGACGTTTTCGGGATTAGCTGCTCTTCAGCAGCAATTCCCTGAGCGTCAAGGCCATGACCCGCGCCGAATCAACCATGTCGTCGATGCCTACCCATTCGTCGGGCTTGTGGGCGAGTTCGAGGATGCCGGGTCCGTAGGCGATGCAGTTCTTCAGCCGACCGATCCGGTCGATGTGCTTCTGGTCGTAGGTTCCCGGCGAGACGACGTATTCGGGTTGGCGCCCAAGCACCCGCAAAATGGCCTCGGCGACGGTGGTCACCACCGGCGCGTTCGCGTCCGTCATCGTGGGCGGCACCTCGAACAGCTCGCGGATTTCGTAGGCAAAGCCAGGGCGGCGGGCCTTCACGCGCTCCATCAACTCGGTCACCTCCCGCTTCACCTCGGCGATGTCCTCTTCGATGAGAAAGCGCCGGTCGAGGGTGATGCGGCACCGGTCGGGCACGCAGGGCGCGGGCAGGCCGTTGTAGTCCGCCGTCTGCTCGGGCTCGCCGCCATGGATCGCGTTGATGTTGAGCGTGGACTGCCGGGCGCCCTCTGGCACCACCGGCATCTCGGTCCGCCTGCCGGCGAGCAGCGGGAACAGCGTCTCCTCCATCTCGGCCAGGACTGCGCCCATGTGCCGCACGGCGCAGTCACCCAGGAACGGCATCGAGCCATGCGCGATGCGCCCGTGGGTTTCGATCTCGGCCCACCAGACGCCGCGATGGCCCAGGCAGATGCGATCCTTGTTGAGCGGTTCGGGGATGATGACGTGCTGTACGCGGCACGGGTCGAACCATCCCTGCTCGGCCAGGTAGGCTACGCCGCCGTAGCCGCCCGACTCTTCGTCGGCGGTGGCGCTGATTTCCACCGCGCCGCGATAGTCGGGGCAGGTCTCGATGAAGGTTTCGGCGGCGATGATGGCCGCCGCGAGCCCGCCTTTCATGTCGCAGGCCCCGCGGCCGTAGACGCGGCCGTGCTTCACCTCGCCTCCGAATGGGTCCACGGTCCAGCCGTGGCCGACCTCGACCACGTCGTGATGGCCGTTGAAATGGACGCAGTCGCCCGGGGCGGCGCCTTCGTGCCGCGCGACCAGGTTCCAGCGCGGGGTCGCATCGCTGTCGGCTGGCGTGCCGGTCGCCCGAACGAGTTCCACGCCAAAGCCGCACGCTGCGAGCCGAGCGGCGAGATAGTCGCAGATTTCCCGGTAGTTGCGGCCCGGCGGGTTCAGCGTCGGGATGCGTACGAGATCCTGCGTCAGCGCGACCAACTCGTCGCGTCGCGCCTCCACCGCCGCTCCCAGCCTTTCCCGCGCCGCGTCGTCCATCGACAGACACTAGCGCGCCGCCAACGCTGCGGCAATCGCGTTGCGGCGTCCGGTCAGGGTGCAAACCGGCCCGCCCGCGCCTATATGGATCTGCGAGCGGCTGAGCCGGGACGCCCTGACCCGCACGCCCGTTTCCAAGGCCGGAAGGTGGCCAGATGATCGCGCTGCTTCGTTTCGTCATTTTCGCGACCGTGGTCCTGACGATCGTCTATGTCAGTGTCTCGCTCTATTCCCGTGCCGTACGTCGGGATAAGCTGGAACGCGAATGGGACGGGGAGATTCGCGAGGGCGACCGCGAGGCCTTTGTCCGCGACGGGTTGAAGGAGTACGACCAGTCGCTTCGGCGCAAGCTGATCCTCGGGGTCTATATCGTGCCGGCCATCGTGATCGGCACGATCATCTACATCGTCAATTACACGTGAGGCTTGGATGTTTTACGTCAAATGGACCTTTCTCGCGGTCATTGCCGCCCTGGTCTTTTCCTTCTTCCACTACACGCTGCCCCAGCGCGACATCGTGCGGATCACCAATACAGAGGTGCGCCGGATCGATTTCGGCGACAACTCGATCTTCTGGGCCGACCCGGCGCCCGGCACGCAGGAGGGGGTGTCGAACCGCGACGTGCATTTCATCGAGGCGTTCCGGCCGAACGGCAAGCCGATCGTTTACCGCAACGAGGATACCGGCTGGGGCTGGCCGCCCTATTTCAAGGTCGATACCGCGAACCTGCAGGCCGAGGCGCGCGACGTCGTCTCGACCAAGGACGACCCGCAATGGGTGATCGTGACCCATTACGGCTGGCGCAACGAGTATCTCTCGATCTATCCCAACGCGGTTTCGGTGCGCCCCGCGGAAGGTCCCGATCAGACCCTGATCCCGTGGTTCAACATCGTCGTGCTGAGTGTCGTGGCGTTGATCGGACTCTGGGTCGCCAAGGTCGTTCTGCGCTTCAAGGAGAAGCGGATCGAGCCCTTGATCGACGACGCCGGCAATTTCATCGAGAATGTCGACGACCGCGCCGAAGGGTTCTGGCGCCGGCTGTTCGGCCGCGGCAACAAGTAGCTCAGGCGCCCCAGGGCACCCAGACCGTCCTGACCTCGGTGGCCGCGCGCAGAAAGGCGCGGCCTTCGCCTTCGTCGCCCGCCCAGTTACGGGCGCGGGCATGGTTGACCCAGGTCCGTTTCAGGTTACCGGCCGCCGCGCGTTCGACTGGGGCAGAGATCGCCGCGGACGAGAACGACCAGACCGCGTCCACGTCGCCATGCGCGGCCAGCGGTTCGGCAAGGTCCGCATGGGCGCCGGTGACGATGTTCACCACCCCGCCCGGCAGGTCCGAGGTATCGAGCACCTGGTAGACGTCGGTAGCCGCCAGCGGGAAAGGGGCCGAGGGTGCCAGCACGACCGAATTGCCCATCGCGACGGCCGGGGCCATCACCGAGATGAGGCCCAGCAGCGGCGCCTCGTCGGGGCAGAGCGCCCCGATCACGCCGACCGGCCTGTTGAAGGCCAATGCCGCGCCGCGTATCGGCACGTCTTTGATGTCGCCCGCATACTTGTCGGCCCAGGCGGCGTAGGTGAAGAGCCGGTCGAGGCTGTGCTCCACCTCCGCTCTGGCAGTCGCCTTCTGCCCGCCGGTCATGGCGTGCAGGCGATCCACGAACTCCGCGGCCCGCGCCGACAGGTTCTCGGCGATGTAGAAGAGGATCTGCGCGCGGTTATGCGCGCTCGCCGCCGCCCAGCCGGGCTGCGCCTTGCGCGCGGCCTCCACGGCGTTGCGAATGTCCTTGCGGTTAGCGAGGCCGACATGGCCCAGCAGGTGTCCGCCGGGGCCGTGCACGGGGCGCGCATAGCCGCCGTCCGGTCGGGTCTGCTTTCCTCCGATATAGAGCTTTGCGGTGCGGTCGAGCGGATCGGCCGGTTCAGGGTCTTCCGCCTTTTCGACAGGGGCGAGCGGTTTCAGCGGCTTCGGCTTGCCCTCCGGGCACAGATACTCCAGCAGCCCTTCCCAGCCGCCCTCGCGCCCGAAGCCGCTTTCGCGCAGGCCGCCGAAGCCCGCCGCCGCGTCGAACATGTTGGACCCGTTCACCCAGATCACCCCCGCCGCGAGCTTCGGCGCCACGTCCAGCGCGGTGTTGATGTTTTCGGACCAGACGCTGGCGGCGAGGCCATAGCGCGTGTCGTTCGCCAGTTGCACGGCCTCGGCGGGCGTGCGGAAGGTGGTCGAGACCAGGACCGGGCCGAAGATCTCCTCCTGCATCAGGCGCGAGGCGGGCGACAGCCCCGTGATCAGCGTCGGCTGGTAGTAGCAGCCGGTTTCGGGCAGCGGCCCGTCGGGCTGGAAAATCTCGCCCTCGCCGGCGCCGACGGCGACCATCTCCTCGATGCGCCTCTGCTGCGCCGGGTCGATGATCGCGCCGATATCGATGCACTTGTCGAGCGGATCGCCAATCCGCAGGCCCGCCATCCGCGCCTTCAGCCGGGCGTGGAACTCGTCCGCGATGCCTTCCTGCACGACCAGCCGCGAGCCCGCGCAGCACACCTGGCCCTGGTTGAACCAGATCGCGTCCACCAGCCCCTCGACCGCCGAGTCGAGATCGGCATCGTCGAAGACGATGTAAGGCGACTTGCCCCCCAGCTCCAGCGTCAGCGCCTTGCCGCTGCCGGCTGTCGCCACGCGGATCTTGCGCCCAACCTCGGTCGAGCCGGTGAAGGCGATCTTGTCGACGTTCTCATGCGCCACGATCATCTCGCCCACCGCCCCGTCGCCGGTGACGATGTTCACCACCCCCTTGGACAGCCCGGCCTCGCGGCAGAGATCGGCAAAGAGCAGAGCGGTCAGGGAGGTCCATTCCGCCGGTTTCAGGACAACCGTGTTGCCGGCGGCGAGGGCCGGGGCGATCTTCCAGGCGAGCATCAGGAACGGGAAGTTCCAGGGGATGATCTGGCCGCAGACCCCGTGCGGCACCTGCCCGGGAACTTCCTTCTCCAGAAGCTGGGCGAGCCCCGCATGGTAATAGAAATGCCGCGCGGCCAGGGGCACGTCGATGTCCCGGCTTTCGCGGATCGGCTTGCCGTTGTCGAGGGTTTCCAGCACCGCGATCAGGCGCGCGTGTTTCTGGATCAGGCGGGCCAGCGCATAAAGGTGACGCGCTCGCGCGTGGCCCGTGAGCCTTGCCCATTTCGGCTGCGCCTTGCGCGCCGCGGCGACGGCGGCGTCCACGTCCGCTTGCGTGGCCTGGCTGACCAGCGCCAGCACCTCGCCGGTCGCCGGGTTCCGGCTCTCGAAAGTCTCTCCCGGTTCGGTAAAGGCGCCGCCTATGAACTGCCCGAACCGGTCGCCCCGGTCGACCAGCCAGGCCAGCGCCTCGGCCGGGCTTTCCGTGGCCGGGCCGTATTCCATGCTGTCCATAAGCTCGGAAACGGTCATGCGCGTTACCCCATCGGATGCCGCCAGGCGGCGGAATAGGCGCCGGTGACGTGATGCTCGATCTGGCGCTCGATATCGCCCAGAAGCGAGGAGGCGCCGAAGCGGAAGAGGTCGGGCCTCAGCCAGCGGTCGCCGAGTTCGTCCTTGATCAGCGCGAGCCATGTCAGCGCGTCCTTGGCCTTGGATATTCCGCCCGCGGGCTTGAACCCGACGCGGTGGCCGGTGGCTGCGTGATAGGCGCGGATCGCGCGGACCATGGTCAGGCCGACCGGAAGGGTCGCGTTCACCGGTTCCTTGCCAGTCGAGGTCTTGATGAAATCCGCGCCCGCCATCATCGCGACGAGGCTGGCCCGCGCGACATTGGTGAGCGTGCCAAGCTCGCCGGTGGCGAGGATCGCCTTCAGATGCGCCGCGCCGCAAGCCGCGCGGAATGCGGCCACCTCGTCGTAAAGCGCCTGCCAATCGCCGGTCAGAACGTGTCGGCGGGAGATCACGATGTCGATCTCGGACGCCCCCGCGGCGACGCTGGCCTCGATCTCGGCCAGCCGCGTGGCGAAGGGCGAGAGGCCCGCCGGGAACCCGGTCGAGACCGCGGCCACCGGCACTCCCGAGCCCTCAAGCGCCGCGACGGCAGGCGCGATCATCTCGTGATAGACGCAGACGGCCCCGGTGGTCAGCCGCTCGACCCCCAACGCGTCCAGCAAATCGGCGCGCACCGGCTGGCGCGCCTTGGCGCAGAGCCGCGCGACACGGCCGCGCGTGTCGTCGCCTGACAGCGTCGTGAGGTCGATCAGGCGCACGGCCCGCAGCAGCCAGGCCGCCTGGTGCGCGCCCTTGACCGAGCGGCGCCCCGGCAGGCCCAGGCAGCGCCGCTCCACCGCGGGCCGGTTGACGCGCGCCTGCCCGATCCAGCCCAGGTCCAGCGGCACGCCCGGATTGCGGGGGTGGCTTACCTGCGGCAGGGCCGCGGCGGGCGGTGCGGGGCTTCGGGTCTCGGTCCGGGGCACGGGGGCAGGGCACCTTTGGGGGTGGCGATCGATCCTTGGTCGCATGCCGCGCGGGCGCTTGGCAAGAATGCGCGCTGCCGATCAGAGCCTCAGGAAATAATCGTCGTGCCGCCGCCAATAGGCGATAAGGTCTGCCGCCCGGACGTTCGGCAGGCCCAGCGTCTGCATCGCGTAGAGGTCCGCGGCCAGCAGGCCCGCCACGCGAAACCCGTGCTCGGCGGCGACGCGCGCCGGGCTGCCCTCGGCGAAGATCGCCTCGATCTGGGCCGAGGCGTTCACGAGCGCGAAAACGAGGGCAAGCGGCGGTTCCTCGGGCCAGCGCGCGACCGCCTTGCGCGCGAACCCGCGCCAGCCGTCCTGCGTCGACAGGAGCGTTTCGAGGGCGAATTCGGTCAGGCTGTCCGGCGTCTCTTCGGCACCGCTGCTGGATTCGCTCTCGGAGGCAACTGACACGGGCGTAACCATCAAACCGAATTACTCTCCTGTCGGAAAACGGGTTTCGGCAGAAAAACTCGTCAAATACCCGTGGCCTGCCTCATCGCGGGAGTCGGCACGCGGGCGTCTCTCGACAATAGGGAGCGGTGCACGCGCGGACAAGCCATTCCGGCAACCTTTAAGCGTCGGCCGTGCTGTGTCTTGCAATGGCTGCCCAGATGCTTCATGCATTCAAAAGATTGCATGTATGGTGTCCGGTGTCGCTGCCGGACCCGCCGTCCCGGAGGTCGGATAGGATGCCGAGGAGTCTGCTTGCCGTTCTGGCCCTGCTCGCCGCGTTGCCCGTTGCGGCCGGGCAACTCACGCTGTCACGCGTCGAGATCACCGAGTGGAAGGCGGTCTACGGTCAGGTAGAGACCCGCGACCGCGTGCCAGCCCGCGCCCGGATCGGGGGCACGCTGGTGGAGTTGAGGGTCACCGAGGGCGACCGCGTCGAGGCGGGGCAGGAAATCGCCCTGGTCGAGGATGACAAGCTCAGCTTCCGGCTGCGCGCCATCGATGCGCAACTCAGGGCGCTGGACACCCAGCTGGAGACCGCGACAACGGATCTCGACCGCGGCGCGGCCCTGCGCGAGCGCGGCGTGATCACCCAGCAACGCCTGGACCAGCTTCGCACTCGCGTCGCCGAGTTGGAGGGCCAGATCGAGTCGACGCGCGCCGAACGGCGGGTGGTCGAGCAGCAGGTGGCGGAAGGTGCGGTGTTGTCGCCGGATACGGGCGTGGTGCTGTCGGTGCCGATTTCGCTCGGCTCGGTCATCACGCCGGGCGAAACGGTGGCCGAGATCGGCGGCGGCGGCGTGTTCCTGCGGCTCGCGATCCCGGAACGCCACGCCACGACGCTGACCGAGGGCGACGAGATCACCCTTGGCGCGGGATCGGGCATGGACGGCCAGACCGGGCGGCTTGCCAAGGTCTATCCCCAGATCGAGGGCGGGCGCGTCGTCGCCGATGTCGAGGTCGACGGCCTGGACGGCCGGTTCGTCGGCCGCCGCGTGCCGGTGCGGCTGCCCGTGGGCACGCGCGCGGCGCTCCTGGTGCCGCCGGACGCTGTTCTGCGCGCAGGGGGACTCGACTTCGTCGCGGTCGCGGGGGAGGGCGGTGCGGTGCGTCGTGCCGTCGTGCCGGGTGGCATCGTGCGCCATGACGGTGCGGAGTGGCGCGAGATCCTTTCGGGCCTGTCCGCCGGTGACACCGTGGTGACCGGTGATGAATGACCCCGCCGATCCCCCCCGCAAGACGCGGCTCGGCCTTGCGGGCCACCTGACGCACGCCTTCATCGCGTCACCGCTCACGCCGCTTTTGCTGCTGGCGGCGCTTGCAGTGGGGCTCATCGCACTGATGAGCCTGCCGCGCGAGGAAGAGCCGCAGATCTCGGTCCCGCTGGTCGACATTCACGTCCGTGCCGATGGGCTCCGGGCGGTCGATGCGGTCAAGCTGGTGACCGAGCCGCTCGAGACCATCGTCAAGGGCATCGACGAGGTCGAACACGTCTACTCGGAAACGCGCGACGACCAGGCGATGGTGACCGCGCGCTTCGAGGTGGGCCTGTCCCAGGACACGGCCATCCTGCGCGTGCGTGACAAGATCCTCGCCAACCTGGACCGCATCCCCGTGGGCATCCCCGAGCCGCTGGTGGTGGGGCGTGGCATCAACGACGTCGCCATCGTCTCGCTGACCTTCGCGCCGGTGCCTCGGCAGGACACGGTCACAGCCGCCGATCTGACCCGTATCGCCCGCGAGGTGGAAACCGAACTGGTCAAGATCGAGGATGTCGGGCTGACCTACCTCGTCGGCGCGACCGAGGAGGCGCTGCGCGTCGCCCCCGACCCCGAGAAGCTGGCCCTATACGGAATCACGCTGCAGCAACTGGCCGGCAAGGTGCAGAGCGCCAATTCCGCGGCGCCGGCGGGCCTGGTGCGCGACGACGGCCAGCAGGTGGGGCTGGTGCTCGGCAAAACGCTGTCCACGCCCGCCGAGATCGGCAACCTGGAACTGACCGCGCGCGACGGGCGCACCGTCTATGTCCGCGACGTGGCGGAGATCGGCGTCGTGACGGATCTCGACGAGCATCACGTCGCGACGGTGCGCATGGCCGCCGATGGCGAGATCACGCGCCGACCCGCGGTCACGCTGGCGCTGGCCAAGCGGGCCGGCGCGAACGCTGTGGTGGTGGCCGAGGAAGTGCTGCACCGTCTGCACGGGATGGAGGGGGGCTTGATCCCCGACTCCGTCGAGGTCGAGATCACGCGCGACTATGGCGAGAGCGCCTCCGAGAAGGCAAACGAACTGCTGTTCCATCTTGGGCTCGCCACCGTGTCCATCGTCGCTCTGGTACTCGTCGCGATCGGCTGGCGCGAGGCGATGGTGGTGGCCATCGTGATCCCTGTCACGATCCTTCTGACGCTCTTCGCCGCTTATTTCATGGGCTACACGCTGAACCGGGTTTCGCTGTTCGCGTTGATCTTCTCCATCGGGATTCTCGTCGACGATGCCATCGTGGTGATCGAGAACATCGCGCGGCACTGGGGCATGATGAAACCGGGGCAAAGCCGCCGCGAGGCCGCGATCGAGGCGGTGGCCGAGGTCGGCAACCCCACCATCGTCGCCACCCTCACCGTCGTCGTGGCGCTCTTGCCGATGCTGTTCGTGAGCGGCCTGATGGGCCCCTACATGAGCCCGATCCCGGCGAACGCGTCGGCGGCGATGATCTTTTCCTTCTTCGTGGCGGTGATGATCACGCCCTGGCTGATGCTGAAGGTCGCCGGGCGCGCGCCGCTGCACGGCGAGGGCGGCCACGGCCATCCGGGCGGCCGACTCGGCCGGATCTACGCCGCCGTGGTGCGGCCCATCCTGTCGCGCAAATGGACCAGCCTCGCCTTTCTCCTGGCGGTGGCCGTGGTGTCCTTCGGCTCGATGGGGGCCTTCTACACCAAACACGTCACCGTCAAGCTCTTGCCCTTCGACAACAAGCCCGAGCTTTCGGTGGTGATCGACCTGCCCGAGGGCGCGTCGGTCGAGGCCACCGACGCGGTGGCGCAGCAGGTGGCCCGCATGGCGCTGGACATGCCCGAGACGGTTTCGGTCCAGACCTATGCCGGCACGGCGCAACCGTTCAACTTCAACGGGCTGGTGCGGCACTACTTCCTGCGGGAAAGCCCGCATCTGGGCGACGTGCAGCTGAACCTGACCGGCAAGGATCACCGGAACCGCACCAGCCATGCGATCGCGCTGGACCTGCGCGAGCGGTTGCACGCCCTCGACCTGCCCGAAGGCACGGTGCTGAAGGTGGTCGAACCTCCGCCTGGCCCGCCGGTGATCGCGACGCTGCTCGCCGAAGTCTATGGCCCCGACGGCGAGACGCGCCGGGCTGTGGCGCGGAAGGTGCGGCAGGCCTTCGAGGAGACGGGGTTCATCGTCGACGTTGATGACAGCTTCGGCACCCAGCCGCGCCGCATCCGCGCTGTCCTCGACCCCGCGGACCTTGCCTACTTCGACGTGCAGGAGGCAGACGCGCTGGAGACTCTGCGGCTGCTCAACGGCACCACGACGGTCGGCTATTCGCATCGTGGCGAGGGGCGCAGGCCGATCCCGATCGTGGTCGGGCGCGACAAGTCCGACCGGGTAATGGACGAGCGCGTGCTCTCGACCCCGGTCCCCGCCAACGCCCTGCCCGGCGGGCGCGGCGTGGTGGAGCTTGGCGACGTGGTGGAGTTGGCCGAGGAGCGGGCGTCCTACCCGATCTTCCGGCACAACGGTCGCTATGCCGAGATGGTGACCGCCGAACTGGCGGGCGAATTCGAGGCGCCGCTCTACGGCATGCTGGCCGTGCAGGAGCGCATCGACGCGATGGACTGGGGCGAGTTGCCCAAGCCCGAGATCAAGCTGCACGGCCAGCCGCTGTCCGAGGCGGATCCCGTGCTGTTGTGGGATGGCGAGTGGGAGGTGACCTACGTGACCTTCCGTGACATGGGCGCGGCCTTCGGCGTGGCGCTGGTGGGAATCTATATCCTCGTGGTGGCGCAGTTCGGCTCGTTCAAGCTGCCGCTCGTGGTGTTGACGCCGGTGCCCCTGACCTTCCTCGGCATCATGCTGGGCCACTGGCTGTTCGATGCGCCCTTCACCGCGACCTCGATGATCGGTTTCATCGCGCTGGCCGGCATCATCGTGCGCAACTCGATCCTCTTGGTCGACTTCATACGCCATGCCGATCCGGGCGGGCAGGTGACGGTGGAGACGCTGGTCGAGGCCGGCGCCACGCGGTTCAAGCCGATCCTGCTTACCGCGCTGGCCGCGATGATCGGGGCCGCGGTGATCCTGGCGGACCCGATCTTCCAGGGGCTGGCGATCTCCCTGTTGTTCGGTCTCGCGTCGTCGACCGCGCTGACGGTGTTGGTGATCCCGGCGATCTACCGCATCCTCAGGACCTGATCGGTTTCGGCTTGGCTGATGCCAAGCCGCCCCCCCCGGGAGTATTTGGAGCCAAGAAGAAGGGCATAATTCCGAAAACGCGGCGTCATTGGGCCGGGCGTCTCGATCTGCCGTGCCGGGAGAATGCGTCGCGAAAGAGGCAGGAAGGGGCGGCGAAGAATGGCGCTTCGCCTCAATCCGGGGGGCGCGGGGCGGCCGGTGATCCGCGCGCGCGGCCTGCCAAGGAGCCGCGTTCGCTGCCAGATGCCGTGCGGCCGCGGGTGGCGGATCCCCCCTGGAACTCGATCATCGGGCGATTGACGGAAGTTCGGCCGGCAACGATCCGGAGAACGGCTTTGACGGGGTGCGCTCGCGCGGGCAAGGTCTGTTCAAAGCTCCGCTCGACCGGAGTCGGCCCTCGTGAAGCGCTTGGATATCATGTCTGTCGTCGCCGAACCGCCACGCTTGACCCGCGGCCGCACATCCAACGGCCCGGCGCTTTTCGACGGACGAGATTGATGGCCCGCTTCCTGACCCTTGGCGCGGCCCAGTTCGCCTCGGCGACGGGCGACATTGCCGCCAATCTCGATCGCCACCGCGCAGCGATCGCCGAGGCCCGAGGCCGCGGCGTCGATGTGCTGGTCTTTCCCGAGCTCTCTCTGGTCGGTCATTACGGTGCGGAGGACCTGCTCGACGTGGTGATGCGCCGTGACGACGCGCGGCTGCGCGCGCTCAGCCGCGAGGCCGGCAAGATGGAGATCGTGGTGGGCTTCGTCGAGGAGGGACCGGGAGCGCAGTTCTACAATACCGCGGCGGTGCTGAAGGCAGGGCGGCTGCGCTACCTGCATCGCAAGATCAACCTGCCCTCCTACGGCCGGCTGATCGAGACGAAATACTATGCCCATGGCCGGTTCGTCGACACGCACCGCCTGGACGACGACTGGGTGATGGGGCTATTGATCTGCGCCGATCTCTACAATCCCGCACTTGCGCATCTGTCCTTCCTGCATGGGGCGACCTTCCTCTGCGCGCCGATCTCCTCGGGGCGCGAGGCGGTGGGGGACGGATTCGACAACCCGCTGTCCTGGGCGACCACGATCCAGTTCTACGCGATGATGTACGGGGCGCCGGTGATCATGGTGAACCGGGTCGGGCGTGAGGGCGACCTAAATTTCTGGGGCGGCTCGCGCATCCTCGACGCGCGCGGCCAGGTGCTGGCCCAGGCCGGCGGCGACGAAGAGATCGTGACCGCCCGGCTCGACTATGGCGACAGCCGCCGGGCGCGGGCGATGCTGCCCACGGTGCGCGACAGCAACCTCGCGCTGGTGCAGCGCGAGACGAACCGGCTGATCGACCGGCTGGGGGTACCTGACGTGGTGCGCGAGGATCCGTGAGGCCGCTGCATGACTTGCATGAGTCTTCATCAATCAGCCTCCTGGATGCCCGGAAAGCGGGCGTCGCGGCCTGCCCTGCGTTTTCGCAGCGCTCGAATCCTGTGCAGGCGGGGCGCCGCTGCGGGAGAAGAATGCGACCGACACGAGGCCGGGGGGCTGGCGATCACTTGCGAGGCGAGACATGGCATGGCGCTGACACCGGCGGTCCAGCCGCGGGCGGTGGGGCATGTGGCAGTGGCCGTCAAGCGCGCCGGGCCGGTCACCGGGCTGGCTCGGCTGCGCCAGAGCGGGGCGTTCAAGGCGCTGTTCCCGCGGGTCCGAGGCGGCGCGCTCGACGCGGTGCTGGTCAACACCGCGGGGGGCATAACCGGGGGCGACCGGTTCTCTGTCGAGATCGACGCCGGGACGGGGGCGCATCTGCGCGTCACCACCCAGGCGGCGGAACGGGCCTACCGTGCGCAGCCGGGCGAGCGGGGCCGCATGCGCACCGTGCTGCGTGTGGCACCCGACGCGCGGATCGACTGGCTGCCGCAGGAGACGATCCTGTACGAGCGGTCCGACTTCGACCGTGTCCTTGCGGCCGATCTTGCCCCTGGCGGTCGGCTGCTCCTGGTCGAACCGCTGGTCTTCGGGCGGGCGGCGATGGGCGAGGCGCTGCGCGATGTCGTCTTCCGCGACCGGATCGAGATCCGCCGCGACGGTGTGCCGCTCTATCTGGACGCGATGCGGCTGGAGGGCGATGCGGTTGCCCATCTCGCCCGGCCCGCGGTGGCCGGCGCAGCGGGCGCGATGGCAAGCCTCGTGTTCGTCGCGCCGGAGGCGGAATCGCATCTTGCTGCGCTGCGGGCGCTTATGCCGCCCACGGGCGGCGCGAGTCTCGTACGCGAAGATGTTCTGGTGCTGCGCGTGCTCGCCGCCGACAGCTTTGCCCTCCGCCGGGTTCTGGTCCCGGCGCTGCACCGCCTTACCGAGGCTGCCCTTCCCAGATCATGGATGACATAGGATGCAACTGACCCCCCGCGAGAAAGACAAGCTGCTGATTGCCATGGCCGCCGAGGTCGCCCGCCGCCGCCTTGCACGGGGCGTCAAGCTCAACCACCCCGAGGCTGTGGCGCTCATCACCGATGCCGTCGTCGAGGGCGCCCGCGACGGCCGCTCGGTCGCCGACATGATGGAGGCCGGCGCCCACGTGATCACCCGCGAGCAATGCATGGAGGGCGTGCCCGAGATGACCCACGAGGTGCAGGTGGAAGCGACCTTCCCCGACGGCACCAAGCTTGTCACCGTCCACAACCCGATCCGCTGAGCGCATGGTCCTCGTCGTCTTCATCTTACTGTCAATTCTCATCGGCTGGGTCGTGCCGCAGGTGCTGGTGCCGCGCCTGCCGGGACGCGTCGCGGTCTTGGTCGCGTCACTGGTGGCGCTTCTTCTCGGGGCAGGGGCGGTCTGGGTCGGGGCCCAGGTGTTCGATGGCCTGGGGGTCGAAGCGGCGGACTCGGCCTTCTCGCGCGGGTTCAACGCCTGGAAGATCATGCTGCTCGTGGCGCCCGCATCGGCCCTCCAGGCCCGGCGGCAACTCGAAAAGGAGCAGCGGTGATGGCCGGCCACAGTCGGCCAGTGTCTCGATTCAAAAAGGAGTTTCCACGATGAAACGTCTTGCCTTCGTGCTTCCGGCATCTCTCACGGCCGCCGGCCCGGCATTCGCCCATCTCGATCCCGTTGCGCACGGGTCGTTCGCCGCGGGTTTCAGTCACCCGGTCTTCGGGGCGGATCACGTGCTGGCCATGTTGGCCGTGGGGCTCTGGGCCGTGACACTTGGCGGGCGTGCCCTCTGGGCGTTGCCGGCGGCCTTCGTCGGCGCGATGGCGGCCGGTTTCGCCCTCGCTCTGGTCGGGCTGCCGCTGCCTGCGGTCGAACCGATGATCGTGGCCTCTGTCCTCGTGCTGGGCGTGCTGGTCGCCCTTGCCGTCTGTCTGCCCGTCGGCATGGGCGCGGCCGTCGTCGGGATGCTCGCATTGTTCCATGGCCACGCGCACGCGGCCGAAATGGGCGGGGCGTCGGCGATGGCCTATCTTGGCGGCTTCGTGCTGGCGACCGCGCTGTTGCATGGGGCCGGCGTCCTGGCCGGCTGGGCCCTGGCCCGCTTCGGCGGTGCCGCGACCGGGCGTGCCGCGGGCGGCGTGGTCGCCGCCGCCGGTTCGGCCCTGCTGCTGGCCGGGTGAGGGCGCGCGATGATCCCCGGAGAGCTTTTCCCCGCCGCCGGCGCGTTGACCTTGAACGAGGGGCGCGAGGCGATCACCTTGATGGTGGCGAATACCGGCGACCGGCCGGTGCAGGTCGGCAGCCACTATCATTTCGCCGAAACGAACCCGGCGCTCGAGTTCGACCGCGCCGAGGCCCGTGGGCGACGTCTCGACATCGCTGCGGGCACCGCGGTCCGTTTCGAGCCCGGTCAACGCCGCGAGGTGCGACTGATCCCCATGGCGGGGGCCCGCCGCGTCTTCGGCTTCAACCAACAGGTGATGGGCGATCTCTGATGCGTCCGCGCCGAGAGGAGACCACGCGATGACTTCCACCCCGCCGCCGCTCTATTCCCCCGCCTCGCCTTTCTGGATGGTGTCCTACATGATGGAACAGCAGATGCGGATGGCGCAGCTTTGCTTCGAGACGATGATGCGCGCCAATCCCTGGGTGGTGATGATCCGCACCGGCAGCGTCGACCCGCTGACGGCGGATGCCGCCCTGGGCGCAGGCGACGCGCCGGACGACATCAACCTCGAGGGGGGCGTGACCGCGGCGAAAACGACGCCGGCGAAACCCGCCCCCGTCGTCGCCCGTGCCGTGCCCAAGCAAGACGATGGCCACGTTGCCGCGCCCGCAGCGAAGCCCGCGCCCGCGGCCAAGGCGGAACCTGCCTCCAGGCCGAAGACCGCCACCCGCCGCAATGCGTCGTCCGGGGCCAAGGGCGCCACCGCAAAGCGCAGCACCGCGACGGGCCGCGCCAAGACGGCCGCGCCGAAACCGCGGGCCGCCAAGCCGAGCGCCGGGCCAGCCGCCACATCGAAATCGCCAGCCGCCGGGACATCCGCCGCTCCCGCGGCGCCGCGTGAGACGGAGGGTGCCAAGACCTCCAAGAGGCGTGCCCGGCGCCAACCCGCCTCGCCGCCGATCATGCCCGAGGACAAGGGCGGACCCGACGCATGAGCGTTGTGCGTTGCATACCGCGGCTTTGGGTCGCCAGTGTCGGCCCGAAGCCCGTCGCGCGCCTCAATGCACTGCCCTGCATCGGATTGCCCGGCATGGGTTCGAACCGCCATGCCGCCGCGTGCGTGCCAGGTCCCCTCGCCTAGGCGCGCTTGCGCGCCGGACATGTCCCGAAGGAGACGCCATATGCCCGCCACGATATCCCGCTCCGACTATGCCGCGATGTTCGGCCCGACCGCTGGCGACCGGCTGCGGCTGGCCGATACCGACCTGATCGTCGAGGTGGAACGCGACCTCACCACCTATGGCGAGGAGGTCAAGTTCGGTGGCGGCAAGGTGATCCGCGACGGGATGGGCCAGAGCCAGGTCACGCGGGCTGGTGGCGCGGTGGATACCGTCATCACCAACGCGCTGATCGTGGACCACACCGGTATCTACAAGGCCGACGTAGGTCTCAAGGACGGCCGTATCGCGAAGATCGGCAAGGCCGGGAACCCAGACACGCAGCCGGGCGTGGATATCATCGTCGGCCCCGGGACCGAGGCCATCGCGGGCGAGGGCAAGATCCTGACCGCCGGCGGGTTCGACAGCCATATCCACTTCATCTGTCCGCAGCAGATCGAGGATGCACTGCATTCGGGCCTGACGACGATGCTGGGCGGCGGGACCGGCCCCGCAACGGGCACGATGGCGACCACCTGCACGCCCGGCCCTTGGCACATAGGCCGAATGCTGCAGGCCGCCGACGCCTTCGCGATGAACCTCGCCTTTGCCGGCAAGGGTAACGCGTCGCTGCCCGAGGCGCTGGTGGAACAGGTGAAAGGCGGGGCCTGCGCGCTGAAGCTGCATGAGGATTGGGGCACGACGCCCGCCGCCATCGATTGCTGCCTGTCGGTCGCAAACGACATGGACGTGCAGGTAATGATCCATACCGACACGCTGAACGAAAGCGGGTTCGTCGAACAGACCATCGCGGCGATGAAGGGCCGCACGATCCATGCCTTCCACACCGAGGGGGCGGGTGGCGGGCACGCCCCCGACATCATCAAGGTCTGCGGCGAGGAGTACGTGCTGCCGTCCTCGACCAACCCGACGCGGCCTTTCACGGTCAACACGCTGGAAGAGCATCTCGACATGCTGATGGTCTGCCACCACCTCGACAAGTCGATCCCCGAGGACGTGGCCTTCGCCGAAAGCCGTATCCGGCGCGAGACCATCGCGGCCGAGGACATCCTGCACGACATGGGCGCCTTTTCGATCATCGCGTCGGACAGCCAAGCGATGGGCCGGGTGGGCGAGGTCATCATCCGCACCTGGCAGACCGCCGACAAGATGAAGAAGCAGCGGGGCCGGTTGGCCGAAGAGACGGGGGAGAACGACAACTATCGCGTCCGCCGCTACGTCGCGAAATACACGATCAACCCGGCCGTCGCCCATGGGATCGCGCGCGAGATCGGGTCGATCGAGGAAGGCAAGCGCGCCGATCTTGTGCTGTGGGACCCCGCCTTCTTCGGCGTGAAGCCGAACATGGTGCTGATCGGAGGCACTATCGTCTGCGCGCAGATGGGCGACCCCAACGCCTCGATCCCGACGCCGCAGCCGGTGTATACCCGGCCGATGTGGGGGGGCTTCGGTCGGTCGGTCGAAAACTCGGCGGTGATCTTCGTCTCTGAGGCGGCGCAATCGGCCGGCATCCGCGACACGCTCGGCCTCGCCAAGCGGACGCTCGCGGTCAGCAATACCCGCGGCATCGGCAAGAAGGACCTTGTCCTGAACGACGCCACGCCCGAGATCGAGGTGCACCCCGAGACCTACGAGGTACGCGCCGATGGCGAACTCTTGACCTGCGAGCCGGCCGAAGTGCTGCCGATGGCGCAGCGCTACTTCATGTTCTGAGGGACGAATGGGACAGTTGCACAAATCTGCTGCATTGCAGCAAAAATCGGCCCTCCAGGCCGATCCGCCGTTGGGCCGCGGGGGGCATAAGCTCTATCTTAAGAGGCAAGGGAGGAAACTTCTTGTGAACCACGAGGAGGTTTCCGATGGGAACGCCATACATGACGGTCAAGACCGTGCCCGGCGGCATGGGCGAGCGGCTGGACCTGTTCTTCGCGGGGCTCGGGATGGGGTTCAACGCCTATTCCCTGCGGCGGTCCCGGATGCGCGAGATCCAGACCCTGAACGCCTGCTCCGACGCGCAACTCGCCCGGATGGGGCTTACGCGCGACGACATTCCGGGCTACGTTTTCCGCGACCTCTTCGCGTGAGCGCGGCCCCGAAAAGAGGGCGGACATGAGCACCCTGCCCGTCGCGCGCAGCCTTCTTGCCGGCGGAAGCGGTGCGGTGGACACCGTGACGCTGGGCTACGATGCGCGTTTCCTGCGCCGAAAGCGGCTTGTCACCGACGGCGGGCTCGCATTCGTGCTCGACCTGCCCAAGACCACCTCGCTGAACGCGGGCGACCTGATCTGCCTGGAGGATGGCCGCGCCATCGCCGTGCGCGCGGCGGCCGAGCCGTTGTTGTGTGTAACCGGCGATCACCTTCCGCGGATCGCCTGGCATATCGGCAACCGCCACACGCCCTGCCAGATCGAGCCCGGGCGCCTGTTGATCCAGCGCGACCACGTGATCCGCGACATGCTGGAGAAGATCGGCGCGACCGTGACGGAGGTGGAGGAGCCCTTCACCCCCGAGGGCGGAGCCTACGGGCACGGGCGGACGCATTCGCATTCCCACGGCCACGATCACGCGCATGGTGATGGCCACGCGCATGACCACCACCACGATCATGGTCACTGACGGGCAGATCCTGAAGCTGGCCCAGTGGCTGTCGCCGGCCTATCCGGTGGGGGCCTTCGCCTACAGCCACGGGCTGGAGGCCGCGGTGGCGGCTGGCCACGTGGCGGATGCCGCGACGCTGCAGGCCTGGCTGGAGAACATCCTCCGCAACGGCGCGGGGCATTCGGACGCGATCTTCCTTGCCGCCGCCCACGGCGCGCCGGACGCCGCGGCCCTGGCGGAGATCGACGCGTTTGCCCGCGCCTTCCAGCCCTCGGCCGAGCGGCTCCTGGAGAGCACCGCCCAGGGCGCGGCCTTCGCTAAGGTGACGGGTGATGTCTGGGCGGACGATCTGCCTGTGCTGACATATCCGGTGGCGCTGGGCCGCGCGGCCCGGCTCCACGACTTGCCGCTCCTGCTGACCGCGCGAATGTATCTGCACGCCTTCGTCTCGAACCTCGTCTCGGCCGGCATCCGTCTCATCCCCGTTGGCCAGACCGACGGGCAGCTTGTGCTGA
Organism: Rhodovulum sp. ES.010; assembly: GCF_900142935.1. NCBI lineage: Bacteria > Pseudomonadati > Pseudomonadota > Alphaproteobacteria > Rhodobacterales > Paracoccaceae > Rhodovulum > Rhodovulum sp. ES.010. The sequence continues at coordinate 2,011,277 of NZ_FSRS01000001.1, read as the reverse complement.
CCGCGCTGACGCCCGTTTGCGAGGACGTGGCGCAGCGGGCGACGACCGAAACGCTCGACGATCTTGCCAGCACGGCCTTCCTTGCCGATATCACGTCGATGAAACACGAAACCCAGGACACGAGGTTGTTCCGCACATGAGTTCCCCGAACGGCCCCCTTCGCGTCGGCATCGGCGGCCCGGTGGGCGCGGGCAAGACCACGCTCACCGCCGCGCTGGCCCGCACGCTCGGCCCGCGCTTCTCGCTCGCGGTCGTCACCAACGACATCTACACACAGGAAGACGCCGAGGCGTTGATGCGGATGCAGGTGCTGCCCGCCGAGCGCATCAAGGGCGTGGAAACCGGCGGCTGCCCGCATACCGCGATCCGCGAGGATGCCTCGATCAACCTCGCCGCCGTCGCGGACCTGACCGAGCGTTTCCCCGATCTCGACCTCGTGCTGATCGAGTCGGGCGGCGACAACCTCTCGGCCACGTTCAGCCCGGAACTGGCCGACATCACGCTGTACGTGATCGACGTGGCGGCGGGCGAGGAAATTCCCCGCAAGGGCGGCCCCGCAATCACGAAATCGGACCTTTTGATCATAAACAAGACCGACCTCGCCCCCCATGTCGGCGCCGACCTGTCGGTGATGGAGCGCGACGCGAAGCGGATGCGCGGCGCGGGCGAGACTATCTTTGCCGCGCTGCGCCACGGGCAAGGCGTTGACGAGATCGCCGAGACGCTGTGCCTGCTGGGCGGGCTGACCGAGACGGCCTGAGGCTCAGCCGCTTGCGGAGGGGGCCGGGTCATCACGCTGGCCTGCGCGGCGGCGGGCGACCATCTCGGCCAGGATCGACAGGGCGATTTCCTCGGGCGTGATCGCCCCGAGGTCGAGGCCCGCGGGCGCGTGCAGGCGCGCGAAGGCCTCGGCGGGCAGGGTCGCCGACAGCTTTTCGCGCAGCGCGGCGGTCTTGGCGCGGCTGCCGACGAAGGCGACATAGGCCGACGGGACCGCAAGCGCGGCCCGGAGCGCCGCCTCGTCGCCCTTGCCCTGGGTCGCGACCACGACGAAGCGCTGGCCGGCGGGCTCCACGTCCAGCGCATAGCCCTCGATCCGCCGGTCGGGTGCGGCAAAGGCGGCCTGTTCATCCGCCGGCGCGCAGGCGGTGACCGAGAAGCCGAGCCGCGGGGCAAGCTCGGCCAGCGCCAGCGCCACCGGCGAGGTGCCGCAGATCACGCAGTCGGGCGCGGGCAGGACGGCCTCGATGAAGATGTCCATCGTGCCCTGGCTGGGGCACATGTTGCGGGCGAAGCGGATGCCGTCCCTTGTGTCGCCGGGGGCCAGCCCGCCCGTCGCCAGCGCCTCTTCGGGCTGGACCGAGATCAGCCGCGGCGCGCCGTCTTGCAGCGTTTCGCGGGCGGCCTTCAGCACCGCGCCGCGCGCACAGCCGCCGCCGATCCAGCCGGCCCGGACGGTGCCGTCGGGCAGGATCACCGCCCTGGCCCCGGCCTTTGCCGCGGTCGCCCGCACGGTGCGCACCACGGTCGCGACGGCGAAGGGGCGGCCCGCGCGTTTCAGGGCGGCGATGTCGTCGAGGATGTCGTCCCGTCTCATGGCGTTCATAGGCGTGACAGCTCCGGTTCCAGGGCGGCGAGCGCATCCAGCGTGTTCGCCGCCGCGAAATGGTCGAGATGGGGCAGGGCGCCGGCCATTCCGCGCGCGACGGGCTCGTAATCGCGCCAGCCCTTCAGCGGGTTCAGCCAGACGATGCGGCAGCTGCGTTTCCTGAGCTGGGCGAGTTCCCGGCCGATCAGCTCGGGCGGGTCGGTGTCGTAGCCGTCCGACAGGAGCAGGACCACCGAGCGCCCGTTGACGCGGCTTTTGGCATAGCCGCGGTTGAAGCTGGCGAGCGCGCCGCCGATCTTCGTGCCGCCGCCGAAGCCCTGGGCCATCAGGCCCAGGCGGTTGACGGCGCGAATCGGGTCGGGATCGCGCAGCGCGTCGGTGATCCGCACGAGGCGCGTGTGGAACAGGTAGGCGTCGGCGCGCAGGTCCGCGCCGATCAGCCCCTTGAGGAAGGACAGGAACACCCGGGCATAGACCGTCATCGAGCCCGACACGTCGCACAGCGCCACGATATTGGCGGGGCGGTGCGGCCGGAGTCGGCGGTAAAGGCGCAGGGGCTCGCCCCCGGTGGCGACGGAGTCGCGCGCGATGCGGCGCAGGTCCAGCCGTTCGCCCCGCCGGTCTGCTTTCAGTCGCCGTGAACGGCGGTCGCGGATGGCTGTCGCGATGCGTCGGGCGGTGCCCTCGGCGGCGGCGATGTCCTGCGGGGTGACCAGTTCGCGCAGGTCGGTGCGCTTGAGCCGGGCGATGCGGCTGCCCACCAGCCGACCTTCGCCGGACTGCTCCGCCGCGCCGTCGCCGCCCTCGGGGGTGTCGGCATGGCCCCGTCCCATCGCCGACAGCGCCTCGGTCACGAAGGGCGAATGGCGGCGCTCGGGGCGGTCCGGCGTCCCATTGGGCTGCGCCGCGCGCTGCCGTTCCCGCCCGCGGTTCAGCCAGTAGGCGGCGAAGAGGTCATCGAAGAGTTGTGCTTCGTCGCGCGTGCCCGCGCAGACCGCCTTGAGCGCCAGGCGCATCTCGCCGGGGTCGGTCGGGTTCACCGCCGCCGCCGCGGCCAGCACGGTTGCGGTCTCGTTCACCCCCAATGCCAACCCGTTCACCCGCAGATGCGCCATGAAATCGGCCATCCGGTCGGCTGGCCCGGCTGCGCGGGCGGGAAATCGCGTGACGCCGCTCATGCCGCCTTCCCGGCCAGCCGCTGGGCCACCTCGGTCGGCACCCGGGCGCGGTCCCCCCGCGTCTTGAGCAGCGTGACGAGCGCGGCCTGCAACGCGGCGGGGTCGTCGGTCAGGTCGGCCACGCCCAGCCCCGCGACGGCCGCGGCGAAGTCGAGCGTCTCGGCCACGCCCGGGGTCTTGTCCAGCTCTTCCCGCCTGAGCGCCTGCACGAAGCCCACGATCTGGCCGGCCAGGCGCGGCTCCAGCCCCGGATGGCGTTTGTCGAGGATCGCGAGTTCGGTTGCCCGTTCGGGGTAGTCGACATGGGTATAGATGCAGCGCCGCCTCAGCGCATCCGACAGATCGCGCGTGCCGTTGGAGGTCAGGATCACGTGCGGCCGGGCGGTGGCTTGGATGGTGCCAAGCTCGGGGATCGAGATCGTGAAGTCGGAGAGGATTTCCAGCAGGTAGGCCTCGAATTCCTCATCGGCCCGGTCGATCTCGTCGATCAGCAGGACGGGGGGCGTGGGTTGGCGGATCGCCTGCAAAAGGGGGCGGTCCAGAAGGTACTCCTCGGAGAAGATGCGCGCCTCCAGCCCCGATCCGGCCTCGCCGCTCTCGCCGGCGGCGCGGATCGCAAGCAGTTGCCGCTGGTAGTTCCATTCGTAGATCGCGTGGCTGGCATCCAGACCCTCGTAGCATTGCAGGCGGATCAGCCGCGCGTCCTTCAGCGCCGCCAGCACCTTGGCAATCTCGGTCTTGCCCACGCCCGCCGCGCCCTCCAGCAGCAGCGGCCGTTCCAGCTTCAGGGCGAGGTAGAGCGCCATCGAGAGGTCGTCGCCGGCGACATAGCCGTGATCGGAGAGATCGCGTTGCAACTCGGTCCATGTCATGCCGCGATCTCCAGTTCGGCTTCGATCTCGACGGCGAAGTTGAAGGGCAGGGCCGCCATCCCGACGGCGGAGCGCGCATGGCGCCCGACCTCGTCGCCGAACAGCTCGAGGACGAGTTCGGAAAAGCCGTTGATGACATGCGGGCTGTGTTCGAAGCCCGGGCCCGTGTTGACCATGCCGAACACGCGGTGCCACGCGGTGATCCGGTCCAGATCGCCCAGTGCGCGGGTCAGGCTGGCCAGCATCGACAGCGCCGCCTTGCGCGCCAGCGCCTTGCCCTGGTCCGCGGTCAGGTCTGCGCCGACCCGTCCGAAGGGTCCGGCCAGCGACCCGTCCGGCTCTTGCGGGCCATGGCCCGAGACCAGAACCCGCGTGCCGCGGAGATTCACCCAGGGGAAGGGCTGCGAGACCGGCACCTCGGCCGGCAGCACCAGCCCGAGCGCCTCGATGCGGTTGGCGATGCGTCCCATCTCCTCCTCCCGACTGGCGCCTGCCGCGAAGGGACGCGGCAGGCGCCGGAGGTCAGCCATGCAGGCCCAGGTCGTGGGCCGTCTTCCAGATGCGCCAGTGGTCGTGCGGCATGTGCGTCTGGGTCAGGCCGAAGGCGCGGAAGGCGTCGTGGACGGCGTTGGAGAAGGCCGGCACGCCGCCGACATTGGGGCTTTCGCCCACGCCCTTGGCGCCGATCGGGTGATGCGGGCTGGGGGTTTCGGTGAAATCGGTGGTGTAGTTAGGCGTCTCCCACGTCGTCGGCAGGAAGAAATCCATCAGTGTGCCGGTCATCACGTTGCCCATCGCGTCATAGGCGATTTCCTGGCCCATCGCGATGGCCAGCGCCTCGGTCAGACCGCCATGGACCTGGCCTTCGATGATCATCGGGTTGATCCGGGTGCCGCAATCATCGAGCGCATAGAACTGGCGAATTTCATGCTCGCCGGTGTCCACGTCGATTTCCATCACGCAGATATAGGCGCCGAAGGGGTAGGTCATGTTGGGCGGGTCGTAATAACTCACCGCCTCGAGCCCCGGCTCGACCCCCGGGATCGCCTGGTTGTAGGAGGCATAGGCGATCTCGGCGATGGTCTTGAACCGCTCCGGCGCGCCCTTGACGACGAACCGGTCGATATCCCATTCAAGATCGTCGTCATGCACCTCCAGCAGGTAGGCCGCGATCATCTGCGCCTTGGCGCGGATCTTGCGGCCCGCCATCGCGGTGGCCGCCCCGGCCACGGGCGTCGAGCGCGAACCATAGGTGCCGAGGCCGTAGGGCGCGGTGTCGGTGTCGCCCTCCTCGACGGTGATCTTGTCGGCCGGGATGCCGGTCTCGCTTGCGAGGATCTGCGCGAAGGTCGTGGCATGCCCCTGGCCCTGGCTGATCGTGCCCAGCCGGGCGATGGCCGACCCGGTGGGATGGATGCGGATCTCGCAGGAATCGAACATGCCCATGCCGAGGATGTCGCAGTTCTTGACCGGACCCGCGCCGACGATCTCGGTGAAATGCGTCAGCCCGATGCCCAGCAGTTTCCGCGTCTCGCCGCGCTTGAACGCCTTGACCCGCTCGGCCTGCTCTTTCCGCAGCCCCTCGTAGTCGACGGCCTTCAGCGCCTTGTCCCAGGCGGTGTGATAGTCGCCGGAGTCGTATTCCCAGCCGAGCGCCGAGGTATAGGGAAACTGGTCGGCGCGGATGAAGTTCTTCGCCCGCAATTCGGCCGCGTCCATCCCCAGCTTGATCGCGAGGATCTCGATCATCCGCTCTATGAAATAGGCCGCTTCCGTCACCCGGAACGAACAGCGATAGGCGACGCCCCCGGGCGCCTTGTTCGTGTATACGCCGTCCACTGCGCAATAGGCGACTGGGATATCGTAGCTGCCGGTGCAGATGTGGAAGAAGCCGGCGGGGAATTTCGTGGGGTCCGCGCAGGCATCGAACGCGCCGTGATCGGCGGTGACATGGGCGTGCAGCCCGGTGATGCGCCCGTCCTTCGTGGCGCCGATCCGGCCGCGCATGTGATAGTCGCGGGCGAAGGCCGTGGACATCAGGTTCTCCATCCGGTCCTCGACCCATTTCACCGGCTTGCCTGTGACGATGGAGGCGACGATGGAACAGACATAGCCGGGATAGACGCCCACCTTGTTGCCGAAGCCCCCGCCGATATCGGGGCTGACCACGCGGATGTTGTGCTCGTCGATGCCCGACAGCAGCGAGGCCACCGTGCGCACCACATGCGGCGCCTGGAAGGTGCCGTAGAGCGTCAGCTTGCCGTTCACCTTGTCCATGGAGGCCACACAACCACAGGTCTCCAGCGGGCAGGGATGCGTGCGGTGATAATAGATGGTTTCCTCGGCGATCACTTCCGACCCGTCGATCGCCGCGGTCGCGCCCTGAGTGTCGCCCTCTTCCCAGGTGAAGATGTGGTTGTGATGGCGGCGGGGGCCGTGGGCACCCTCGGTCACGCCCTCAAGATCCTCGCGCAGCACCGGTGCGTCGGGGGCCTCGGCCTTGAACGGGTCGACGACCACGGGCAGATCCTCGTAATCGACCTCGACCAGCTCGACCGCGTCGGCGGCGATGTAGCGGTCGGTCGCCACGACGAACGCGACCTCCTGGCCCTGGAACAGCACCTTGCCGTCGGCCAGCACCATCTGCTTGTCGCCCGCGAGCGTCGGCATCCAGTGCAGGCCCAGCGGTTCCAGGTCCTTCGCGGTCAGCACCGCGACCACGCCGGGCAGGGCGAGGGCGGCCGAGGCGTCGATGGATTTCACGCGGGCATGGGCATAGGGCGAGCGGACGAAATCGCCGTGCAGCATGCCGGGCAGCTTGATGTCGTCGACATAGTTGCCCTTGCCTTGGGTGAAGCGCGCATCTTCCACGCGTTTCCGTTTGCAGCCGAGGCCCTGAAGCCCGGCCTTGCGCTCTTCGCTGTCGGGAAGGTCCTTCATTCCGCGGCCTCCTTGACGGTGTTCATTTCGTGCGCGGCGGCCAGCACCGCCTTGACGATGTTCTGATAGCCGGTGCAGCGGCAGAGGTTCCCGGCCATGCCGAAGCGCACCTCCTCCTCGGTGGGGGAGGGGTTTTCCTGCAAGAGCCGCCAGGCCCGCGTGATCATCCCCGGCGTGCAGAAGCCGCATTGCAGCCCGTGATGCTCGCGGAACATCTCCTGCAGCGCGTGCAGCCCGTCAGGCGTGCCGATCCCCTCGATCGTGGTGATCTGGGCCCCCTGCGCCTGGGCGGCCAGAACCGTGCAGGCCTTGACCGAGCGGCCGTCCATGTCGACCGTGCAGGCCCCGCAATGGCTGGTCTCGCAGCCGATATGCGGGCCGGTGATCCCCAGCCGCTCGCGCAGCACGTGGATCAGCAGCTCGCGCGGTTCGGCCAGCGTTTCCACCGCCTCGCCGTTCACCGTCAGCGTCAGGTGCATCCTGGACATTCTTTCCTCCCTCAGGCCCGGTCCCAGGCGCGCGCGATGGCGCGGGCCAGGATCACGCCGGCGACGTGGCGCTTGAACTCGACGGGGCCGCGGTTGTCCTCCACCGGGTCGATGTCGCCCTGCATGGCGGCAACCGCGGCCTGCACCGCGTCCTCCCCGCAGGCGGTCCCGATCAGGGCCTCGCCCGCCGCGGTGCTGTGAACGGGCACGTCGGCCACATTGGTCATCGCGACCGAGGCCGACACGACCCGCCCATCCTCTGCGCCGATCAGCACGGCCGCGGCGGCGGTCGCGTAATCGCCGATCTTGCGCTTCTGCTTTTCGTAGGCGTGCCCCCTGGGCGGGGCGGCAAAGCTGACCGCGGTCAGCAGCTCCTCCTCCTCGCGCGCGGTGACATAGGGCGCCTCGTAGAAGTCGCGCGCCGCCACCTCGCGCGTGCCGTCGGGGCCGACGAGCGTGAAGCGCGCATCAAGGCACATCATCAGCGCGGGCAGGTCGTTGCCCGGGTCGCCATTGGCGACGTTGCCGCCCACGGTGCCCAGGTTGCGCACCTGCGGGTCGGCGATCTGGCGCGCGGCCTCCAGGAGGATCGGCGCGGCGTCGGCCAGGCCAGTGTGGATCAGCATTTCGGATTGCGTCGTCATCGCGCCGATGCGGATGGTTTCTCCGACCTCGATGCCCTTCAGGTCCGCGATGCCCTGCAGGTCGATCAGGTGTTCCGGCGCGGCCATCCGAAGCTTCATCATCGGGATCAGGCTGTGGCCGCCCGCCACGACCCGGCCCTCGTCGCCATGCTCTCGCATCAGGTCGACGGCCGCGGCGACGGAGTCCGGCCGGTGATATTCGAACTGCGCTGGGATCATCCGCGCTCCTCCCTTGTCTGGCGCGCCCCCGCTCGTACATCGGCGGGTAGTCACGCCGCCAAAGGGTAGGGATCGCCGCGTTGGCTGCGACAGGGTGCTGCACCGCCGGCCCGATCCTTCTCACGAGTTGCGAAATGGCTTCACGAGTTGCGCCTCAGAGGCCGAGCCGCTCCCTGAGCGCGGGCACGCGCGCGCGACTGACCGGCACGCGGTCGAGATCGGCGAGCCCCTCGAAGCGGCACAGACCGCTGTCCTTGCGCCGTTCGAAGGCCGCCACGCGCCCGGTATTCACCAGGTAGCTGCGGTGGACGCGGAAGAAGCCCGAGGCGCAGAGCCGCCGCTCCGCCTCGCTGATCGACCAGGGGCAGAAGACGCGACCCTCGTCGGTATAGGCGATGGTGTAATGCCCCTCGGCCCGGATCGCCGAGACCGCGCCCGGGGGCAAAAAGTAGGTGACCCCTTCGCGTTCGTAGGGCAGGCGGGGGCCGGCTGTGGCCGGCTCGTTCGGGGGCGCGGGCGGCGGTTCTGCCGGCGCTTCGGCGGGGAACGGGCTTGCCGAGAGGAAGGACGCCCCGGACATCAGGAAGGCGCCCGAGATCACGAAGGCGGTCACAAGCACCAGCAGCGCCAGATGCGCGTTGTCGATGGCCGGTCCGGCCAGCACGTCGCCGGCGGTGCGCGCGAACCCCGTCCAGTACATCGCGGTGAAATGGACGATGGCGACCGAGAGCCCGAAGATCGCCGTTGCCGCGAGGATGTTCGCAGACGTGCGCCGGCCATAGGCCACGCGGATCGCGAGCCCGCCCAACAGCACGGCCAGCCCGCCCGCGACGGCGACGCCCGCCAGCCCGTAGACCGGCCGACAGCCCTCGATGGCCGAAAGGCCGGTATAGTGCATGATCACGATGCCGAGCCCGAGCACCGCCCCGGAAAGCGCCATCCGGGGCCCGGTGCGTCGGCCGAAATGCATCAGGATCAGCGCAAGCCCCGCCAGCAGGATCGCGATCAGTACCGAGGCGACGGTGGGCAGCGCCTCGTAATAGACGGCGACCTCGAACCGCATCGCCAGCATGGCGACGAAATGCATCGTCCAGATGCCGCCGCCCAGCGCGATCGCGGCCATCGCGATCCGCAGGTGGCGCACGCCTTCCGAGACCGCGGACAGCCCCCGCGTGAGGGCGAGGCCCGTGAAGGCCGCCATCATCGAGATGACCACCGAGGCCGCGATCAGCCTGTAATCGTAGACGTAGACCAGCATGGATGCGCGAACCGCTCCTCCCTTCGCGGTCCCTTGCGCCACTATCCCGCCGGCGGCGCGCGGCTGTCAACCGGCACCGCGCCTCAGCCGGCCAGCGCCTCCTCCAGCTCGCGGGCGAGGCGCGTTGTCTCTTCGGCTCGCGGCTTGGAGAAGCGCGCGAGCAGCAGGTAGGCGACCGGCGTCAGGTAGAGCGTCGAGAGCGTGGCAAGCCCCAGCCCGCCGACGATGACCCATCCCAGCGCCTCGCGCGCCTCGGCCCCCGCGCCCGAGGACAGGATCAGGGGCACCCCGCCCAGAACGGTCGAGGTCATGGTCATCATCACTGGCCGGAGGCGGATGGTGGCCGCGTCCTCGATGGCGCGGCGCAGCTCGACTCCGCCGTCGCGCAACTGGTTCGCGAATTCCACGATCAGGATGCCGTTCTTGGCCATGATCCCGATCAGCATCACCAGCCCGATCTGGGAATAGACGTTCAAGCTGAGCCCCGTGAACATAAGCGCGAAAACCGCGCAGGCCAGCCCCAGCGGAACGGTGGCCATCACGACAATGGCCGAGATGAAACTCTCGAACTGCGCCGCCAGCACCAGGAATACCACCGCGATTGCGAAGCCGAAGATGATCGCGAGGCCGGAATTGGTCTGGTCAAGCGTCGCGGCCTCGCCCAGCGGCACGATCCGGTTCTGTTCCCCAAGGATATCGCCCGCCAGCTCCTCGACTTCCGTCAGCGCATCGCCGAGGGCGAACGCAGGTGTCAGGCTCGCCGATATCTCGACCGAGCGGCTCTGGTCCTCGCGGTCGAGTTCCGGCGCGACGGCGCGTTCCTCCAGCCGCACGAAGGTCGACATCGGCACCATCTGGCCGTCGCCCGCCTTCACGAAGATGTTCTGCAGGTCGCCGGGGTCGTTCACCGGGTCGGAGGTCGACAGCATCTGGATGTCGAAGCTCTGGTCGCCGATGAAGACCGAGCCCACGGTCCGGCCGTTCAGCATTGCCCGGAGCGCCTCGCCCAGCCCGGAGATGTCGATGCCCAGGTCCGAGGCGCGGGTGCGGTCGATCTCGACGAAAAGCTGCGGCTGGGTCGTCTCGTATTCCAGTTCGACATCGCCGAAGCGGGTGTCCTCCTCCATTCGGGCCACCAGCGCTTCGGACAGTTCCGCCAGCCGGTCGTAGCTTTCACCGGTGATCGCGAAGCTCAGGCCGCGCCCCGCGCCGCGGATGCCCAGAGAATTGGGCTGGATCGCGAAGGCGCGCACCCCGACGATTTCCCTCAGCTTGCCGTTGATCTCTCCCACGATCTCGTCCTGGCTGCGCGCGCGGTCGTCCCAGTCGGCCAGCCGGAACACCATGAAGCCGCGATTGTCGGCGCCAAAGCCCGAGATGGCGAAGACGCTGGTGATTTCGCCGGTCTCGCGCAAGGGGGCCACCGCCGCCTCGATCTGGCGCATCTTGGATTGCGTGTAGTCGAGAGAGACGCCCTGCGGCGCAGTGACCCGCAAGAGCGCCACGGCGCGGTCCTCACGCGGGGTCAGCTCCTGCCGGATCTCGCCGGCGACCAGCACCGCCGTCACGGCAAAGAGCCCGGCAGCCAGGACGACGACCAAAGGCATCGCCAGCGCCCCATGCAACGTGCGCGCATAGACCGCCGCGAGCCCGTTGCCGACCCGCGCGATCGGACCCGGCGCTTGGTCCCCGGTTCGGTCCGAGAGAAGCCGGCTGGCCAGCACCGGGCAGAGCGTCAACGCCACGACCGAGGAGATCGCCACCGCCATGGCCAGGGTGAAGCCGAACTCTCGGAACAGCCCCCCGGCCTGGCCGGGCAGGAACGACAGGGGAATGAACACCGCTGCGAGCGTCGCGGTTGTCGTGACCACGGCGAAGAAGACCTGCTTGGTGCCCAGGACAGCCGCCGCGCGCGGCCCCATGCCCTCGGCGCGGCGGCGCACGATGTTTTCCAGCACCACGATGGCGTCGTCGACCACCAGGCCGGTGGCCAGAACCAGCGCCAGAAGCGTCAGGATATTGACCGAGAAGCCCACGATGTAGATCGCCGCCAGCGTGCCGATCAGCGCCACCGGCATGGTCAGGCCCGGGATCAGCGTGGCGCGCAGGTCGCGCAGGAACAGGAAGATCACCAGCACCACGATCCCGATGGCCAGCCCCAGGGTCTTGAGCACCTCGACGATGGCGCCATTGACGAACACCGCGTCGTCGGAGGTGACGAAGATGCTGATGTCGTCGGGCAGTGTCCGGTCCAATTCGGCCACCGTCGCGCGGACGTCGCGCGAGATGTCCAGCGTGTTGCTTCCCGCCTGGCGGATCACGCCGAGCCCGATCCCGGTCTGGTCGTTGGCGCGCAGGAGCGTCTCGTTCGGCGCGGGCCCGAGCGTGACCGTCGCGACATCGCGCAGGTCGACGTGCGGTGCGATCTGAAGATCCTCGAACGCCTCGGGCGTCTCAAGCATGGCGGTGGTGCGCACGTTGATAGACTGGCGCGTCCCCTCCAGGTCGCCAGCCGCGGCATTGAACCCCGCATCGCCCAGCGCCGCCCGGATATCGGCGAGCGTCAGCCCGCGGCTGGCCAGCCGGGCCTGGTCGATATCCACGCGGAAGATCGGCTCGCGGTCGCCATAGATGCGCAGGTCCGCCACGCCCTCGATCGAGATCAGGCGGTCCTCGACCCTGTCCTGCACGATCTGCGTGAGGTCCTGGGCGGTCCGCCGGGGCGAGGTGACGGCGACGCGCAGCACCGGCTGGGCATCGGCGTCGGCCTTGACGATCTCGGGGTCTTCGGCGCCTTCTGGTAATTGCCCCTCGATCCGTGCCACGGCATCACGGGTATCGGTGGCGGCCACGTCGATATCCACGCTTTCTGCGAATTCCAGCGTCACCCGGCTGCGCCCGAAGCGCGAGTTGGACGAGATCTGGCGCACGCCCGCAACGCGGCCCACCGCGCCCTCGATCCGGCCGGTTATCTCCTGGTCGATGGTTTCGGGCGAGGCGCCGGGAAACTCGGTCGTCACGGTCACCACCGGCCGGTCCACGTTCGGCAATTCGCGGATTTCCACGCCGAAGAGCGCGGCGAAGCCCGCCAGCACGATCAACGTGCTGACCACGAGCGCCAGGATCGGGCGGCGCACGAACATGGCGGGGCCGCCCTGCTGTGCCGCGCGTGTCGCTTCCTCCAGCATCGCGGGCCGGCCTCAGAGCGGCCGGGCCGCAGCGCCCTGCGGGGCGGCGGCCTGCGGTTCGACGATGCGCACGGCGGCGCCGGAGCGCAGCGATTGCACGCCCTCGGTAACGACCGGCTCCCCGGGGGTAAGTTCGGCCTCGACGAGCACGCTGTCGGCGTTGCGCTGGCGGATGGCGATGGGCACGCGCGTCGCCGTTTCGTCGCGCACGGTCCAGACGAAGGCCCCGTCGGACGACCACTGAACCGCGAGCGGGTCCACCGCGGGCAGCGTCTCGCCGGGGAAGCGCAGCACCACCTCGAAGGCCATGCCATCGCGCAAGAGGTCCTCGGCGTTGTCCAGCCGCCCCTGCACGCGCAGGGTGCGGCTGGCCCGGTCGACCACGTTGTCGAGGGCGTCCACCTTGCCCCTCAGCGCCGTGCCGGGCATCGCCAGCGGTCGGGCCTCGAGCGGCATGCCGCGCGCGATCTGCGCGACCACCCGTTCGGGGACCCGAAAATCGATCAGGATTTGCGACCGGTCGGTGAGCGTCAGAAGCGTCTCCTGCGCCGAGACGCTGTCGCCGACCGACAGATCGAGGATTCCGGCCCAGCCCGAAATGGGCGCATGCACCCTGCGCTGCGCGAGTTCGAATTCGGCGTCGCGGACGGCAAGCTCGGCGGTGCTCAGCGCCAGATCGGCCTCGCGCCGGCTGACCTCGGTCACCGCGCCGGTCGTCTCCAGACGTGCCAGGCGGTCGGCCTCGTCGCGGGCGTCCTCCAGCATCAGGCGCGCGCGTTCCAGCGCAATGCGCTCGGCCTCGTCCTCGAGCCGGACGACAAGCGCGCCCGTCTCGACATAGCCTCCATCGTCGACGCCGAGTTCGATCACCTGTCCCGTCGCCTTCGTACGCAGGTTGACCGTGCGCAGCGCCCTGCCATCGCCGATCGCGGCAACCCGGTCGCTGATCTTGCCTTCGGCGACCTTTTCCACGACCACCGCCATGGCGCCGCCCCGGCGGAACCGGCTGCCCTGTGTCTGCGACTCTGCTGTCCGTTCGAGTCCCAGAAGGTCAAGCAACCCGACCCGGTCGAGCACCGGAATCGCCGAGGGCACGTAAGCGATCCAGAGCGCGAGCGTGCCCGCGATCAGCAGCGTAGAAAGAATCAATTGCCGAAGCATGGCGGTCCGGTCCACGGCGCCGCGCGGTGCGGCGACCCCAAATGATATAGGTCGATCACCTTCAAGTCATCTTCTCGCCTTGTCACGGAGCCGCGAGCCTCGGGACGCGATAGAACGCCAACGGGTCGAAAGGCAAGGGTCGGCCCCCATTGGGCAAAGGGCGCGTTCGCCGCAAGACGCCGGGAAACCGCCGATCGAACAGCCCTGTGCCCGTTCCAGAGCCCCGTCTCCCTCGCCATCCTCATCGATGCGGAAGTTTCGCGGCTGGACCGCGTGACGCCGATCGACCGACGCGGGTATCAGGCCGTGAACGCCTGCGCGGTGTCGCAGATCTTCTCGGAAAGTGCGATCAGGGTTTCAAGGCGGGAGCGAATGTCGACATGGTAGCGGTCGAGATCCTCGATCGTGGCCGCCAGCCGGGCGCCGCTTGTGCCGTAGCGGGCGCATTCCACACGTCCCATGACCTTGATCGTATCGAGCCCGAGCACCACGCGGCGCAACTCACGGCCGGTTGCGGCGAGGCGATCCGCGACCTGCACCGCTTCTTCCATGTGGCCGTGCGCACGCGCGGTGCTTTCGCCTTCGAGCTTTTCGAGAAGGGCCATTTCTTCGTCCGCGTTCTCGGGGCAGTCGCTTGCCGTTTCCGTCCCGAACTGGCGGGCCAGTTCAGTCTGCACCTCGGCGCATCCCATCAGAAAGGCGCCCTCCGCGACCGCGCGGGACATTTGCGTGCAGAGGTTGCCCCTGGAGCCGGCGAAGGCATCGAGCCGGGCCAGGATTTCCTTCGAGGCGGCCCGGTAGTTTTCCGAGATCGCGGTGATCGGGCCGCCGGATTTCTCCATTTGCGCCGCCACGATGCGGATATTGTTCGGCAGAAGCTGAAGCGCGTTCAACGTCGCCAGGAGGTGCTCTTGCTCGTGCGCGGCGGCCTTCAGGCTTTGGCCGACGCCCAGGAGTTCATCGAGGCGCGCGGCCCGGTGGCCAGTCTTCGCGAGATCGCGCGCGGCGAGTTCCTGGCAGAGCGCCTGCGACATGAAGTCGAGATAGCCGGTAAAACCCGCCTTCTGCAGATGTTGGATCAGCATGCCGGCACTCTGGTCCGGGTCGAGGCGCCGTTCCGTTTCTTCCGCCCGGACGGCGGCGTAGATCGTCTTGACCGTCTCGAAGAGCGGGCTTGTCGGCTTGATCCGCACCGACAGGAACCCGCCGTCGATCGGTTGGGCCACGGCGAAGACCCAGTAGTACCCGCCGTCCTTGGACCGGTTCTTGACGTATGCGCCGGCGGCATAGCCATCGAGAAGCCGCTTCCAGAAGATCCGGAAGGCGGCTTTGGGCATGTCCGGGTGACGCACGATCTTGTGGGGCGCGCCGACGAGTTCGTCCCACGAATAGCCCGCGACGCGCCGGAAGACCGAGTTTCCCATCCGCAGGAGGCCGCGACGGTCCGTTCTGGAATAGAAGATCTCTTCTGGAGCGAAGTGAACCTCTTCGTCTTGCCGTTGCGCAGCCCAGGCGCTCCCGGGCTGGATTTCGGGCTGACCCATTTGACCTCCAAAACTGTATGGTGCCGTGCCACGGCTGCGGGACTTCCGGGTGCGCCCACGCCGCTCGCGGGCTTTCATGCGATACCAACGCCGCCTTTCCAAAAGATTGAGAGATTCCAAAGGAAGGATCTTGCCGAAGCTGCGGCACGCTTTGCGGCGGCAGTCTCTTGCCTTGGCGGGTGTGCGGGCCGCGGCGCGAACGGGCGTGGGGTGCGCAGGCCGTCGGGCCGCCGACATCGCGAGCGCCGTGACGCCGCGGGTAAAACAAGCTGGGTGCGGAGAGCGGTAGCAGCCGGCGCTGCGGGTATGGCCGGGCCTGGTCTCGACATACTACCCGCGACCGGCGGCGCGGAGATTGCCTTCAGATTTTCTTGCGAAAATCAGTGCGTATCGATGTGGAGGATTGGTGGAGCCAAGGGGAGTCGAACCCCTGACCTCTTGCATGCCATGCAAGCGCTCTCCCAACTGAGCTATGGCCCCGATACGGGAGCGGCCCCTCGGGGCCGCCCGCGTGTCTTATGGAAGCGGCGGGGCGAGATCAAGCGAAAAAAACGCCCCGCGCCCGTCAGTTTTCATCGTTGTCGTCCGAGGAGACGTCGGCGATGTCGTCGAGCGAGACGTTGTCGTCGTCGTCATCGTCGAGCACGTCGTCGTCCAGATTGACATCGGAGGAATCGTCGTCCTCGATCACCTCTTCGTTCGTGCCGAGATCGCGCTGGGGCGCCGACTTGGCCGGCCTGGCCTTTTCGGTCAGCATGGTGCGCCCCTTGCCCGCGGTCAGGCTCTCCAGAGAGAAGCTGTGCCCGCAGGAGGGGCAGGTCATCGGATCACGCTGCAGGTCATAGAAGCGCGTCGAGCAATTCGGACAAACGCGCTTTACGCCCCATTCTTCCTTCGGCATGGAGTTCCTCTCAGGAGTCACGTCTCTTGCGGTTGCAGCCACCTGCCACAAGTCCCCCAACGTGTCAAAGCCCTTTTGGATTGCTATTCTCCGGGCGAAACAAGAGGCAGACATGGGCATCACGCGGCTTCCAGGCGACCCCCCGCTCGACGTCACCCTGCGCCGGTCGGCGCGGGCGCGGCGTTACTCGCTGCGCATCTCGCAACTCGACGGGCGCGTGACCCTGACCTTGCCGCACCGCGCGCCGCTGGCCGAAGGGCTTGCCTTTCTGCGTGAGAAGGAAGGCTGGATACGGGGCCATCTCGACGCCCGGCCCGACGGGCAGACGGTCGAGCTGGGAGGCAGCGTCCCGTTTCGCGGGCGCCCTCTGCCGCTGGTCCCCGGCCGCGGCCGCGCCCCGTGCCTGGTCGACGGGGCGCTCGCGGTGCCCGGCCCGCCCGAGCGTGTGGCCGCACGGGTGCAGGGCTTTCTGAAGACTCAGGCCCGCGACGCCCTTTCTGCCGCCGTCGAGCGGCATGCCAGCACGCTTGGCCGGCCCTACGGTCGGATCACGCTGAGGGACACCCGCTCGCGGTGGGGATCGTGCTCGTGGCGCGGCGATCTGATGTTCTCCTGGCGGCTGATCATGGCGCCTGCGGAGGTTCTGGACTACGTGGCCGCGCACGAGGTGGCGCATCTGGCCGAGATGAATCACTCGGCCGCCTATTGGGCGGTGGTCCGTGGCCTGCTGCCGGACTACGAGGCGCCGCGGGCCTGGTTGCGGGCGAACGGCACGGCGCTGCATCGCGTGCGCTTCGGCGATTGACCTTGGCAAAATTCGTGATCACAGTCGGCCCATGCTCATTCAGACGCGCCCGGGGGAGGCGGGCACGGCCGCGCATGACCGGCTGTACCGGGCCCTCCGAACCCAGATCATGCATGGCGAACTGACCCCCGGCGCGGCGCTCACGCTGCGCGGGATCGGCCGGAAGTTCGGCGTGTCGATGACGCCTGCGCGCGAGGCGGTGCGCCGGCTGGTGGCCGAGGGGGCGCTGACGCTGTCTTCCTCGGGCCGGGTGGCGACGCCCGAGCTGTCGAACGAGCGCATCGAGGAACTGGCGGCGCTGCGTGCGCTCCTGGAACCCGAACTGGCCAGCCGGGCGCTGCCGCGGGCGCACATGGCGCTGATCGAGCGGATGCAGAAGATCAACGGCGAGATCGGCGAGGTGGTGGCGCGTGGCGACGCGGTCGGGTTCATCCGCACCAACCTGGAGTTCCACCGTGCCCTTTACCTCCGCGCGCAGGCGCCCGCGATGCTGGCCATGGCGGAAACCGTCTGGCTGCAGCTCGGGCCCACCATGCGCGCACTTTACGGGCGGCTGGGGCGGACCGAGCCGCCGCAGCATCACCGGATGATCCTGGCCGCGCTTCGGGCGGGGGACGAGCCGGCCCTGCGGCTAGCGGTACGCACCGACGTGACCCAGGGCCTTCGGATGCTGGCCGCCTGACGGGGCTTTCACAACTTCTTGTGGCGGGGCGCAATCTCCCGTTGTGCGCCCCATGTTCCGCTCAGGCCGGGCGCTCGTCCTTTCCCCCCACGGGTCGCCCGGCCCGGAGTGTCGGAAACGGCACGACCGGGGGCGGCGGAAATTGCAACCGTCGTCCCCAAGCCATCTGACCGCACCGCGCCTCCGCTTCAACTATGGATCGGCCCGTCGCCGCAGGCCAGCGCGGCCTCGCGCACCGCCTCGGAATAGGTCGGGTGGGCGTGGCAGGTGCGCGCGAGGTCCTCGGCCGCCGCGCCGAACTCCATCGCGACGCAGATCTCGTGGATCAGATCGCCCGCGGCCGGCCCGATGATATGCGCGCCGAGGATGCGGTCTGTCTCGGCATCGGCGAGGACCTTGACGAAGCCGTCGGCCGCGAAATTGGCCTTGGCCCGGCCGTTGCCCATGAAGGAGAACTTGCCGGTCTTGTAGGCGCGGCCGGCCTCCTTCAGATCTTCCTCGGTCTTGCCTACGGTGGCGACCTCGGGATGGGTGTAGATCACGCCGGGGATCACGTCGTAATTCACGTGGCCCGCCTGGCCCGCGAGGATCTCGGCGACCGCCATCCCCTCGTCCTCGGCCTTGTGGGCGAGCATCGGGCCTTCGATCGCGTCGCCGATGCCATAAATGCCGTCGACCGAGGTCTTGAACCGGCCATCGGTGGCGATCTGGCCGCGTTTCGTGAGGGTCACGCCCAGCGCGTCGAGGCCCAGACCCTGCGTGAAGGGTTTGCGGCCCGTCGCGACGAGCACGACCTCGGCATCGGCCTGGTGCTCGCTGTCGTCCTTGCGCAGCGTGTAGCCGATCTTGACCTTGGTCTTGAGCGCCTCGGCGGACTGGACGGCGGCGCCGGTTATGATCTCAAGCCCTTGTTTTTTCAGAAGGGATCGGAAGCTGCGGGCGATTTCGGCGTCGAGCCCCGGCGTGATCTGGTCGAGATATTCCAGCACCGTCACCTCGGCGCCGAGCCGGGCATAGACCGAGCCGAGTTCCAGCCCGATCACGCCCGCACCGATCACAACCAGCTTTTTCGGCACCTTGGGCAGGCTGAGCGCGCCGGTGGAGGAGACGATGGTCTTTTCGTCGATCTCCACGCCGGGGATCGTCGCAGGCTCGGAACCCGTTGCGATGATTATGTTTTTCGCCTTGTGGGTGGCGTCGCCGACCTGCACCAGCCCGGCTTCGGGGATCGAGGCCCAGCCCTTGATCCAGTCGATCTTGTTCTTCTTGAACAGGAACTCGATGCCCTTGGTGTTCTGGCCGATGGTCTCGTCCTTGTAGGCGAGCATCTGGGACCAGTCCACGGAGGGGGATTTGCCCTTGAGGCCCATCTTCGCGAAATTCTCTTCGGCCTCGTGCAGCATGTGCGAGGCGTGGAGCAGCGCCTTGGAGGGGATGCAGCCGACGTTGAGGCAGGTGCCGCCGAGCGTTTCGCGGCCCTCGACGCAGGCGGTTTTCAGGCCGAGCTGGGCGCAGCGGATGGCGCAGACATAGCCGCCGGGGCCGGAGCCGATGATGATCACGTCATAGCTTGCCATGGGGTCTCCCTTGCCGGTTTGGGCTGTCGGAATTCCATCGGATTTCCATCGGAATTCCATCGGACTTTTATCGGACTTCCGCGAAGCGGGGCAGGGGGGGCGTCTGCCCCCCGCCGCGCCTGCGGCGCGACTCCCCCCGAGGATGTTTGCGGCCAGAAGAAGGTCACAGGAGCGCCGCGAGCGTCATCAGGATCGTGGCGAGAAAGCCCGCGGCCCAGATGATCGACCGGCCGGGCGCCCAGCCGAGGACGTAGGCCGGCACGTAGACAATGCGGGCCGCGAGGTAGGCGAAGGCGCAAAGCGCGGTGAACCAGGTGGATTGGTCCGAGACGGTGACGAGGGTGACGGCCGCGGTGAAGAGGATCAGCGCCTCGAAATGGTTCTGGAAGGCGCGCTGCATCCGGGCGGTGGGGGTGGAGAGGCTGCCGTCGGGCGGCTCGTCGCGGGGGCTGGTGGTGTAGCGGGCGCCGAGCTCGAAATTCGCGGGGATAGCGAAGATCGCGAGTTGCGCGGCCTGGAGCAGGATGGCGAGGGCGAGGGCGGTGAGTTCGGGGGTCATGTCCGGTCGCTAGAGGGTTTGCAGGAAATGGTGGCTGCTGTCGGTGACGCCGGCCCGGCCGGCCATCAGCCGGGCCTCGGTCGCGAGGTACGTTTCGGCCTTGTCGCGGACATTGACCTCGTAGAGCACGAAGATTCGGGTCTCGCGGTCGGCTTCGCGCCAGGCCTGAAGCACGGTGAGGCCGGCATTGCGGCGCTCTTCGGCGGCCTGGTCGAACGCCGCCTTCCAGGCGTCGAAATCGGTCAGGTCGTGGCGGCAGAGGAGTTGCATGGGGCGGGTCCTTGTCACCGATGGTTTGGCGTGAGAGCCGATACCTCTTACGCTTCGAAAAGAGGCGCGCCAGTCAAAACTGCGCTATGATTGGTCGGTGTACAACCCAACCCCTTTTAGAAGCCAGTAACTCGTGGCTTCGTCCAGAAGCTGCGTCTTCCCAGCAAGACCACGAAGATCACCAAACGGGTTCTTATTGGTCTTTTCTTTTACAAACTCACCCAGGTTCGAAATATAAGTGAGCGCATCTGATATTCCTTGCCGGAGATCTGCATCCGAGACGGATTTTCCGTGAATCTGCTTATCTCTGATACCTTCAGCACTTGCAAGTTTTTCCCTGGCGGCGCTGGGTATGTCTTTTCCAAGTACATTTTTGAAAACCTTGCGGAAATATTCTCGTGTAAAATGCTGCTGCTCCAGCGCCTCGTCTGCCTTGGCAGAGTTGCACTTGTGTCGCCGAATCAAACCGCACTTCAGTGCTCTGTGATGTCCTTCCTCCAATTTCATGAAGATATAAGCCAGAGCAATATCGTATTTGTCAGAGCCCGCAAGAAGTCCTTCAAGCTTGTGAAGATAAGATTTCGTATCAGCTGACAATTCGTCGAACTGCTTCTTTAGCGCCTTATAAGATTTTGCCACGTTTAGCCTCCACGACTAAGATGCGTTCCGTCGGCCCCTACCCGATGTTGGGGCTCGACGAACGATCACAAATCCATCAACAGCCGCCGCGGATCCTCCAGCGCCTCTTTCACCCGCACCAGGAACGTCACCGCGCCCTTGCCGTCGACGATGCGGTGGTCGTAGCTGAGCGCGAGATACATCATCGGGCGGATGACGATCTGGCCGCCCACCACCATGGGCCGGTCCTGGATCTTGTGCATGCCCAGGATACCCGATTGCGGCGGGTTCAGGATCGGCGAGGACATGAGCGAGCCGTAGACGCCGCCGTTGGAGATGGTGAAGGTGCCGCCCTGCATCTCGGCCATCGACAGTTTCCCGTCGCGGGCGCGGATGCCAAGCTCGGCGATGCGCTTCTCGATCTCGGCGAAGCTCATCGTGTCGGCGTTGCGGAGCACCGGGACGACGAGGCCGTTGGGGGTGCCGACCGCGATGCCCATGTGGACGAACTTCTTGTAGACGATGTCGGTGCCGTCGATTTCCGCGTTGACCTCGGGCACCTCGGTCAGGGCGTGGCAGCACGCCTTGGTGAAGAAGGACATGAAGCCCAGCTTCACGCCGTGCTTCTTCTCGAAGAGGTCCTTGTATTCCTTGCGCAGCGCCATGACGCCGGACATGTCCACCTCGTTATAGGTGGTCAGCATGGCGGCGGTGTTCTGCGCGTCCTTCAGGCGGCGGGCGATGGTCTGGCGGAGCCGGGTCATTTTCACCCGTTCCTCGCGCTCTGCGTCCTCGGCCGGGATCGGGGCGCGGGCGGCGTCGGGGGCGGGCGCGGGTTTCGGGGCCTCGGCGGGCTTTTCGGCCGGTTTCGGCGCCTCGGCGGCCTTCTGCACGTCTTCCTTCATGATGCGGCCGTCGCGGCCGGTGCCTTTCACGTCGTCCTCCGACAGGCCCTTTTCGGCCATCAGCTTTTTCGCCGAGGGGGCATGTTCGACATCCTTGCCGCCCCCGGCCGGGGCCGCGGCCGGTTCGGCGGGGGGTTCGGGGGCCGCGCCCTTGCCGGAGGTCATGACGGCGAGCTTGCCGCCGGCCTCGACCGTTTCGCCTTCCCGGGCGAGGATTTCGCTCAGCGTGCCCGAGGCCGGGGCCGGGACCTCGACCGAGACCTTGTCGGTTTCCAGTTCGCACAGCATCTCGTCGCGGGCGACGGGGTCGCCGGCCTGCTTGAACCAGGTGGACACGGTGGCCTCGGTCACGCTTTCGCCGAGCGAGGGCACCATGACGTCGATCTTCTCGCCCTCGCCCTCCGAGGCGGCTTCCTCGGGCACGCTGCGGCCCTCGTCGGCGGGCGCCTTGGCCTTCTTCTTGCCCTCGGCGGGCTTGCCCGCGCCTTCGGAGATGGTGGCGAGCAGCGCATCGACCGACACGGTCTCGCCCTCTCCGGCGACGATTTCCGACAAGGTGCCTGCGGCCGGGGCGGGGACCTCGACGGTGACCTTGTCGGTCTCGAGCTCGCAGAGCATTTCGTCGGCCGAGACCGCGTCGCCGGGCTGCTTGAACCAGGTGGCGACGGTGGCCTCGGTGACGCTTTCGCCCAGGGTGGGCACGCGAACTTCTGTGGACATGAACGATTACCCTTCGATTGTCAGCGCGTCGTCGACGAGCGCGGCCTGCTGGGCCTTGTGCTGGCTGGCGAGCCCGGTGGCGGGCGAGGCGGCGGCGGGGCGGCCGACATAGCGCGGCCGGTTGTGCTTGGCGTCGATCCGGCCGAGCACCCATTCGAGATTCGGCTCGATGAAGGTCCAGGCGCCCTGGTTCTTGGGCTCTTCCTGGCACCAGATCATCTCGGCCTCCTTGAAGCGTTCGAGCTCCTTCACCAGGCTGAGCGCGGGGAAGGGATAGAACTGCTCGATCCGCATGAGATACACGTCGTCGATGCCGCGGGCGTCGCGTTCTTCCAGCAGGTCGTAATAGACCTTGCCCGAGCAGAGCACCACGCGCCGGACCTGGTCGTCGGGCTTCAGCGTGAGGTCGGACGAGCGGTGGGTTTCGGCGTCGTCCCACAGCACCCGGTGGAAGCTGGAGCCGGTGAGGAACGCCTTGGCCTCGGACACCGCGAGACGGTGGCGCAGCAGCGATTTCGGCGTCATCAGGATCAACGGCTTGCGGAAGCTGCGGTGAAGCTGACGGCGCAGGATGTGGAAGTAGTTCGCCGGCGTCGAGCAGTTGGCGACGATCCAGTTGTCCTCGGCCGACATCTGCAGGAAGCGTTCCAGCCGGGCCGAGCTGTGTTCCGGCCCCTGGCCTTCGTAGCCGTGGGGCAGCAGCACGACGAGGCCCGACATGCGCAGCCACTTGCGTTCGCCCGAGGAGATGAACTGGTCGAACATGATCTGCGCGCCGTTGGCGAAATCGCCGAACTGCGCCTCCCACATCACCAGCGCGTTGGGTTCGGCGAGGCTGTAGCCGTATTCGAAGCCCAGCACCGCATATTCCGAGAGCATCGAGTCGATGACCTCGTAGCGGGCCTGGCCCTTGCGGATGTGGTTGAGGGGGTAATACCGCTCTTCGCTGTCCTGGTTGATCAGCGCGGAATGACGCTGCGAGAAGGTGCCGCGCGTGCTGTCCTGGCCCGACAGCCGCACCGGGTAGCCCTCGGTCAGCAGGCTGCCGAAGGCCATCGCCTCGGCGGTCGCCCAGTCGAAGCCCTTGCCGCTGTCGAACATCTCCTTCTTGGCCTGGAGCAGGCGGCCGACCGTGCGGTGCAGCGCGAAGCCCTCGGGCACGGTGGTCAGCGCCTGGCCGAGCGCCTGCATCGTGTCCTCGGAAATCGCGGTATCGCCGCGCTGGTAGTCGTCGCCGCCGCCGCGTTCGATATGCGACCAGCGGCCATCCAGCCAGTCGGCCTTGTTGGGCTTGTATTCCTTGGCCGACTCGAACTCGTCGTTCAGGTGCGACTGGAACGCGGCCTTCATGTCCTCGATCTCGCCCTCGGGGATCAGCCCGTCGGCGACCAGCCGGTCGGTATAGAGCTGCAGCGTCGTCTTGTGCTTCTTGATCTTGTTGTACATCAGGGGGTTGGTGAACATCGGTTCGTCCCCCTCGTTGTGGCCGAAGCGGCGATAGCAGAACATGTCGATCACCACGTCCTTGCCGAACTTCTGGCGAAACTCGGTGGCGACCTTGGCGGCGTGGGTCACCGCTTCGGGGTCGTCGCCGTTGACGTGGAAGATCGGTGCCTCGACCATCAGCGCGATGTCGGTGGGATAGGGGGACGAGCGCGAGAAATGCGGCGCGGTGGTGAAGCCGATCTGGTTGTTCACCACGATATGGATGGTGCCCCCGGTGCGGTGCCCGACGAGGCCCGACATGCCGAAGCCCTCGGCCACCACGCCCTGGCCCGCGAAGGCCGCGTCGCCATGCAGCAGCACCGCGACCACCTTCTTGCGGTCGTAATCCCTCATCTGCGACTGCTTGGCCCGGGTCTTGCCCAGGACCACCGGGTTCACCGCCTCAAGGTGGCTGGGGTTCGCCGTCAGCGACAGGTGCACGACATTGCCGTCGAATTCCCGGTCCGAGGACGCGCCGAGGTGGTATTTCACGTCGCCCGAGCCGTCGACATCCTCGGGCTTGAAGCTGCCGCCCTGGAATTCGTGAAAGATCGCCTTGTAGGGCTTGCCCATCACGTTGGCCAGCACCGACAGGCGCCCGCGATGCGGCATGCCGATGGCGATTTCCTCAAGTCCCAGCGCACCGCCGCGCTTGATGATCTGTTCCATCGCCGGGATCAGCGCCTCGCCGCCGTCGAGCCCGAAGCGCTTGGTCCCCATGTACTTGACGTGCAGGAACTTTTCGAAGCCCTCGGCCTCGACCAGGCGGTTCAGGATCGCCCGGCGCCCCTCGCGGGTGAACTTGATCTCCTTGCCGTAGCCCTCGATCCGCTCTTTCAGCCAGGCGGATTGCTCGGGGTCGGAGATGTGCATGTATTGCAGCGCGAAGGTGCCGCAATAGGTGCGCTTCACGATGGCGAGGATCTCGCGCATCGAGGCGACCTGCAGGCCCAGCACGTTGTCGATGAACACGGGCCGCTCCATGTCGGCCTCGGTGAACCCGTAGGAGCCGGGGTCGAGTTCCGGGTGCGGCGTGGGATTGCGCATCCCCAGCGGGTCGAGATCGGCGACCAGATGGCCCCGGATGCGGTAGGCCCGGATCAGCATCAGCGCCCGGATCGAATCCAGCACCGCGCGCTTGACCTCGTCATCGGTGACCGCGACGCCCTTTTCCTGGGCCTTCTCGCGGATCTTCTCCTCGGTGGCCTTGGCTTCCTTTTCCACGGGCAGGCCGGGCCATTGCCCGTCGAGCGCGGCGGTGATCTCGTCGCTGGGCGCCGGCGGCCAGTCGCGCCGCGCCCAGCTTGGCCCGGCGGCCTCGCGCTTGACCGACACCTCGTCGTCGCCGAGTTCGGCGAAGAAGCGCCGCCACTGTTCGTCCACCGCGTCGGGGTCGTTGGCGTAGCGGGCGTAGAGCTGTTCGACGTATTCGGCGTTGTGTCCTTGCAGGAAGGACGAGTTGTGAAAGGTTTCGTTCGCGCTTTGGTCGGTCATTCTGGTCCTCCCGACGTTCCCGTGCCCCGTGGCCCGACCGGGGGCCGCGGGGCCTGTCATGCGGTTATGCCTCGATGGCTTTCAGCACGGCCTCGCCCAGTTTCGCGGGGCTGTCGGCCACCACGATGCCGGCGGATTTCATCGCCTCGATCTTGTCCTCGGCGCCGCCCTTGCCGCCGGCGACGATAGCGCCCGCATGGCCCATGCGGCGGCCCGGGGGCGCGGTGCGGCCCGCGATGAAGCCCGCGACGGGTTTCTTGCGGCCGGCCTTCGCCTCGTCCTTGAGGAACTGGGCGGCCTCTTCCTCGGCACTGCCGCCGATCTCGCCGATCATGATGATGGATTCGGTCTCGTCATCGGCGAGGAACCATTCCAGCACGTCGATATGCTCGGTCCCCTTGATCGGGTCGCCGCCGATGCCGACGCAGGTGGATTGGCCGAGGCCGACATCGGTGGTCTGTTTCACGGCCTCGTAGGTGAGGGTGCCGGAGCGCGAGACGACGCCGACCGAGCCGCGCTTGTGGATATGGCCGGGCATGATGCCGATCTTGCAGGCGTCGGGCGTGATGACGCCGGGGCAGTTGGGGCCGACGAGGGTGGAACTGGAGCCTTCGAGGGCGCGCTTGACGGTCATCATGTCGAGCACGGGGATGCCCTCGGTGATGCAGACGATCAGCGGGATCTGGGCGTCGATGGCTTCGAGGATCGAGTCCGCTGCGAAGGGCGGGGGGACGTAGATGACGGACGCGTTCGCCCCGGTCTGCTGCACCGCCTCGTGGCAGGAGTTGAAGACCGGCAGGTCCAGATGCGTCTGGCCCCCCTTGCCCGGCGTCACGCCGCCGACCATCTGCGTGCCATAGGCGATGGCCTGTTCGGAGTGGAAGGTGCCCTGAGAGCCGGTGAAGCCCTGGCAGATGACCTTGGTTTCCTTGTCGACGAGTACGGCCATATTTCCTAGTCCCTGAATAGCGCGACATAAGGGCTGTAGCGAAAGAGACGATCTCTTTCCCGCCCGGTGATTTCTTCGAGAAGCCCGAGTTCGCAGAGCCGCGCAACGAGCGTGTTTGCGTTAGCAAAACTGCGCTGTATGACGTTCGAGGCGGAGTTGATCGATATGACCGGCACCTTGAACATGTGATCAAGCAGGTGAGCGGCGCTGCCTGCCTGGGCTCTGGACAACTTGCCGGCAATAAGCGCTCTGTGATCCTCGCGGAGCCTGAGAATAGCGCCCGCCGTTCTGGCGCCTTCCCGCGCGACGTCTCTAACCCCCCGCAAAAAGAAGTTGACCCAGCCTTCCCAGTCCCCGCGATCTCTTACGCCTTGAAGCCTCTCGTAGTATTCGCTCTTATAGCGTTTGAAGAAATGAGAGATGTAGAGGCTCGGTTCTTCCAGAATGTCCTTTTCGCAAAGCAGAAAGGTGATCAGGAGGCGACCGAGGCGGCCGTTGCCGTCCAAGAACGGGTGGATGGTTTCGAACTGGGCGTGAACGAGAGCGATTTGGATGAGCACCGGCAGTTCGGGTTCGGAGTGGATGAACCGTTCCAGATCTGAAAGCGCGGCGTTTAGCGGATCGCCCGGAGGTGGGGGGACGAACAGTGCGTCGTAGAGGTCTGTTCCCTCCCGACCGATCCAGTTCTGGATCGTCCTGATTTCGCCGGGGTTCCGGTTCTGGCCACGCACGCCCCGCATCAGTTCGCAATGGACCTCGCGGATTAGTCGCACAGAGACCGGCAGGCGTTCGATGGCTCCGAGGCCATGGTTCAAAGCCCTGATGTAGTTGACGACTTCTTCGACGTCGTCAGGGTTCTCGGCCTCCTGAATGTCGTTCTCAAACTGAATGATGTCTTCAAGCGACGCTTGCGTTCCTTCGATCTGGGACGACAGCAACGCTTCCTTGCGAACATACATCAACAGGAACAATTCGGTATCCGGTAGTGTCTGCGTCACGGCATCAAGGCGGCCTAAGGCGCGATCGGCGTCAGAGAGGAGGCGCCACGTCTCCGGAGTGAACGCAATACCGGGGTCAGGTGGCAACGGTGCAGGGAAGAACGCCTTGTAGTTTCCGGGCTGAGCGCGGTACTCGCCTGCCCTCTGGGATGAATTGTTTAGACTGAGGTTCATGTCGTTGTTTTCGACTTCGTGCCCTGCATCATACATGGTGAGTTCTTGTTATCACATTTTCCATAATTCGATAATAAGCTCCGCTTGCAGGGGCACGTTACTATCAGAAGCGATCACCCCTTCACCGCCTTCACGATCTTCTCGGCCGCATCCGACAGATCATCCGCCGCGATCACGTCGAGGCCGGAGCCGTTGATGATCTCCTTGCCCTTCTCGACATTGGTGCCTTCGAGCCGGACGACCAGCGGCACCTGAAGGCCCACCTCTTTCACGGCGGCCACGACGCCCTCGGCGATCACGTCGCAGCGCATGATGCCGCCGAAGATGTTCACCAGGATGCCTTTGACGTTCTCGTCCGAGGTGATGATCTTGAACGCCTCGGTCACCTTTTCCTTGGTCGCGCCGCCGCCGACGTCGAGGAAGTTGGCGGGCTCCGAGCCGTAGAGCTTGATGATGTCCATCGTGGCCATGGCAAGCCCCGCGCCATTGACCATGCAGCCGATCTCGCCATCCAGCGCGATGTAGTTCAGGTCGTATTTCGACGCCTGGAGTTCCTTGGGGTCCTCCTCGGTCTCGTCGCGCAGGCTGAGGATGTCGTCATGCCGGTAGAGCGCGTTGGAATCGAAACCCATCTTGGCGTCGAGGCATTTCAGCTCGCCCGTGTCGGTCACGATCAGCGGGTTGATCTCCAGCATCTCGCAATCCTTCTCGACGAACAGCTTGTAAAGCGTGCCCATCAGACGGACGCATTGCTTGACCTGCTGGCCCTGGAGCCCCAGCGCAAAGGCGATGCGGCGGCCGTGGAAACCCTGGTAGCCGGTGACGGGATCGACCGCGAAGGACAGGATCTTGTCGGGCGTGGAGGCGGCGACCTCCTCGATGTCCATGCCGCCCTCGGTGGAACAGACGAAGGCGATGCGGCTGGTCTGGCGGTCCACCAGAAGGGCGAGGTAGAGCTCGCGCTCGATGCCCGAGCCGTCCTCGATATAGACCCGGCCGACCTGCTTGCCCGCGGGGCCGGTCTGGTGGGTGACGAGCGTGCGGCCCAGCATCTTGCGGGCCTCCTCGGCGGCCTCGCCCACGGATTTCGCCAGCCGCACGCCGCCCTTTTCGCCCGCGGCTTCCTCGATGAACCGGCCCTTGCCGCGGCCGCCGGCATGGATTTGCGCCTTGACCACCCAGAGCGGGCCGTCGAGCTCTCCGGCGATGGTCTTGGCCTCTTCGGCGCGGGTGACGACATGGCCGTCCGAGACCGGCGCGCCGTAGCTGCGCAGGAGCGCCTTGGCCTGGTATTCGTGGATGTTCATCGAGCTGTCCCGTGCTGGTCCGATTTCCGACCTCATAAGCACGGAACCGGGTGCGACGAAACGCCTTTCGGGTCGAGCCGGCGGCATTCCGCGATGTTTTTGGCGTTTGTGATCACGCATTTCGCAGCTGTGATCACAAAGCTGCGGAAAATCGCGGGCGGCGCCTGCGGCGGCGGCGTGGCGGCGCGTGCGGGCAGGCGGGCGCGCGGCACGGGACGCGCCGCGGCGCGCAGCAAGCGCAGGGCGTTTTCGGCTCGGACCCTGGGGGGAGGCGTCGGTTCGGTGGGCGGAGGGATGCCCGGCGACGCGAAAAGGGCCGCGCAGCGCGCGGCCCCGGGTCACCCTGGGCGCATGGCGGTCAGGCCAGCGTCTCGTCGATCCCCTTGCAGGCCTCGACTAGACCGCGGACCGCGCCCACCGAATTGTCGAACATCTCCTGCTCCGCCTTGTCGAGCTTGATCTCGACGATGCGTTCGATCCCGCCCGCGCCGATCACGGTCGGCACCCCGACATAGAGGCCCTTGAGACCGTAGGCGTTGTCCACCCAGGCGGCGCAGGGCAGCAGGCGCTTCTGGTCCTTGAGGTAGGCCTCGGCCATCTCGATGGCGCTGGTCGCCGGGGCGTAGAAGGCCGAGCCGGTCTTGAGCAGGCCCACGATCTCGGCCCCGCCGTCGCGGGTGCGCTGCACGATGGCGTCGAGCTTTTCCTTGCTGGTCCAGCCCATGTCGACCAGGTCGGGCAGCGGGATGCCGCCGACGGTGGAATACTTGACCAGCGGCACCATGGTGTCGCCGTGGCCGCCGAGGACGAAGGCGGTGACGTCCTTCATCGAGACGTTGAATTCGAGGCTGAGGAAGTGGCGGAAGCGCGCGCTGTCGAGCACGCCGGCCATGCCCACGACCTTTTCGGCGGGCAGGCCGGAATACTGCCGCAGCGCCCAGACCATCGCGTCCAGCGGGTTGGTGATGCAGATGACGAAGGCGTTCGGCGCGTTGTCGCGGATGCCTTCGCCCACGGCCTTCATGACCTTGAGGTTGATGCCCAGGAGGTCGTCGCGGCTCATGCCGGGCTTGCGCGGCACGCCGGCGGTGACGATGCAGACATCCGCGCCGGCGATGTCGGCGTAGTCGGTCGTGCCCTTCAGCCGCGCGTCGAACCCTTCGGAGGGGCCGGATTCGGCGATGTCGAGCGCCTTGCCCTGCGGCACCCCATCGGCGATGTCGAAAAGCACGACGTCGCCCAGTTCCTTGATCGCGGCGAGATGGGCGAGCGTGCCCCCGATCTGTCCCGCACCGATCAATGCGATCTTGGGTCTGGCCATGTTGAACTGTTCCCCTGGTCTGTTGGTTCCGGCCGGATGGGTAGTGCCTCGCCGCGCCCCGCGCAAGGCTGCCGCGATGCAGCGCGGGCGCCGCGCGCGGTTCCGCCGGCCCCCGCGATCGGCTAAGGGGCTTGTGGGCACAAGCGTTTTGCGGGGCGGGCCGGTGATCTCGTTCGACCTGGCGTTCTTTGCGGTGGCGGTCCCGGCGGTCCTGTTCGCCGGCATTTCGAAGGGGGGCTTCGGCTCGGGCGCGGCGTTCGCCGCGCTCGCGGCGCTGGCGCTGATTCTGGAGCCGGCGGTGGCGCTGGGCCTGACGCTGCCGCTTTTGATGCTGATGGATGCGTTCACGCTGCGCCCCTACTGGCGGCGCTGGCACTGGCCCTCGGCGCGGCTGCTGATCCTGGGCGGGCTGCCCGGCGTGGCGCTGGGCGCGGTGCTCTACCGGGTCGCCGAGCCTGACGTCTTTCGCGTGCTGATCGGGGCGGTGGCGCTGGGCTTCGTGGGCTTCCAGGGCGCGGTGCGGCTGCGGCTGCTGCCCGCGCGCGCCCGGCCGTTTTCAGCCGCGACGGGGCTGGCGGCGGGCGTGGCCGCGGGGTTCACCAGTTTCGTCGCCCATGCGGGCGGGCCGCCGGTGGCGGTCTATCTGCTGGCGCAGGGGATCGGCAAGACCGCCTACCAGGCGACCACTGTCATCGCGTTCTGGGCGATCAACCTGTTCAAGGCCGTGCCCTACGGCTTTCTCGGCATCTTCACCGCCCAGACCCTGCTGGCCGACCTGGTCCTCGCCCCGGTGGCGTTGCTCGGGGCGTGGCTCGGGGTGCGGGCCCATCACGTCGTGTCGGAGCGGCTGTTCTTCGGGGTCACCTATACCGCGCTCGGCGTGATCGGGGTGAAGCTGATCTGGGACGGGGTGACCTGAGGCGGCTCAGGCGCCCTCGCCGGGGATCAGGCTTTCGGCGAGCGCCTCGTAGGCCTCGCCGCTGGCGATCAGGCAGGTCACGCCCGCGGGCGTGGTGCCGGTGATCGTCCAGGTCCCGGTCTGAAGGTTGGCGAAAAGCTCCACCACCGCGTTGTTCGCGGCGAGCCCCGCCGCCTGGCGCGATTCGCCGTAGCGCTCGGCGAGGATGTCGAGCACCGCCCCGCGCGGGCCGCATTGGCGCGCGGTCTGCGCGGGGGCGAGGGCGGGGGCGGTCAGGATGATGGCGGCGAGGGACAGGGCAAGGCGGCGCGGCATCGGGCTACTCCTCGGGGAAATCGGGGCGTCGCGGTCAAGCCTGCGCGAGAAGCGGCAACAAATCCCTAGAGCGGCGCACGGTGGCTTTCTGCGATGCAGCAAAAATGGGCTTGCGGAATCTGTCCCGTCCGTGTTGGTTTGCGCAACAAAATGATTCAGGGAAGCAACAGATGGATCCGCGCGCCCGCCCGTTCCGCTCCGTTCTCTACATTCCGGGTTCGAAGGCCCGCGCCCTCGAAAAGGCGCGGACCCTGCCCGTGGACGCGATCATCTTCGACCTCGAGGATGCCGTCGCCATCGAGGAAAAGCCCGCCGCCCGCACGCTTCTGGCCGAGACGCTGGCCGGCAACGATTACGGGACGCGCTACCGGATCGTGCGGGTGAACGGGCTGGAGACCGAGTGGGGGCACGATGACCTCGCGGCGATCCGCCGCGCGGGCGCGGATGCCGTGCTGCTGCCCAAGGTGGAGACCACGGCGCAGCTGGATGCGCTGGCCGAGGCGGTGCCCGGCGTGCCGCTCTGGGCGATGATGGAAACGCCCAAGGGCATCCTGAACGCCGACGCGCTGGCCGCCCACCCGCGGCTGGAAGGGTTCGTGATGGGCACCAACGACCTGGCCAAGGAAATCGGTTGCCGCGCCCGCCCCGACCGCCTGCCGCTGATGGCGAGCCTGACGCATTGCCTGCTGGCGGCCCGCGCCCATGGCATCGTCGCGGTCGACGGGGTCTACAACGCGTTCCGCGACGAGGACGGGCTGCGCGACGAGTGCGAGCAGGGGCGCGACCTCGGCTTCGACGGCAAGTCGCTGATCCACCCCGCGCAGGTCGCGGTGGCCAACGAGTCCTTCGCGCCGACCGAGGAGGAGATCGATCTGGCGGAGCGGCAGATCGCGGCCTATGACGAGGCGGAACGGGCCGGGCAGGGCGTGGCCGTGGTGGATGGCCGCATTGTCGAGAACCTGCATATCGTTACGGCACGGGACACCCTCGCCAAGGCGGGGAGGATTGCGGAACTGGAGGCTGCGTCATGATCCAACTCATTCTCGGCGTGCTCCTGTGGAGCGCTGCGCATCTGTTCAAGCGCCTGGCCAAGGGGCCGCGGGCACAACTGGACGAGACCCTGGGCGCGGTGCCCGCGAAGATCGTGTTCGCGGTCGTGCTGCTGCTGTCGGTGGTGCTGATGGTACTCGGCTATCGCGGCAACACGGCGCCGGTGCTTTACACGACGCCCGGCTGGCTGGTGCACGCCAACAACGCCCTGATGCTGCTGGCGGTGGCGTTCTTCGGGATCAGCAATTCCAAGAGCCGCGCGCGCCAGCTGTTCCGGCACCCGCAGCTCTACGGGTTCTCGACCTGGGCGGTGGCGCACCTGCTGGTCAACGGCGACCTGGCGTCGGTCGTGCTGTTCGGCGGGCTGTTGATCTGGGCGCTGGCCGAGATCGTCGTCATCAACCGGCAGGCCCCGGTCACCCATTGGCGGGGCGGCAGCCTTGGCGGCGATATCCGCCTCGCGGTGATCTCGGTCGTCGTCTATCTGGCGATCATGGGGATCCATGCCTGGCTGGGCGTCTGGCCGCTGCCGGTGTCGGGCTAGGCATGCGGGCCTACCGCCTGCTGACGGGGGAAGATACCGCCGTGTTCTGCCACAAGGTGACCGAGGCGCTGGCCATGGGCTGGGAGCTTCACGGCTCCCCGGCCTATGCCCACGACCCGGTGACGGGCGTGATGCGCTGCGCCCAGGCGGTGGTGAAGGACATTCCGGGGGACTATGCCCCCGATCTCAAGCTGGGAGAGTTGTGAGGCGATGGTGAAGACCAATCCGGGCCGGTTTTTCGAGGATTACGAGGTCGGGCAGGTGATCGCGCATGCGGTGCCCCGGACGCTGTCGGGGGGCGAGCGGGCAGTCTACCACGCGCTCTACCCGGCGCGGCACGCGCTTTATTCCTCGGATGCCTTCGCGCAGGCCTGCGGGCTGCCCGCCGCGCCGATGGACGACCTGATCGCGTTCCACACGGTGTTCGGCAAGACGGTGCCCGATATCAGCCTGAACGCCATCGCCAATCTCGGCTATGCCGAGGGGCGCTGGCACCGGCCGGTCTGGCCCGGCGACACGCTGCGGTCCGAATCCGAGGTGATCGGGCTCAAGCAGAACTCCAACGGCAAGTCGGGCGTGGTCTGGGTACGGACGCGGGGCCTGAACCAGAAGGACGAGCTGGTGCTGGACTATGTGCGCTGGGTGATGGTGCGCAAGCGCGACCCCGAGGCGCCCGCGCCCGAGACCGTCCTGCCCGAACTGGCGGCGGCGGTGGACCCGGCCGACCTGGTGGTGCCCGGGGCGCTGAATTTCACGGGCTACGATTTCACCCTGGCCGGCGAGCCGCATCGCTGGGGCGATTACGAGGTCGGCGAAGTGATCGACCATGTCGACCGCGTGACCGTCGAGGAAGCCGAGCACATGCAGGCCACGCGGCTGTGGCAGAACACCTCCAAGGTGCATTTCGACGCGACGCTGCGCGACGACGGCAAGCGGCTGGTCTATGGCGGGCATGTCATCAGCCTGGCGCGCGCGCTGTCGTTCAACGGGCTGGCGAACGCACAGATGATCGTGGGCCTGAACGGCGGCGCGCATGCCAACCCGTGCTTCGCCGGCGACACCGTGGCCGCATGGTCGGAGGTGCTGGACAAGGCCGAGACGGGGGCGCCCGGCATGGGCGCGCTGCGGCTGCGGCTCGTGGCGGTCAAGCCGGGCGGGGAGCCGGGCGCGCTGAAGGGCGCGGACGGGAAATACCTGCCGCATGTGCTGCTGGACCTGGACTACTGGGCGTTGATTCCGCTCTGAGGTTTTGTGATCACATGCTGGCCGGGCGTGATCACATAAGCGGAAAATTTGAAACGCACGGCGGAAAATCGTCGCGCAGGCCCCGTGCAAGCCGTGACACGGCCGTCAAAACCGTTATCACATCGGGCGACAGCAGCGCCCCAGGACGAGAGGGATACCATGGCTGACTTCAACCGCGGAAACCGGCCGCTTTCCCCGCATCTCCAGGTCTACCGCCCGCAGATCACCTCGGTGACGTCGATCCTCACGCGGGTCACCGGCAACGCGCTGATCGTGGCCGCGGTTCTGATCGTGTGGTGGTTCCTCGCCGCGGCCTCCGGGCCCGAGGCCTTCGCCCGCGCCGACGGCGTGCTGACCTCGTGGATTGGCGATCTCGTCCTGTTCCTGTCGGTCTGGGCGCTATGGTACCACACGCTGGCCGGTATCCGGCACGTGATCTGGGATGCCGGGCGCGGGCTGGACCTGGGGACCGCCGAGAAGCTGGGCTGGGCCGTGATCGGCGGGTCGGCCGGTCTCACGATCCTGACCGTTATCATCGTCTGAGGGGGCCGAGATGCGCTATATCACCGATTACAAGCGGGCCGTCGGCCTGGGCGCGGCCAAGGCCGGGACCGAGCATCACTGGTTCATGATCGTCAGCGGCGTGGCGCTGGTGGTGCTGGTCGCCGCCTTCGTGCTGATCTTCGGTTCGGCGCTGGGCTCCTCGCATGAAGAGGTGGTCGCCACCTTCTCGCGCCCGTTCCCGGCGCTGGTGGCGCTGCTGACGATCTGGGTCGGGATGCTGCATTTCCGCAAGGGCGCCCAGACCGCGATCGAGGACTATTCCCGCGGCGTCACGCAAAAGGCGCTGCTGATCGTCAATATCTGCCTCAGCTACACGATCATGGCGGCGGGGCTTTACGCGGTGATCCGCATCGCGATCTGAGGACGGAGAGCAGGGCACATGGCCGCTTACGAATACGAAACGCATGAATACGACGTTGTGGTGGTCGGTGCCGGCGGCGCGGGGCTGCGCGCCACGCTGGGCATGGCCGAACAGGGGCTGCGGACGGCCTGCGTCACCAAGGTCTTCCCGACCCGGTCGCACAC
Source organism: Rhodovulum sp. ES.010 (assembly GCF_900142935.1). Taxonomy (NCBI): domain Bacteria; kingdom Pseudomonadati; phylum Pseudomonadota; class Alphaproteobacteria; order Rhodobacterales; family Paracoccaceae; genus Rhodovulum; species Rhodovulum sp. ES.010. Next base: position 1,976,249 of record NZ_FSRS01000001.1, on the reverse strand, counting down.
GGTGGCCGCCCAGGGGGGCATCGCCGCGAGCCTGGGCAACATGGGGCCCGACCACTGGCAGTGGCACATGTACGACACCGTCAAGGGCTCGGACTGGCTGGGCGACACCGACGCGATGGAATACCTCGCCCGCGAGGCTCCCAAGGCGGTCTACGAGCTGGAGCATTACGGCGTGCCGTTCTCGCGCACCGAGGCGGGCAAGATCTACCAGCGCCCCTTTGGCGGCCACACCACCGAGTTCGGCGAGGGGCCGCCCGTGCAGCGCACCTGTGCCGCGGCCGACCGCACGGGGCATGCGATCCTGCACACGCTCTACGGCCAGTCGCTGAAGCAGAAGGCCGAGTTCTTCATCGAGTATTTCGCCATCGACCTGATCATGTCCGAGGACGGGCAGTGCCAGGGCGTGGTGGCGTGGAAGCTGGATGACGGCACGATCCACGTCTTCGCCTCCAAGATGGTGGTGCTGGCCACGGGGGGCTACGGCCGCGCCTATTTCAGCGCGACCTCGGCCCATACCTGCACCGGCGACGGCGGCGGCATGGTGGCCCGCGCGGGGCTGCCGCTGCAGGACATGGAGTTCGTGCAGTTCCACCCCACGGGCATCTACGGCGCGGGCTGCCTGATCACCGAGGGCGCGCGCGGCGAGGGGGGGTATCTGACCAACTCGGAAGGCGAGCGGTTCATGGAACGCTACGCGCCGACCTACAAGGACCTCGCCTCGCGCGACGTCGTCTCGCGCTGCATGACGATGGAGATCCGCGAGGGCCGCGGCGTGGGCGAGCACAAGGACCACATCCACCTCAACCTCAGCCACCTGCCGCCCGAGGTGCTGGCCGAGCGGCTGCCCGGGATTTCCGAATCCGCCCGCATCTTTGCCGGCGTGGACGTGACCAAGGAACCGATCCCGGTGCTGCCGACGGTGCATTACAACATGGGCGGCATCCCGACCAACTACTGGGGCGAGGTGCTGAACCCCACGCCCGACCATCCCGACCGCGTGGCCCCCGGCCTGATGGCCGTGGGCGAGGCCGGCTGCGCCAGCGTCCACGGGGCGAACCGGCTGGGGTCCAACTCGCTGATCGACCTGGTGGTGTTCGGCCGGGCCGCGGCGATCCGGGCCAAGGACGTGGTCGACCCCAAGACCGCCGTGCCCGCGCCGAACCAGGCCTCGATCGACGCCGCGCTTGCGCGCTTCGACGGGCTGCGCCACGCCGCGGGCCACGTGCCGACGGCGGAACTGCGGCTGGAGATGCAGAAGACCATGCAGGCCGATGCCGCGGTGTTCCGCACCGACAAGACCCTGGCAGACGGCTGCGAGAAGATGGCGAAGGTCGCGGGCAAGATGGACGACATCAAGGTCACGGACCGGTCGCTGATCTGGAACTCGGACCTGATGGAGACGCTGGAGCTGACCAACCTGATGCCCAACGCGCTGGCCACGGTGGTCAGCGCCGAGGCGCGCAAGGAAAGCCGCGGCGCCCATGCCCACGAGGACTACCCGGACCGCGATGACGAGACCTGGCGCAAGCACACGCTGGCCTGGATCGAGGGGCCGGAGGTGCGGCTCGCCTACCGTCCGGTGAAGGTCGAGCCGCTCTCGACCTCCGAGGAGGGCGGCATAGATCTCAAGAAGATCGCGCCCAAGGCGCGGGTCTACTGAGGAGACGGAAATGGTTGAACTGACGCTCCCGAAGAATTCCAAGATCCGCACCGGCAAGACCTGGCCGAAGCCCGAGGGCGCGACCAATCTCCGCAAGTTCCAGATCTATCGCTGGAACCCGGACAGCGGGGAAAACCCCCGCGTCGACACATATTTCGTCGATCTCGACAAGTGCGGGCCGATGGTCCTGGACGCGCTGATCAAGATCAAGAACGAGATCGACCCGACGCTGACCTTCCGCCGCTCCTGTCGAGAGGGCATCTGCGGGTCGTGTGCGATGAATATCGACGGGACCAACACGCTGGCCTGCACGCTGGGGATGGACGAGATCGACGGGGACGTGAAGATCTACCCCTTGCCGCACATGCCTGTGGTCAAGGACCTGATCCCGGACCTGACGCATTTCTACGCCCAGCATGCCAGCGTCATGCCCTGGCTGGAGACCTCGACCAACGAGCCGGCCAAGGAATGGCGCCAGTCGCCGGAGGATCGCAAGAAGCTGGACGGGCTATACGAGTGCATCATGTGCGCCTGTTGCTCGACGGCCTGCCCGTCCTACTGGTGGAACGGCGACAAGTATCTGGGCCCGGCGGCGCTGCTGCATGCCTATCGCTGGATCATCGACAGCCGCGACGAGGCCACGCCGGAACGGCTGGACCAGCTGGAAGACCCGTTCAAGCTCTACCGCTGCCACACCATCATGAACTGCACGAAGACCTGCCCGAAATCGCTGAACCCGGCCAAGGCGATCGCGCAGATCAAGAAGATGATGGTCGAGCGCGCGGTCTGAGCCGATGGGCGAGGGCGGGCTTCCCGGCGCGCTTCTTCTGGCGGCGCTGGCGGGGGCCTCGGCGCCGGTTGGCGCGTGGCTTGCGACGCGCGACGGCGTGCTTCCCGGCTGGCTGCGCGAGGAATTCCGCCACACGGTGACCGCCTTCGGCGGCGGCGCGCTGATCTCGGCGGTGGCGCTGGTGCTGGTGCCCGAGGGGTCGGCCGCGCTGCCTGCCGCGGCCGCGCTTGCCGCCTTCGCCGCCGGGGGCTTTGCGTTCTTCCTGCTGGATCGTGCGCTGGAACGGCGTGGCGGCCATGTGGCGCAGTTCATGGCGATGCTGCTCGACTACCTGCCCGAGGCGATGGCGCTGGGCGCGATGCTGGGCGGTGCGCCCCGGACCGCCGCCCTGCTGGCGTTCCTGATCGCCCTGCAGAACCTGCCCGAGGGATTCAACGCCTGGCGCGAGATGCATCGCGGGAGGGCGACAAACCCCCGTCGCCTCGCGCTGCTGTTCGGGCTGATGCTGCCCGCGGGGATGGGGGCGGCCTGGCTGGGGGTCGCGGTGCTGGCCGAGGCGCAGGCGGCGCTGGGGGCGGTCATGCTCTTCGCCGCGGGGGGCATCCTGTATATCGTGTTCGAGGACGTCGCGCCGCAGGCCCCGCTGGACCGGCACTGGTCCCCGCCGCTGGGCGCGGTCGCGGGATTCCTGCTGGGGCTTGCGGGGTATCTCGCAACTGGATAGCGCGCCGAGCCTTGCGCGTGCAGCATGGCGAGAATCGCAATCCGTGGGGTGTGGCTGGCCGCGCTCTGGCCTATCTTGGCTCGCGGAGGGGGAAAGATCGGAACCCTACGGAGGCTGTCATGCCCGATACCGACACCACCCCGCGGATCAGCCCGCAAGAGGCGCTGCAAATCCTCGAAGACGCCTATGCCTACTACACGCCGTTGCCGGTGCTGGTCACCGGCAAGCCCGAAACCCCGGAATACTACGGGTACATCGCCGCCGCCTGACCCGTGACGTGGCATGAGGGCCCGTGTCCCCCAGCGGGATGCGGCCCCTTGCGGTGCGCGCGGCTTCGCGGTCTGATGGCGGCCATGAGCCAGCCCCCACCCGATGCCGCCGCCCGCCGTGCCGTGCCCGCGGTGACCTGCTATCCGCCCGACACGCTGCCCGCGCCCGACATGGCGCTTTACGCCCGTGCGCGCACGGGCGCGGCGAAGATCGGCGAGACGCGCGTGCCGCCGCGCGCGGGGCGCTGTTTTCGCGTCGCCGCCGGTCAGGTCTTCCGCATCACCTGTGTCGACGGCCCGCAGGTGGGGGACCTGAACCTGTGGAGCGCGGCCGATCTGTCCGAGCGGTTCTACTCGGGCAAGACGCGGGCGCTGCACGGCACGCATCTGTCCGCGGGCGATCGCATGTGGTCGTGCTTTCCGTTCCTGCGTCCCATGGCGACGATCACCGCCGACAGCCTGGGCTGGTACGGAGTCGATGCCGACGGGGCCGGGGTGCATGACGTGATCGGCACGCGTTGCGACCCCTATACGAACGCGGTGCTGACGGGCGGGCAGTACCACAAGTGCTGCCATTCCAACCTGATCCGTGCGCTCGCCGCCGAGACGGGGATGGGGGCGGATGCGGCGGAGGCGCATGTGCATGACGTGCTGAACGTCTTCATGTGCACGGGGTTCGCGCGCGACACGCACCGCTATTTCACCAAGGCAAGCCCGGTGCGGCCCGGCGACCATGTCGAGTTCTTTGCCGAGATCGACCTGCTGGGGGCGCTGTCGGCCTGCCCCTGGGGCGATTGCGGCGTGAACAGCCCAGCCGAGGCGACCTGCCACCCGCTGCTGGTCGAGATCTTCGCGCCCGCCCCGGGCGCCCTGGCCGGCTGGACCCCGCCGCCGCCCGCACCCTACGACCGCAGCCACGGGCGGTGAGTTCGCCTCAGGCGAAGGCCGCGTCCAGCGCGATCTCGACCATGTCGCCGAAGCTGCGCTCGCGGTCGCCGGGCGCCAGCGCCGCGCCGGTCGGCAGGTGGTCCGAGACCGTCAGCACGGCAAGCGCGCGGGCATCGAGGCGGGCGGCAAGGGTGTAGAGTTCAGCCGTCTCCATCTCGACCGCGAGCACGCCGTGGCGGGTCAACTGCTCGGTCAGGTCGGGGCGTTCGTCGTAGAAGACGTCCGAGGAGTAGATGCCGCCCACATGGGGGGCGATGCCCTTTGCCGTCGCCGCCCGGTGCGCCGCCGCGAGCAGGGCGAAGTCGGCGCAGGGGGCGTAGTTCAGCTCGCGGAACACCCCGCGCGAGGGCGTGGACAGGGTGGAGGCGGTCATTGCCAGCACGATGTCGCGCAGCGCGACATCGGGCTGCATCGCGCCGGTCGAGCCGATGCGGATCAGCGTTCTTGCGCCATAGTCGCGGATCAGTTCGTTCACGTAGATCGAGAGCGACGGCATGCCCATGCCGGTGCCCTGGATCGTGACCTTGTGCCCCCGCCAGGTGCCGGTGAAGCCCAGCATGTTACGGGTCTCGTTCACGCAGGTGGCGTTCTCGAGAAAGGTCCGGGCGGCCCATTTCGCGCGCAGGGGATCGCCCGGCAGAAGCACCGTCTCGGCGATCTCGCCGGGATTCGCGCCGATATGGATGGTCATGGGCGGCCTCCGTGGTCGTCGCCGCGACGGTAGCGCCCGCGTGCGCCGCTGCCCAGCGGTATTGCGCGCCGGTTTCGCCCCGGCTGGCGCCGGGCGACCCGCCGGGGGCGCTGCCCCCGGACCCCCGGGATATTCGGGCCAGAAGAAGGCCGGGGCGGGTGCGGCGGATCCGGGGCGGGGTTACTCGGCGGCGACCGGTTCCGGGCCGATCAGGCCGACGATGTCGAACATGATGCGGTTCAGCTCGAAATCCTTCGGCGTGTAGACCTTGGCCACGCCCATCGCGGTCAGCCGCCGGGCGTCCTCTTCGGGGATGATGCCGCCGACCATGACGGGGATGTGCAGGAGGTCGTGTTCCTTCATCAGCCGCATCAGGCTTTCCACCAGCGGGATGTGGCTGCCCGACAGGATCGACAGGCCCACGACGTCAACGCCGCCGTCCTTGGCCGCGGCCACGATCTCGGCCGGGGTCAGGCGGATGCCTTCATAGGTGATGTCCATGCCGCAGTCGCGGGCGCGGGCGGCGATCTGTTCGGCGCCGTTGGAATGGCCGTCGAGTCCGGGCTTGCCGACGAGAAGCTTCGGGCGGCGACCCAGTTGCCCGGTCAGCGCGTCCACCGCGGCGCGGATTTCGTCCAGACCCTCGGTGCGGTTGGACGGGCTCGACGACACGCCGGTCGGGCCGCGATACTGGCCGAACACGGCCCGCAGGACGTCGCCCCATTCGCCGGTCGTTGCGCCCGCCTTGGCCGCCGCGATGGACGGCGGCATGATGTTCGCGCCGGTGGCCGCGGCTTCGCGCAGGGCCTTGAGCGCGTCGTTCACCGCCGCCTCGTCGCGGGCGTCGCGCCACGCGTTCAGGCGCGCGATCTGGTCGGCTTCCACTTCCGGGTCGACGGTCATGATCGAGTCTTCGCCGGAAGTGAGCGGCGAGGGCTCGCCCTCGGTCCAGCGGTTCACGCCGACGATGACCGTCTCGCCGGTTTCGACACGGGCGATGCGTTCGCCGTGGCTTTCGACAAGGCGCGATTTCATGTGATCGATGGCCGCCACGGCGCCGCCCATGGCGTCGATCTGCGCGAGTTCGGCGCGGGCGCCGTCCTTCAACTCCTCGACCTTGGCGGTCACCACGGGGTTGCCGTCGAACAGGTCGCCGTATTCCAGAAGATCGGTCTCGTAGGCCAGGATCTGCTGCATCCGCATCGACCACTGCTGGTCCCAGGGTCGGGGCAGGCCGAGCGCCTCGTTCCAGGCCGGCAGCTGGACGGCGCGGGCGCGGGCGTTCTTGGACAGCGTGACCGCCAGCATCTCGATCAGGATGCGGTAGACGTTGTTTTCCGGCTGCTGCTCGGTCAGGCCGAGGCTGTTGACCTGCACCCCGTAGCGGAAGCGGCGGAACTTCGGGTCCTCGACACCGTAACGTGCGCGGCAGATCTCGTCCCAGAGTTCCGCGAAGGCGCGCATCTTGCACATCTCGGTGACGAAGCGGATGCCGGCATTCACGAAGAACGAGATGCGGCCGACCATGCCGGGGAAGTCCTCTTCCGAGACCTTGCCCCTGAGGTCGTCCAGAACGGCGGTGGCGGTGGCGAGCGCGTAGGACAGCTCCTGTTCCGGTGTCGCGCCGGCCTCCTGCAGGTGGTAGGAACACACGTTCATCGGGTTCCACTTCGGCAGATGCTCGCGCGTGTAGGCGGCGACATCGGTGATCATCCGCAGGCTGGGCTTCGGCGGGCAGATATAGGTGCCGCGGCTGAGGTATTCCTTGATCAGGTCGTTCTGCACCGTGCCTTGCAGTTTCGAGATGTCGGCGCCCTGTTCCTCGGCCACCGCGATGTAGAGCGCCAGAAGCCAGGGGGCCGGCGCGTTGATCGTCATCGAGGTGTTCATCTGCTCCAGCGGGATGCCGTCGAAGAGCGTGCGCATGTCGCCCAGATGCGCCACCGGCACGCCAACCTTGCCGACCTCGCCGCGGGCGAGTTCGTGGTCGCTGTCATAGCCGGTCTGTGTGGGCAGGTCGAACGCCACCGAGAGGCCGGTCTGGCCCTTGGCGAGGTTCTTGCGATAGAGCGCGTTGGACGCCTGGGCCGTGGAATGGCCCGCATAGGTGCGGATCAGCCAGGGGCGGTCTTTCGTCGTCTCGGTCATGGCGCGCCTCGCAACTGGGATGGCAAGAAAATTTCGCTCTCAGCGTGATACGGGAAAGAATCTGGCGATGTCAATTCGCTGCGTCGCGGCGTTGGCATCATCGGCAGAGACATAAAATTACTCACGCAGCCCCTTTTCCATTGCAAAGTTGCGTGCAGACTTCTATCTCAGCCTAATGCGCGGTGCGATTCTGCGTCGCGGCGAAGCATAGTCGATCATGGAGGCCCCGATGGCACTCGATACGAATCCCACCGTCGCCCCCTACGAGGCGCCCGAAAAAGACCTGTACGAGATCGGCGAGATGCCGCCCCTCGGATACGTTCCGCCCAAGATGTATGCCTGGGCCATCCGTCGCGAGCGCCATGGCGAGCCGGACAAGAGCTTCCAGGTCGAGGTGGTCGACACCCCCGCGATCGACAGCCACGAGGTGCTGGTGCTCGTGATGGCCGCGGGCGTGAACTACAACGGCATCTGGGCCGGTCTCGGCGTGCCGATCTCGCCCTTCGACGGGCATGGCGCGCCCTATCACATCGCCGGGTCCGACGCCTCGGGCATCGTCTGGGCGGTCGGCGACAAGGTGAAGAACTGGAAGGTGGGCGACGAGGTCGTGATCCACTGCAACCAGGACGACGGCGACGACGAGGAATGCAACGGTGGCGACCCGATGTTCTCGCCCACCCAGCGGATCTGGGGTTACGAGACGCCGGACGGGTCGTTCAGCCAGTTCACCCGGGTCCAGGCGCAGCAGTTGCTGCCGCGGCCCAAGCACCTGACCTGGGAGGAGTCGGCCTGCTATACGCTGACGCTGGCCACCGCCTACCGGATGCTGTTCGGCCACCACCCGCACGAGCTGAAGCCCGGCCAGAACGTGCTGGTCTGGGGCGCCTCGGGGGGGCTGGGCTCCTACGCGATCCAGCTGATCAATACCGCGGGCGCCAATGCGATTGCCGTGATCTCCGACGAGTCCAAGCGCGACTTCGTGATGGGCCTGGGCGCCAAGGGCGTCATCAACCGCAAGGATTTCAAGTGCTGGGGCCAGCTGCCCAAGGTGAACACGCCGGAATACAAGGAGTGGTTCGCCGAGGCGCGCAAGTTCGGCAAGGCGATCTGGGACATCACCGGCAAGGGCAACAATGTCGACATGGTGTTCGAGCATCCCGGTGAATCGACCTTCCCGGTCTCGACCTTCGTGGTGAAGCGCGGCGGCATGGTCGTGATCTGCGCCGGCACCACCGGGTTCAACCTGACGATGGATGCCCGCTACGTCTGGATGCACCAGAAGCGCATTCAGGGCAGCCACTTCGCCCACCTGAAACAGGCCGCGGCGGCGAATCGCCTGATGGTGCAGCGCCGGCTGGACCCCTGCATGTCGGAGGTCTTCCCCTGGGCGGAAATCCCGGGCGCGCACATGAAGATGTACCGCAACGAGCACAAGCCGGGGAACATGGCGGTCCTGGTGCAGGCGCCGCGCACCGGGTTGCGCACCTTCGAGGACGTGCTCGAGGCCGGCCCGACCGGTTAACCGCGACTCGCATGACGACCGAACGGGTCCGGTGCGGCGATGGCCGCCCGGGCCCGTTTCCGTTGAAGTCGATTCGCGGCGCGGGGGTGACACAGCGTCATCAACGGCTTGGCGTCGCGCCCCCTCGCTATTTCTGGGGAGGGAAAATCGGCGAATATCGCGGAAAGTTAACTCGTGCTATGCTTGTATTAACGTCCTGTTAACCACTTCGGGAAGAGAACCATGAAGCATGAGTGGCTGATCGACATCCTTGGGGACCTCCGGAACTACGCCCGGAAGAACGGATTGGTTGCTCTGTCCGAGGAGCTCACGACGTGCCAGGCCCTGGCGGCGGTCGAAATCTCCTCGGCCGAGGCAGAACAAGGGCGAGCACAGTTCCCATGCAATTCCACGTCACACCCGTCGGATGCTGTGAAGTCGGGCGATGAAAGACGTCTTAGAATCGTACCTCGACCGCTTGCAGCAGGCAACGACGCTTGAGGATCTCTTTCTTGCGACGGAGAATCTGCGTGACCATTACGGCGTCTCCCATGTCGTCTATCACTGGGTAAGCAGCGTCGGAGAGCAGTACGGGGCAGGTACATACAGCACCGAATGGGTCGACCGCTATCTGGAGCGTGGCTACGTCCGGGTCGACCCTGTGGTGCTGGGGTGCATCAATCGGTTCCACCCGGTCGACTGGAAGCAGCTCAACTGGTCTTCAAAGGGCGCGCGCGAGTTCCTTTCGGACGCGGTCGCGCACGGCGTCGGCAACCAGGGGCTGTCCGTGCCCGTCCACGGCCCCCAGGGCCAATTCGCGATGTTCACGGTGAACCACAAATGTTCCGACGACGACTGGAACGTGTTCGTTCAGGCCCATCTGCGCGAGTTCATCCTGATCGCCCACGAGTTCAACCGCAAGGCGCTCGAGTTCGAAAGGGGCGAGCGGCTTGCGCCGGTCGCCATGCTCTCGCCCCGCGAGCTGTCTGCGATGACTCTGCTGGCCAAGGGGCTCAGCCGGTCGCAGGCCGCGGCCGAACTGGAGATCTCGGAGCACACGCTCCGGGTCTATATCGAGGCGGCGCGGCACAAGCTCGGCGCGATCAACACGACCCATGCGGTCGCCCGGGCGCTCAGCGCGGGGCTGATCGTGGTCTGATCTTTAACTGACTGTTATAAAACACCTTTCCAGGGCGTTAACCGGCGTATCGCACGGTCGGTTAGCAGGCTGGTAACCAGAGTAAGGGTAGCTTTCCCTCAGCACAGAACGTGAACAGAACGTGAGAGGGATGCCCCGATATGCTGCGTTACATCTATGCCGACAGCCTGCACAAGTTTCCGCTCCTGCGCGACACGATGTTTCGTGACCGCGCGATCCAGTTCAAAGAACGGCTCGGATGGGACGTCTCGGTGAACGACCGCGGCGAGGAGCGCGACCAGTATGACGCACTCAACCCGCTCTACGTGATCTGGGAGCAGGCCGACGGCCGCCACGGTGGCTCGATGCGGTTCCTGCCGACCACGGGGCGCACGATGATCAACGAACACTTCCTGCACCTGACCGATGGCGTGCGGGTCGAAAGCCCGCTGATCTGGGAGTGCACCCGGTTCTGCCTCGCCCCCGATGCCGGGCGCGAAACCTCGCAGGCGCTGGCGCTTGGTGGCGCCGAGGTGATGGCGAATTTCGCGGTGGAGCATTTCGTCGGGGTGTTCGACCGGCGTATGGTCCGCATCTACCGCATGCTCGACATCGCGCCCGAGGTGATCGGCTCGACCGGCGAAGGCAAGGAGATGATCGGCGTCGGCCTGTGGCAGATGCGCGAGGAGTTCTTCCCCGGCGCGCTGGCCCGGCTTGGCATCACGCGCGAGACCTCGTTGAAGTGGTTCCACCAGTCCTTTTCGGACGCCGCGCCCGAAAAGAAGCGGATGCTCGAGGCCGCCTGATCGCGCTGGCACCCGTGGGGCGGCGCTTGTAGGCTCCGCCCCATGACCCTCCCCGCCGTCACCTATTCCGAGGACCAGGCCGAGGCCCATGACCGCGTGGCCGAGATGCTGCGGGCTGTGGGCGTCGACATCGACGGCGGCCGCCTGAGCCCGCGGGCCGACGGCAAGGAGGCGCTACTGGCGGTCACCGGAAAGGCGGGGTCCGGCAAGACGCTGCTCTTGTCGCGCCTCGTCGCCGCGCTGGTCGAGGCCGGGGTCGAGACGGTCTCGGGCGATTACGAGGGGCGGCGGCGGCGCGACCGGCGCACCCTTGCGGTGCTGGCGCCCACCAACAAGGCGGCGAGCGTCCTGCGCCAGCGCGGCGTGCCCGCGACCACGATCCACCGGATCATCTACACCCCGGTCTACGACCCCGAATACGAGAAGATCGCCGAGTGGTTGGCGGGCAATGGCGAGAAACCCGAGATCGAGGGGCTGACCGACGTCGCGCTCGACCGGGCGCTGGCCTTCTACAGGACGCACAGTTCGATCCCCGGCGCGCTGGCGGCGGCGGGGCTGAGGGGCAGCGATTTCATCAAGGGCTGGAAACGGCGCGAGGAGCCGCTGGATATCGGGTTCGTCGACGAGGCCTCGATGCTCGACGCGCGCCAGGTCGAGGACCTGAAGGAACTGTTTCCCACGCTGGTGCTCTTCGGCGATCCCGCGCAGCTTGCGCCGGTGAACCAGTCGGGGCAGATGGTGTTCGACACCCTTCCCCAACCCACCCTCCTGACGCTGCACCGCGTGCACCGGCAACAGGACGACAACCCGATCCTCGACCTCGCGCATGCATTGTCGGACCCGGCGCTGGAGTTCGAGGCGTTCGAGCGGCTGGTCGAGCAGGCCGCGGCGCGGGACCCGCGGGTCGAGGTCGCGGGCCGGGTCGATGCCGACCTGATGGCGCGTTCCCCGGTGCTGGTCTGGCGCAACGCCACGCGGATCCGGCTGATTCATGCCTTCCGGCGCGCCCATGACGCGCCCGAGGACGCTCTGTTGCCCGGGGAGCCGCTGATCTGCGACGGAATCGAATTGCCGCTGAAGCATCGCAAGAAGCGGCTCGACCTTGAGGCGCGGGGGCTGATCAAGGGGGCGCAGGTGATCTACCTCGGGCCCGGCCGCAAGCCCGGCTTCTCGCGGCTGCATGTCATCGGGGCGGAGGACCCGCAGCTTTCGGCCGCTTCGATCGTCAAGATCGAGATGCCCGACGAGGAGGAACCGATGATCCCCTATGCCGCCCATATGGGGGCGACCTTCCTGCATGGCGCGGCGGTCACGATCCACAAGGCCCAGGGGTCCCAGTGGGAGGCGGTGCAGGTGTTTTCGCCCGACCTTTACGCAGCCGCCCGCGCCGGACGGGTCGAGGCCGGCCAGCCGCTGTGGAAGCGTCTCGCCTATGTCGCGATCACCCGGGCCGAACACCGGCTGATCTGGGTCACGCGCTACCGGCTGGCGCGGCCGACGGGGGCGCTGTCGACCGCGGACCTTGCCGCGCCGCCTGCGCCCTTGACCCTTGCGCCGGAGGAGGGTGCCCGATGAGCGCGCGGACCATCCTGATCACCGGCGCGAGCAGCGGCATCGGCCGGGCCACGGCGGAACTGTTCCTGGAGGCGGGCTGGCGCGTGGGTCTGCTGGCGCGTCGGGCCCACGCGCTGGACGAGGTGGCGGCCGGGCGCGCGGCGGCGTTGGCGCTGCCCGCCGACGTTACCGCCGCTGCGGCCGTCGAGCTGGCGTTCGACCGGTTCACCGAGTGGGCCGGGCGGATCGACGTACTGTTCAACAATGCCGGGATGTTCGGGCCGCAGACCACGATCGACGAGGTGGCGCCGGAGGAGTGGGCCCGCGTGCTCGAGGTGAACGTCTCGGGCATGTTCCTGTGCGCCCGCGCGGCCTTTGCCCGGATGCGGGCGCAGGACCCGCAGGGCGGGCGGATCATCAACAACGGCTCTCTCTCCGCGCACAGCCCGCGGCCCGGGTCGATCTGTTACACGACGACGAAACACGCGGTCACCGGGCTGACGAAGACGCTGAGCCTGGACGGCCGCGCCTTCGACATCGCCTGCGGGCAGATCGACATCGGCAATGCCCGCACGCCGCTGGTGGAGGAGCTGGCCGCGCGGGCGCGGGCGGCGGGCGGGCCGGTGCAACCGACGATGGGTGTGGACGACGCCGCGCGGTCTGTCCTGCACATGGCGACGATGCCGCCGGGGGCCAACGTGCAGTTCCTGACCGTGCTGGCGACAAAGATGCCCTATGTGGGGCGCGGCTAGGGCCGATCGGTGCGTCGTGTTTCGCCTTGGCTGGCGCCAAGGCGACCGGCCGGGGGCTCCGCCCCCGGACCCCCGGGGATATTTCCGGCCAGAAGAAGTGTTGCGGGACGGGCGCGGCGGCCGTGTTCGCGCGGGTCAGGCGGTGTCCCCGGTCATGGTGCGCGAGCGGGGCAGCGGCGCCAGGCGCGGGTCGATCCCGTGCTTGTCCAGCAACCGGCCGAGAAAGCTCTCTGGGGCGGGTGCGCCGTTTTCCTTCTCGACCAGGCGCGCACGCATGCGGCGGCCGTAGAGGTGGACGGAGACGGTGTTCGCGGTCACCCAGGGGGAGATGTCGAGGTTGCGTTTCAGCATCTTGCCGCGGTCGCGGAAGCTGAACGGGTAGAGCACGTCTTGCGGGAAGGCGAAGCGGTCCTCGCCGGTTTCGTGCAGGAAATGCGTCACCGCGTGCGGCCCCCAGACGCCCCAGGCCATTTCGCTGGCATGGACGGAGCGGCCGGCGTCGCGCTTGCGTTCCAGCGCGCGGATCTCGTCTTCGCGATACCAGGGCGGGATCGCGAACTCGTCGGCGGTGAAGTCGAGCAGCGCGGCCAGCGCGGGGCTGTCGGCGGGCAGGCCGAGGACCCCGCCATTGATGTGCCTGTCCGATTCCCAGCCGTAGAAATGGCCGGTCGCGGCGCGGAAGGGCCTCATGCAGTAGGCGTCCGTGTCGGCCCAGATGGTGTTTTCGCTTTGCGCGAGCAGCCGGTAGCGGAAGAGGTCGGAATGCAGGGCGGGGCTGCCGGTGCGCGCATGGGTGAGAAAGTCCGTTCGCGGCAGGATCTCGGCCGCGTCGGCGGGTTCGACCCCGTCGGGGACGTTCTCCACGGCGCCGTACCGGTAGAGCAGGACACGGTGGCCGGCGTCGACGAAGGATTTCAGGCAGAGCTGTTCGAGAAAGCTGAGCGGCCCCTCGATCCAGAGGGCGGCGATGGTGGGCAGGGTCATGGCGTGCAGCCCCCGCGGCGGGCGGCGCCGTGCACCGGGGGGCTGGGATAAGCGAGGCTTTCGCGCATGGGGATGGTTTCCTTGGGCTCAGTGGGCGGTTGCGCCGTGCGGGACGGTGAAGAAGAAATCCGGGCCATGCGCGGACCGGAGAACGGCGTCGGGGATGCATTCGGGACCCGCGAGGAACACCTCGGCGCCGAAATGGCGGAGCATGCGTGAGAGCCGTTCCATCCGCCAGCCGGTCAGTTCGGCATAGAAGGCGGCGTAGGTCGGCGTGGCCCGGAGTGCGGCGATCCGGGCGCGATGCGCGGTGACGGCCGCCGCATGCGCCGCGGCGATCTCGGGGTCGGCCAGGAGTCGGGTGCGCTCGGCCTCCATCGCCGGGATCATTCGCTGGATCGAGAGCTCTTCCTCGGCGTTGTGGTTCATCCGGAACCAGTATGCGAGCCCCTGGTCGCGGTCGACATGGTTCACGCGGCCCCGGTCGCGTTTCACCAGGAAGCTTTCGGCCGAGCGCACGGCGTAGTGGTTGAGTTGCACGAGGTCGTAGCCCACCGTGTCGGCGGTGGAGCGCCAGGCGGTGCGGTACATCTGGCGCGGCAGGGGGCGGCCCGAGCCGTTGACCCAGTTGACATGTTCCCAGAGCTGGGGGGTGAGCCCCTTGGGGCGGTGCACGCCAAGTTTCTTGAAGAACCCCACGTTGCGAAACAGCGTCTTGAAGCCCCAGGCCTGGTGCGGCTTGCGCGTGAGCTCGGCGGCGCAGCGGGTGAACTGGGCCGGGACCGGCGCATCCTCGAACCCGTGGATGTGGGCATTGCCGAAGAGCCGCCACGTGCAGGAGATCATGTTGGCACCCGCCACCGCCTGATACAGCGCCCGAAGGGTGCCGTCGCCCGTCTTGATGTTGATGTATTCGTCGACATCCATGCAGATCAGCCAGTCGGCGGCGCGGATCAGCGGTTCGTCTTCGGCGGCCCGAAGCGCGGCGTGCTGGGGCTTGAGGCCCATCGCCCTGTAGGGGTTGTCGCGGTGCTGCACATGGCCCTTGCGCTGGAGCAGGTCGAGCAGGCGGTCGGTGCCGTCGCTGCAATCGTTGGTGTAGATCAGGATGTCGTCCACCCCGATCGCCCGGTGATAGGCCAGCCAGTCGAGGATGAAGGGGCCTTCGTTCTTCATCGTGGTGACGATGGCGGTGCGGGTGGCGGCCGGATCGATCCGGGGCGGGGCGACCCGCGGCATGCGCACCGGGCTCTGGCCGAACTCGGTGGCGCACAGGCGCAGGAGGGCGGGGTCTTCGACCAGGCTTGACTTGGGCACGAGGCGCGAGACCGGGTGGCCCCGGTGGCGAAGCCCCATGCAGCGGTAGACGGGCGCGAGATCCTCCTGCCGCAGGTGCGCACCGGCGATGCGGACCATGCGCCAGACGGTGCCGGGGCCGGCCTTGGCCGGGGCCACGCACCAGCGCCGCCCGCGGCGCGGGGTGTCGAACGGCACGCAGGCGTGGTCGTGGAAGCGGGGGGCTTCGGGGTCGCGCACGCGCCACGGAAAGACGTGGCGCGCGACCAGAAGCAGAGCCCCCGAGGGGGCCTCTTGCGCGCGGTCGAAGACGGACGGCCCCTCGACGGGCGCGAGCAGGTCGTGCAGGTCCAGATCGGCGACGGCGCGGGCCTCGTCCAGGTAGGCGTGGCGCAACCATTCGTAGATCTGCACTTCGCCGAGGGGCGCGGTCCAGGGGTCGGGGGCGGGCAGGTCCATCCGGTCCTTGCCCGGCGCCTCCGCGGCGTTGAACGGGTGGGCCTCGGGCGGCAGTCCGGGTTTGCCCAGCGGCGCGTCGAGATCGAGCAGGACGAGCCGCTCCAGACCCGCGATCCCGGCGGCGTTTCTCTCCAGCGCCTCAGCGAAGGCCGCATCGCCCGCCGGCGCACGGTCGAGGATCAGCGCCGCCTGCATGCCGCGCCGCACGTGATAGGCCAGCCAGTCGGCCGCCTGCGCCGCGCCTTCGCCGTTCCGCAGCGCGACCAGGGTGTTCAGGCCGGAGAAGAGTCCGGTCTCCGCCGGGCGGAGGTCAAGCGCGGTCTCGGCCGCTCCGAGGCGGATCGGCATCGGGCCCTCGGTCTCGGGCGTGTCGGCGCAGACCACGAGGCCGCCACCGATGGAGCGCATGCTGCGGATGGTCGTGGTGCCCGCGGGCCCGATCGCCTGCGCCGGCGTTCCGGAGGCGAAAACGAGCCATGCGCGCCGGCCCGACCCGGCGGGGCCGGCCACGGCGTCGAAACACAGAAAGTCGCCCCGGCGCTGGGTGCGCAGGCTCCGCCGCAGAAAGGATGGCGAGTCGAGCGGGAGCGGGGGGTGCATGCGGGCCTGGTCGCCGGAAGTTGATCTATGCGACCATCAATACCACTTATGGGTGTTTTTCTGCAAATCCTGCGGAAGGGTGTGGCTATCGTCTCCTGCTTGCGGGTGAAAGGCCGCTATGCGCCCAGGACCGGGATGGCCCGGTGGACCGTCGCACGGTGCCGGACCACGGCGGCCGCGCGCGGCCCATCCTCACGACGCGGAGGCGGGGCCTGTCAGGCCGTCCAGTGCCCGGGGGGCTTGAGCGTCAGCGGCTGGCCCGCGATCACGACCACGACCTCGTCGGCGATCTCGGCGATGGCCTGGTTCATCAGCCCCACGGCCTCCTGGTAGCGGCGCGTCAGGGTGCTTGCGGGGGCGCCGCCGCCGATTTCGCTGCTGACGAGTACCAGCGGGCTGTTCTGCTCGGCGACGGCGGTTTCCAGTTCGCGGACGCTCTCGAACCAGTCGAACCGGTCCAGCATCACGTTCGACAGCCAGCCGGCAAGGCACTCGACCAGCCGCGGGCCGGTCCCGTCCGTTTCCCGAATTGCCCGGACGAGGCCGAGCGGTTCGCGCACGGTGATCCAGTCCGTGCCACGCCGTGCCTTCTGTGCGGCGATTCGTGCCGCCATTTCCTCGTCGCGCGGCGAGGTCGTCTCGATCAGCGTTGGCCGGCCACGACAGGCGCGCACCCGCGCCTCGGCATAGAAACTCTTGCCGGACCGCACGCCCCCCGTGACCAGCAGGCTTCCCACCACGTCTCGACATCCCCCGAAATCAATAGACTCCCTCTTGTGCGATTAAGCAAAGGCCCCGATTTCGCTGTCAATGCTGCCGTTGCGTCCCTTTCGATCTTAACCGGCCGGGGGCGTCGCGGTCGCCAGCAGCGTGTCGATGGGCATGTGACGTTCGAGATGGGCGGCCAGCGCGTCCAGCGTGTCCTCGACCGCCGCCCCGTAGGAGTGCGGGCCGGCCGGCTGCCCCAGCGCGGAGAGCCACGCGCGGCGGAACCCGTCCGCCGCGAACAGGCCGTGCAGGTAGCTGCCGGCGATGCGTCCGTCCGCCGAAACCGCGCCCTCGGGCCGGCCGCCGACATGGGCGAAGGGGCGCGTCCGGTCCGGCCCGTCGGTGCGGCCGATATGGATCTCGTAGCCGTCGAAGGCCGCGCCCGTGGCGGCATGGGTTGCCGCGATGCGGGTGAGCGTCTTGTCGGGCAGCATGACGGTCTCGAGATCGAGCAGGCCCAGCCCGGCGGTCTCGCCGGCCGGGCCTTCGAGCCCCTCGGGGTCGCGGATTTTACGGCCCAGCATCTGGTAGCCGCCGCAAAGCCCCAGCACCCGCCCGCCGCGCCGCACATGGGCGGCGAGGTCCACGTCCCAGCCCTGGCCGCGGAGAAAGGCGAGATCGCCGCGGGTGGACTTGGTGCCGGGCAGGATCACGAGGTCGGCATTCCCGGGTAGGGGCTGGCCGGGCGGGACCATGGTCAGGCGCAGGTCCGGTTCGAGCTTCAGCGGATCGAGATCGTCGAAATTGGCGATCCGAGACAGCATCGGGCAGGCGATGTGAAACCCGCCCGTGCCGGAGGGCGCGCCCAGGTCGACCGCATCCTCGGCGGGCAGGCGGTGCGCCTGGTCGAACCACGGCACCACGCCGAACCCCGGCCACCCCGTCGCCTGCTCAACCGCCGCATAGCCGGCGTCGAAGAGACGCGGATCGCCGCGGAACTTGTTGATCGCAAAGCCCCGGACCATCGCGGCGTCGGCCGGGTCGAGCACCGCCTTCGTGCCGACGATCTGGGCGATGACGCCGCCGCGGTCGATATCGCCGACCAGGATCACCGGCACGCCGGCGGCTCGCGCGAAGCCCATGTTCGCGATGTCGCCGTCGCGCAGGTTCACCTCGGCGGGGCTGCCGGCACCTTCGACAAGCACGAGATCGGCCGAGGCCGCAAGGCGGGCGAAGCTCTCCAGCACGGGCGCCATCAGCGCGGCACGGCGGCCTGCGAAATCCGCCGCGCGCAAGGGGCCGCGGGCGTGGCCCTGCACCACGATCTGCGCCCCGGTGTCGCTTTCGGGCTTGATGAGGACCGGGTTCATGTCGGTCATCGGGTCCAGCCCGCAGGCCAGCGCCTGCAGCGCCTGCGCCCGGCCGATTTCGCCGCCATCGGCGGTGACGGCGGCGTTGTTCGACATGTTCTGCGGCTTGAACGGCGCGACCCGCAGGCCCCGCGCCCGCGCCGCGCGGCACAACCCGGCCACGAGCAGCGACTTGCCCACGTTCGAGCCGGTCCCCTGGATCATCACCGCGCGGGCGGCCATCTCACTCCTCCCTCGGCAGCGTCGCACGCCGTTCGGCGAGGCGCGCGATCGCGTCCAGCACGTGCGGCGTGCCGCAGGTCCAGTCCGGCCCGGTGAAGGCGGGACGTTCGGCGGCCGCGATGTCGCGCAGCGCCGGGTGAGCCAGGATTTCCTCGGCGCGCGAACTGGCGGGGTAGGGGCGCGAGAGAATCAGCAGGTCGGGATCGGCCGTCACGACCTCCTCCAGCGCGAGCCGCCCGCCCTGCCGAAGACCGAGTTCCGCGGCCAGATTGTCGAATCCCGCATGGGCAAGGATGTCATCGGACAGCGTGCCGGCCCCTTGCGTATAGCCGTTGGGATGGAAGATGGCGGCCAGCGGCCGCGGGCCGTCGCCGCGGGACAGCGCGGCAAGGCCCGCCTTGAATGCCGTCGCCAGCGCCTCGGCCCGCGCCGTGCGGCCAAGCAACTCGCCGACCCGGCGCAGCTGCGCCGGAATCTCGGCCACCGATCTGGTGATCTCGATTTGCGCGACCGGGATGCCCAGCCGGCGCAGCATGCCCAGCGTGGCCGGGTCGGAATAGACGCCCGCCAGCACGAGGTCGGGCCGCATCAGCGCGATCTCCTCGGCGCCGCCGCCATTCGCGGGATAGGCGCCGGCCTCCTGCGCCATCGGGGAACTGCGCGGGTCCGCTGCCAGGTCGCTGACCGAGACAAGCTGGCCCTCGCCCGCGATCAGCATGGCAAGCTGATCGGTGCAGAGATTCATCGAGACCACCCGTTCGGGCGGCTTGGCCAGCGCCGCCGCCCCGGCGCAGGCGAGGGCGGCGGCCAGCGCTATCAGCCTAGAAGGACGCACGCAGCCCCACGTAGAGCGAGCGGCCCGCACCGTTGTAGCCGCGCACCGGCTCGTAGTCCTCGTCGAACAGGTTCTCGACGCGGAGATAGGCCTCGGCGGTTTCCGTCAGGGCGTAGCTCAGGCCGGCATTGACGACCGTATAGTCCGCGATGTCCGACGGCGGTGCCGGGAACGGGTTCGTGTCGAACCGATCGGCCACCGTCTGCAGCGAGAGCCGTCCGTCGAGCCGGTCGGTCAGCCCCGCTTCGAGCCCGAGGCTGAAATCGTGGCGCGGCACCCGCACCAGCCGGTCGCCGCTGTTCTCGGCATCGGTGTAGGTATAGGCGCCGGTGAGCGCGACGGTATCGTTCAGAGCGTAGCGGCCCGACAGCTCGATCCCCTTGCTGTTGGTCGTGCCGGGCACCTGGGCGTAGGCGGCGCCGCTGAAATCGATCAGGTCGTCGATCTCGGTATAGAACAGCGTCGCTTTGGCGAAGCTCTCGCTGCCGTAGCGTTTCTCGATCCCGAGTTCCGCGCTGCGGCTCGTCTCCGGTTCCAGGGCGGCGTTGCCGAAGGGGCCGAACCGTTCGTAGAGCGAGGGGGCGCGATATCCGGTGCCGAGGACGGCGCGGACGATCACGTCTTCGCGCGGCCGCCAGGCGAGCGCGACCCGCCCCGTGGCCTGATCGTCGAAATCGGAGTAGCTGTCGTAGCGCAGCGACAGCGCCAGGTCGAGGTTGGCCGTCGGGGCATACTGCACCTCGCCGAAGACTGCGCCGTTCTCCCCATCGTAGGACGCGCCGTCGAGCGTCGCCGTCTCCTCGGTCCAGTCCGCGCCAAAGGCGAGCGACAGGTCCGCGTCCAGGTCGACCGCGCCGAGATACTCGAGCTTGATGCGCTCGCCCACGAAGCGTTCGGTGAAGCCGCCCTCGTCGAAGCGTTCGGTCTCGACGGTCGAGACCGCGAATTCATGATCGACTGCGCCGGTGGTCAGTTCCGCGAAGGCGCGCAGGCCCTTTCGCGTTTCGTCGATCTCGCCACTCGGGTCCGCGGCAGCGCGGTCGAACTCCACGGTGCCGTCCGACCAGAGCGCCGAGACACCGAGACGCAGGTTCTCGGTCGCGTCGAAGGCGGCGAAAAGCGTCATCAGCGACTGGTCGTAACCGTCATCCTCGCTATTCGTGTTACGTGCCGAGAAGCCGTCCGCGGTCACATGCGACAGCGTCAGCGCGATTTCGCCGCGCTCGCCGACCTGGCCGAGGTTCAGCGTCGTCGCGCCTGTGCCGTAGCTGCCGCCCTCGACGCGTGCCTGCCCGGAGAATCCTTCATCCACCGGCCGCCAGCTGGTGATGTCCACGACGCCCGCGATCGCGTTCGAGCCGTAAAGCGCCGATTGCGTGCCCTTGAGCACCTCGATCCGGCCCGGAAGCCCCGCGGTTAGCGTGCCGAAATTGAACGAGGTCTGGGTGCCGGATGGGTCGGTCACGTCGATCCCGTCGATCCGAACCCCGATATAGCTGCCGCCGAGGCCGCGCAGCCGAACCGTGGAACTGGCGCCGAGCCCGCCATTCGCGGTGACGGTGACGCCGGGCAGTTGCGACAGCGTCTGGCCCACGCTCTGGCCGCCCTCGACGATCTCGCCGAAGTCGAGCGTCTCGACCGTTGTGCCGGTGCGGTTGACCTCGATCGGTACCAGCGTCGCCGAAGCGACGAGTTCGTCGAGCAGGAAGCTGTCCTGCGCCTGTGCGGCGAGGGGAGAGAGGGCGGCGAGGCCCAGGCCGATGGCGGATGTCGTGCGAAGCATGTGCGTCCCGTTCCGTTGCAGGGCCTTTGGCGGGCCCGTTCTTCTTTTGCAAGTCATTGGAAAGGCGCACCTTTCCGCAGACGGTGAGGCATCACCACTGCGGAGTCGTCCGCCGCCCGGACCACGCCCCGCGGCCGGGCTGGGTGATCGTCCTGGCAGGTCTCCTGGCTTGCGGGTCGTCGCTTGGCTGGCCTTCCCGGACGCGTCGGTCCAGTGGCATGTAACAGCCGCGCTCTCCGCCTACAGTTGCGGGGGCAGCCACGGATTTGGCCTTCTGGCCGGACCGTGTTCCCTTTTCATAACCCGACCCCGGAGGCACGGGTTAACCAAGACGGTTCGGGGGTATGCCGGTGATGCCGCGCTGTCAAGCGGCATGGCTGCGGCAAGGCGCGGGGCTCAGGCGGGGACCGCGTTCCGGCAGATGGACAGAAGGTCGGCCTGCGCCTCTGCCGGCGCGAGGAACAGCGCCGCGCCGTCCCGGGCGGCGACATGGGCGAGGACGAGATCGTCTGCCCGCGCGGCACGCAGGATCGTCAGGCGCGGCATGGCCCGTGTGGCCGGCGGCGCGAGGGTCGGAAGGGCGGCTTCGGCAAAGTGCTGCAGGCGCATCACGAGATCGGGGTCGCCCACGGGCGTCTCGGCCCCGCCATCGGCGTCGAGGCGCAGGCCGGCCCGGCAGAGGGCGAGGCAGGCCGAGACCGGGTCCGCATCGGCCGCCGGTGTCGCGGGCGGCTGCGCGGCCGCCGCCACGAGCGCCTCGACCGAACAGCCGATCTCGGTCGGGTCGAGCCGGTCCCGCGGGCGGTCTGCGGCCACGCTGATCTCGCCCGCCTGGTCGAGAAAGCTGCGAAGCGGTCCGGCGAAGGCGGCCGCGACCGCGTCGGCAGGATCGTCCGAGTCCGGCGCCGCGGCGTTTCCGCCGTCCACGCGCAGCAGCCGCCGGCCGGCCACCAGAAGCCGGAACTCCGTGCCGTTCTCGTCGGTCAGGACCATTTCGCGGGGCAGGATCGTTTCCTCGATTTCCGACAGGAGAGCCGAGACGATTCCATCCGTGCCGCCGGCGACGGTCTGTTCGGGCGCATCGTCGCCCGTCTTGAACTTGGCGAGCTTTCTGTTGAGGCGCTCCAGGTCGGTCATCGCGGGGCACCGGGCTGGTCGGCGGGCACGATCCCGCCGATCCCCTCGCGCAGCGTGGCCATGGCGGGGTCGGGGTCGGCGGCGGCGTCGAGGATTGCACAGAGCGCCTCGTCGGGCGCGTCGGGCGCCCGCAGGTAGAGTTCGATCGCGCCCGCCCCCCAGGCAATTGCCTCGGTCGGGGGCGCGCCCAGAACTGCGTCCGCAGCGGCTGCGGCCGGTCCGACGAGGACGCGGGCGGCCCGCAGGCACAGCGCGTCGAGAACTTCCTGCGGGGCGGCCGGCGCAGCATCGGCGCGCAGGACCAGCCGGGCGGACAGGTCCACATAGGCCAGGGTCCGGCATCCCGGAATCGATTTGCGCAAGGTCTGGAGTCGCTGGGTGGCCGCCATCGCGCGCAGTCTAGTTGATTTTGCCGGACCTTCCACCGGCAAAACGCGTCATGTGCGTGCGGACGGGCAGGCACCGTACGGCGGGGAGGTCGCGGCCGTCAGAAAGGTCTGGACGCCTTGGCCTCTTCGGCGGTGGGGCGGCGGCCGCGGCTGCGGTCCCGGTCGACGGTCACCCGCCGGGGGCGCACGGCGCCGGGGTCGGCCGGGTCGGGCGGCAAGGCGTCCTCCAGCCGCAGCGGGGCCGTGTCGGCGTTGGGGGCAGGGGCCGCGTTCGTCGGCGCCGCCGGGGCGCGCGCGGGCAGATCGCCGCCGCCGGGCTGCAGTGCGTTCAGCAGGGTGATGAAGGCCTGGCTGAACGCTTCGGCTCCGCTCGCCGTCCAGCGGTCCCAATCGTTGCGGCCGGCGACCGCATCGGTCAGCGATATCGGCAGCACCTCCTTGAAAAGTCCCTCGGTCTCGCGCGAGACGCGCTTGATGACGCGGGCCTTGTCCTGGTCGGTCACCAGCTTGTCGCTGCGGGTGAGCAGCAGAAGGCTGGTGCATGCCAGCCGGTCCGCCAGCCCGTCCCATACCGCCGCCTCGCTCTGGCGCCAGGCCTGGGTGGCGTGGCTGCACCAGATCACGCCGTCGGCCAGGTCGATGACATCCTCCCAGACGCCCGAATCCATGTTCGGGTCGGATATGCCCGGCATGTCGATCAGGTCGCACAGGCGCAGCAGGTCGGCCTCGACGAAGAGCTGCACGAGCCGGGTTTCGGCGGGCGAGATATCGGCGAGATCCTCGAGATCGACCGGCCGGACTGTCCCGTCGCGATCTTCGCGCCAGCCGGGCCCGTTGCCATGGGAGATGCGGACGGGGGGCAGCTGCGTCGCGGTCACCTTCACCGGCAGCGGTGTCTGGCCGATCAGCAGGTTGGACAGCGTGCTCTTGCCGGCGCTGAACTCGCCCATCAGGGCGATGCAGGGTTTCTTCGCCGCGGGCGGATCGATGGCCGCGCCGGGGCGGAACTGGTCTTGGTCGGTCATCTCGGTCATTGCATCACGTCCTCGAAGGCGTCCCGTCAGGCGGCGGCCCGGCGCATGGTGGCCACCGCGCTTTCGATTTGTTGCAGGCGTTCGGCACGGGCCTGCAGCCCCAGCGCCCGGTTGAGATCGTCCGCGGTGAGCCCGCCCTTGTCGGCAAGCGCCATGACCACCTCGCGCTGCTCGGCCAGGAAGTCGGCAAGCGTGCAGATCAAGTCGGCGCGAATCGCGCCGGCATGGGCGTCGCCGAGTTCGTCGACCATGGGGGCGGTCTCTTCGCGGATCATCTTGTGGAACTCGCTGGCGAAGGCGCGATAGCCGCGCCGCCTCAGCCACCAGCGCCGCCACCAGGCGCCCTTCACGTCGAGCGCGATGGTCTGCGCGATGGCCACGGGCGGGTTGAAACGCGGAAGCTCCGGCGGTTCGATTGCCAGGCTGTCGGTCAGGCCGAAGGCGTCGCTATAGGTCGCCGCGATCTCGTCGGCCGCGGTCGCAAAGATCGTCCGCGCCTCTCCCTGGAGGCGCTTGCCGAAGACCTGGCAGGCCGAGCGCAGCAACAGCCGCAGCCCGGTCGGCTCATAGGACCAGACGTTGCCTTCGCCGTATTTCTCGAGATGTTCGACCAGCGCCGCCGTGGCGCGGTCGAGGAAGCTGTTGTGCGACCGGTCAAGGCGGATGCAGAAATCCTCGCGCTGGGCGGACCAGGCGGCGTCCAGCGCAGAGAGCGCGCGCGCCTCGATCGCGTCGAGCGCGGCCCGGACGCGGCCCATGTCGGGCGCGACCGACCGGCCGTCGGCCACCGCCAGCCCGATCGACATCTGGGCGGCGTTGACTCCGCGGGCCAGGTTGCCGACGCTGCGCGCGACCTTGTCGACGGCCTCGCCGCCGACGCCTTCTTCGACCCGTTCGCCGATAGCGCGGTAGAGGGCGGGGATGCCGGAAAGGTGCCAGACATCGTCCGGCGTGACCGCACCGGCCGAACCGTCCCCGGAGGCCAGGATGTCCAGGGCTGCGCGGCTGTCCGCGCTCATGTCGGACAGGCTGCCGCACAGGGCGTGCTGGCCCCAGGCCGCGCTGCCGAAGAGGATGGGCGCATCGGCCGGGCCGTCATGGGCCTTGAGCGTGGCGCGGATCGACTCTCGAATCTCGTCGATCTGGGACGCCGGGTTCGACAATTCGTCGATGCGGTTGACGAAGATGACCACCTCGCGCGCCTTGACCGCCGAGATCAGGCGGATTAGCGCCATATCCACCGTCGACAGCGCCTGGTGCGCCGAGAGCACGAGAATGCAGATGCGGCTGTCGCGGATGGCGCCGATCGTGATCTGCTCGCGCATCAGGAAGGTATCGTTCACTCCCGGCGTGTCGCGCAGGCACAGCTTGAAGGGCACGTTGGCATGGCCGACGAAGAGGTCCGCCGCCTTGGTGATGTCGGCGAAGCGCCCCTTCATGTCGAAGGGCTCGCCCTCGTCGTCCTCGAAGTCGTCGCCCAGGCAGACGTAGCGTTCGACCATGGATTCGTCGAAGCTGCCGTAGCGGTGTTCCTGCCCGAGCAGCATCTCGAAGCGGCGTCCGAGCCGACCCTGGGATTTCTCGCGCATCCGCTCGACCTGGCGGCGCACCTTTTCAAGCTCTTCCTCGGCGCCCGCGCGGGCGGCGAGTTCGCCCATGCGCCCGCCCTTTTCCATCAGGCGGTCCCACTCCGACGGGTCGAAGAACCGGAACGTCGCGCCTTGTGCCGCGGTCTCGGACGCCGGGGACAGGTGAATCGAGGTGACGACCGAGGTCCAGGGATTGACGTCGGCGGGCAGAAGGCCGGGCCAGCCCGCCATCGCGTTGATCAGCGACGTCTTGCCGGCCTTGACCTGGCCGATGAACGTGATCGCGGGCTCGATCAGGTCGAGCTGGGCGGACAGCCGGCCGGCGCCGCGGGCGGTCGCCGTGTCGCCGAGGTCGGCGAGGTTCGACAGGGTCTCGCGCATCTGGTCCATGCGGCCGACGAAGCCGGAAAACCCGTCCAGACCCGAGGCGAGAAGGGCCGGATTCTCGATCCGGGGGCGGACCGGCTCGGCGGCGGTGGTTGCTCGATCGTCCAGCGTCACGTGGCGACACCCCTCTTCCCTCTGCAATGACCGTCAAGAGCCTCTCGCGGAAGGCCCCATCCGTCATCACTGCGGCGTCCATGGAAACAGTAAGGCCGAGAAAACTGTCTTGGGCGTGGCAACATCGTGGCGACCATCCGGCGTTTGTCTCCCTCAGGCGGCCAGCCGGGTTTCGAACCCGCGGCGCAGCTGCAGCAGCAGGGTCACTGCGTCGGCCGCCGCCGAGGCAGTGCCTTCGAGCGCGAGCAGGATCATCGTCTCGTTGGCTTCCAGAACGTCCTCGGACAGCTCTTCCGACACGCCGGACAGGTCGGAGACGAGCGCGTTGAGCGCTTCCGCGGCGTTCCCGCAGAGCGACAGCAGGTCCGAGACCGCGTCGGCCGCCTCGCCCTCGATCGCGCCGGGGAAACCGTCGCGGAAGGTGTCGAGCAGGCGCAGCGCGCGTTGCGAAACGTCCACGTCCGGGGCGGGCACGGCGGCTGCGGCCCGGTTGGTGGCGGCGGCGGGGGGCTGCGACGTCCCAGGTGCATGGTCGGGGGAGCTGTCGGCCGCCGCCTCGGGGCGCGGCGCGGCCTGCGGCGCCGCGGGCACGGGATGCGCGGTCAGCCCGTCATGGCGCCGCAGGAACAGCTCGCCCGCGTCCAGGTCGGCACGACGGCCCTGGGCGACCATCCGCTCCAGCGCGTCGAAGAGCGCCCTGGCACCGCTGCGCGCATGCGCCACCTCGTCGACGATCTGCGTGCCCGACCAAGCGGAGAGCGCCTGCCGCGTCGCGATCGGAAACAGGCTGTGGAACTCGGACTCGACCACGTCGCAAAGATCGTCCAGGCGCTCCTGCAGAATGCCGACCCGGATCAATTCGTCGGCCTTGGTCAGCACCAGGAAGGCGTGGTCCTTGAGGCCGTCCGGCACCTCGGCCCATGTCGCGGCCTCGTCCTTGGCAAAGCCCTGGGTGCACCACAGGATGATGTGAGGCGCGCAGTGCGCAAGGGGCGCTTCCGCCCCGGCGTGTTCGATCAGAACGAGGTTCTCGATCACCGACGAGGCTACGGGGCCAGGCCCGCCCGGGCCCTCGGATGCCGGCGCGGCGCTGCCGGCGAGCAATGCGATCAGGGTCGACTTGCCGCTGCGCGCGGGCCCTGCAACGACCACCCGGACCGGGGCGCGCAGCCGCTGCAGGAGTGCCTCGCCATAGTCGCGGGCCTTGCCGGGCAGACCGCCCCTGGCGACCAGGCGGTCGAGCCGCGCCACGAGATCGTCGGAGAAGAACGCGTTCATGGCGTGCGCCTCCGAAAGCTGGGCAGGAGCCGTGCGGCCAAGGGCAGGGGCCAGCGCCGTCCGCGCCGCGCGGCACGCGCAGGGGGCGCCTCCGGCCGGGTGCCGCGGTGGGCCGGCCGCCGGGACAGGCCGGCGGGCAGAAAGCCGCGCCGGGTGACCCGGATGACCGTGAAACAGACATTGTCCTGGTCGGGATCGGCAAGCGCCTCGATCTCGGAGAACAGCGCCCCGGCGATCTCCGCGCTGGAGCGGCGCCGGTGCTGGGCAAGCAGGGCGCCGATCCTGTCGCGGTCGATGAAGGTCAGCCCGTCGCTGGCGGCCAGCACGATATCGCCCGGTTCGAGCCGGACGGGATCGGCCGGACAGTCGATGCGGCTGATATCGGCTCCGGTGATCGCCGAGGTCAGGCAGTTGCGGTCGGGATGCTCGCGCGCTTCCGCGTCGCTGAGAAGCCCCATGCGCGCCATGCCGTCGATCTGCGGCGCAAGCGAATGGTCCTGGTTTATGCGACGCAAATCGCCGTCGCGGAACAGGAACAGCGGCGAGTCGCCGATCGAGAGCCAGAACAGCCGCGCGCGCGCGACGGCCAGCGCGACAAGCGTGGTCCCCATGCCGCCCGTTTCGGCGTTCCGGCGCATGTGCTCCGCCAAGCTGGCATTGGCCCGTTCGGCTGCCGTCTGCAGGTGATCGGGCGCCTCGCGCAGGAAGTCATCGGCATCGGCGGCGTGCAGCTTCAGCGCCCCGAAGACCTCGGTCACCGCGATGCGGCTGGCGACGTCGCCGGCGGCATGGCCGCCCATCCCGTCGGCCAGCACGGCGATCCCGATGTCGCCGCCGATCGGGAAATCCGCGACGATCGCGTCCTCCTGGTGCTCGCGGCGGCCCTGGCCGATGCCGGTCGCCACGTCGAGGCGCAGTTCAGCGCCCGTCATCATCGGGCGTCCCCGCCGACCACGAGAAGTCGGGCCCGCAGAAGGCGACGAAGCGCAGCTTGGTCTCGCCGATGCGGATGGTGTCGTCATGGGTCAGCTCCTCGGTGCTGAGAAGCGGCTGGCCGTTCAGCCGGACGATGTTCACTTTGCCCCCGGAGCCCAGGAAGAACTTGGTCTGCTCATCGTCGAATGCGACAAGCGCATGGCCCGAGCGCGAGATGCTGGTGTCGCCGAAATCGAGGCGAATCGCCTGGTCCTCGCCCCGGCCGATCTGCGAAACCCCGGTATAGAGCGTGAAATGCGCGCCCCGGCCGGGGCCCTCGATGACGACGAGCCAGCCGACGGGAAAGCGCTGGGCGGCGCTGGCCGCGTTCCGGCCGCCGGCCGGGTCGGCGAACGGATCGCCCGCCCCCTCGGCCGGCTGGCCGAAGCCCAGCAGGCGGGTCTTGGCGCGACCGCCCTGAGCCCCGGCCCGCCCGGCCGAGGGCGGCGGCACGGCGATCTCGGTCTCGGCCGCCGGGGGCGGCGTCAGTTCGAAGCGGTCCTCGTCCGGCCGCGCGGCACCGCTCCGGCGCGGCGGGGTCTCCTGGGCGGTGTCGGCGGGCGGTGGCGGCGTGCTTTGAAACATGGCCATCCGACGCTCTTCCGTCTCGGCCGCCGTGGGTCTGCGCCGCTGGGCCGGCGTCGCGGGCGCGCTTGGAAAGATCGGGGTGTCGCCTGGCGGCGCGGTTCGGTCGGCCGCGTCGGCGGCGTCATCCCCGTAGTCCCAGATCATGTCGTCATCCTCTCCGATCCCGGCGGGATCCCGCTCGACGGTGGGCGCGGCCTCTTCCGGGCGTGTGTCGGCGCGCGTGTCCGCACCGGGTTGGCGCGGGAGATCGTGCAGGCCAGGTGCGTCCCTCAGACTGTCTTCGCGCGGGTGGGTGCGCGCGGGCGCGGGGGCCGGAGGTGGGAAGGGGGGCACATAGTCGTCGAAATCGCTCTCCGCCTCGGGCGCGCCGTCCTTGCGTTTCAGAAATCTCATCCTTCTGCCTTCCGTGCTTGAACCAGTCGAACGGGGGAACGGGCCGGCTACGGCCGGGTGGGAAAGCGCCTCGATAGCCCCGAGAACAGGCCCGCCCGCTTGGGGCGGACGGTGCGCCGCGGCAGCAGCGGCCGCCGGGGCGACACGGGACCCGCGTCACCGTGCTCGGGCATGGGGGCCGGGCGGGCCTCTGGCGGCGTCTCCGTCTCCTCGACAGCCGGGTCATCGTCATCGTCGTAGAGCGACCGCCAGGCGAAGGCGGGCTTGCGTTCGGGAAGCTTCGGGGCCTCGATCTTCCGGGTGCCCGATTCCGCCTCGGACCGCTTCTGCGCTTCGAGGACCGCGCGGTTGGTTTCCTCGACGAGCCGCGAGATCGACAGCCGCATGTCGTCATCCATCGGCACCAGCTGGCCGTCCTCCAGCTGGCCCTCCGCGCGCGGGCGGGGGGCGGTGTCGATCATCGCCAGCCAGTCATGGGCGCTTTGCGGCCGTTCCTTGGGAACCACGTTCAGCGCCTTGTCGATCGCGCCCAGGAAGGCGGGCGCGTAGCCGCCCACGCGCCCCCGGAGCGACTCGTACGGGTCGGGTTCGTCGGCGGCGAGAGCGGCCATGCGTTGCTGGCTGTCGGGCGGCGCCGCCCCGGTGATCAGGTGATAGAAGGTCGCCGCCAGCGCGTAGAGGTCGCTGGGCGGGCCCTGGCGGATGCCGGCGATGTAGAATTCCTGGGGCGAGTAGCCGTCCTTGACGACCTGCAGCCGCGAGAGCACCCGGCTGTTGCGCGTTGCCCGTTCGCGGGCCGCGCCGAAGTCGATCAGCACCGGGTTGCCCGAGCGGTCGATCAGGATGTTGTCGGGCGAGATGTCCCGGTGCAGCAGGCTCTGGTCGTGGATGAAGGCGACCGCGTCCAGTACCTTGACCAGCATGTCGCGGATCGCCGCGGGCGACGGGGTCTCGCTCGGGTCCTCTATGATCTGGAGGAGGTTCTTTCCCCTGATGTAGTCGAGCGCCATGTAGGCGGTCGTGTTGTCGGAGAACACCTGGTGCACGCCGACGATGCCGGGGTGGTCGAGCCGGGCCAGCCGGTGCGCCTCGTCGATGAAGAGCTGGACAATGGAGTGGTATTCCTGGCTGTAGCTGCGTGAACGGGCGCGCACGTCCTGCCCGCTGCGCATGCAGAGCGATTCGGGGAAACACTCCTTGATCACCACGACCCGGTCGAGACTGTCGCGGGCGAGATAGGTCAGCCCGAACCCGCCCGAGTTCAGGAACCGCTCGATCGTGTATTGCCCGTGCAGCAGCGTCGTGCCGGGCTGAAGCTCCTCCACCGGGTCTTCGGGCGGACTATGCGTGTTCATCTCGCCTGCTGCGTTCATGATCGTGATCCGGTTGCGCGTGTCGGGGCATCCGCCGGGCGCCGGACGGACCACCCCTCGTCGATCCGAAAGAGACTCTTCCTGACAAGCTGGACGAAAACATGGCCGCCGGCGCGGCGATTGCGGCCGAAATCGGGCGCGGGCGGGGACTTTGCGTCGACTTTCGCGGCCAAAGGCGCGACAAGCCCGTGAAGGGTGCGCGATCGGCAACGCCCGATGCGGCAACCGGGGCGATTTCTAGGAAAATACGCCCCATTTTTCGCCCGGTCCGGCACCTTGCGACGCGGCATGGTTGTGCGATCGCCCGGGCATTCCTACCTTGAACGGCAGATGCGTGCGCCCCCTCAGCCCCCCTCGAACGGACCAGCCCGTCCCGTTTCCGCCCGCCCGGCAGCGCCGGGCAGCGCGCCGATCCGACATTTTCGGATCGCGAGCTACAACATCCGCAAGGCGGTCGGCCTCGACTGGCGGCGCGATGCCGGGCGCACCCTCGACGTGATCAATGAACTGAACGCCGATGTCGTGGTGCTGCAGGAGGCCGACAAGCGCTTCGGACCGCGCCCCTCGGCCCTGCCGCGTGCGCTGATCGAATCCGCCACCGATTTCACCGTCGCCGATCTGGCGCCGAACGACGTGAGCCTCGGCTGGCACGGCAATGCCGTCCTCGTCCGCCGCGGCTTGCGCATCCGTGGCGCTGAGCGCCTGACGCTGCCGGGCCTCGAACCGCGTGGCGCGGTGCTGGTCCGCGTGGATAACGGGGTGGAGACGATGAACCTAGTGGGTGTGCATCTTGCCCTTCTGCGGCCCTGGCGCCTGCGCCAGCTCGATGCCATAGGCACCCGGTTCTGCGCGGACGAAAGCGCCCGCGCCGTGATTCTCGGCGATTTCAACGAATGGTCCGAGACCCGCGGGTTCGAACCGCTTGCGAACCGGTTCCGCGTCGTCGCGCCGGGCAAGACGTTTCACGCGAGCCGCCCCAGCGCCGGGCTCGACCGCATCGTCCATGGCAAGGGGCTGGCGCTGGCAGGGGCGGGCGTCCACGAAAGCGCGAAGGCGCGGGTCAGTTCCGATCACCTGCCGATATGGGGTGAACTGGAGTTCGCTGCGGCCTGACGCAGCGCTTGCGTTTCCGCGGAGCAGGGAGGAGCATCGCCGCATGCTGCAGATCGTTCTTCCCGCCACGCTTCTGGTATTGCAGGGCTTCGCGCTGTGGGCGGCCTACAGGGCGGTTTGCAACGCGCGCACGCCCCAAGGGGCAGTGGGCTGGGTGGTATTCCTGATCGCCGCCCCCTACATCGCGCTGCCGATCTTCCTGTTTCTCGGCCATTCGCGGCTGCCCGGCTACGTCACCGCGCGCCGCTCGTCGCGCGCGTCGATCGAATCGCTGCCGGATTTCGATCCCGCCCATCGGGTCGATGCCGACGGGCTGGCGCCGCACCTGTGCCGCGCTCTCGCGGGATTCGAGCGGATGACCGGCATGTCCGCCGTGTCGGGCAACGCCGCGCGTCTGTTCGTGGATGGTCCCGACACCTTCGAGGCGATCTTCGAGGCGATCACGCGGGCCGAACGCTACGTGCTGGTGCAGTTCTACATCATTCGCGACGACGAGACGGGCCGCGAGTTGCAGCGCCGGCTCATCGAACGGGCCCGGGCTGGGTGCATGGTCCGGCTGCTCTATGACGCGATCGGCAGTCACAAGCTGCCCGCCTCCTACCTCTCCGACCTGCACGAGGCGGGCGTGATCGCGGAAAACTTCCACTCGATCCGGCAGCCCCACAGCCGCTTCCAGGTCAATTTCCGCAATCACCGTAAGATCGTGATCGTGGACGGCGGCACCGCGTTCCTGGGCGGGCACAACGTGGGCGAGGAATACATGGGCCGCGACCCGGAGATCGGGCGCTGGCGCGACACTCATCTGCGCATCGCCGGGCCCGCCGTCGCCCAGCTTCAGCTGCTCTTCGCCGAGGACTGGTTCTGGGCCACCGGCGAGCGGCTGGACCTGTTCTGGCAACCGGCCCCGGCCGAGCCGAACCTCGACATACTGGTCGTGGCGCCCGGGCCGGCGGATGTGCTCGAAACCGGCAGCCTCTACTTCTGCAACGCGATCCACGCTGCGCAGGAGCGGATATGGATTTCTTCACCCTATTTCGTGCCCGACACGGATATCCTTACCGCGCTTGCGCTGGCGTCGCTCCGCGGCGTGGACGTGCGCATCGTCATGGCGGACCAGCGCGACCACCTCTGGGTCTGGCTCGCGGCCTTCGCCTATTTCGACGAGATGCTGGACGCGGGGGTGAAGGTCTTCCGCTACACCGACGGGTTCCTGCACCAAAAGGCGCTGGTCGTGGACGAGAGCTTCGCCTCGGTCGGCACGGTGAACCTAGACAATCGGTCCTGCCGGCTCAATTTCGAGGCGACGGCGCTGGTCTTCAATGCGGCGTTCGCGCGTTCGGTCGCCGCGCTTATAGAGGCCGATTTCGACCGCAGCTACCGCTACCTTACGCGCCTGGCCGAGGCGCCGAGCCTCGTGCGCCGCAACGGCGCGCGGGTGGCCCGGCTCCTGGCGCCGATCCTGTAGCGGTTTCGCGGCGCGATCCCGGTCGTCAGAACGCGACGTCGATCGCCGCGCCCTTTTCCTGCGCGAGATCCACCGCCTTGGCCGCGACCGCCAGGTCCTGAAGCCCGACGCCGGTGCCGTCGAACAGCGTGATCTCCTCGGCCGACTGCCGCCCCGCGGCCGTGCCCTCGATCACCGCGCCGATCTGGGTGATGTCCCCTTCGCCGATCAGGCCGGCGGCCACCGCATGCTGCGCCTCGCCAAGGGTGATCGACTGCGCGACCTCGTCGGTGAAGACCCGGGCGCGGGCGAGGATTGCCGGGTCGACCTCCTGCTTACCCTTGGTGTCGGTTCCCATGCAGGCCAGGTGCGTGCCGGGCCGGACATGGGTATCCTTCAACTGCGCCTCGAACGACGAGGTGATGGTGACGATCACGTCGGCCTGCGCGCCCAGCTCCTCCAGCGACACCGCCTCGAATGGCAGGCCCAGTTCCTCGGCCGTCTCGGCCAGCCGGGGCAGCATCTCGGGGTGGTAGTTCCAGCCCACCACCCGCTCGAAATCGCGCTGCGCCGCGGCCGCGCGCATCTGGAAGGCCGACTGGTGGCCGGCACCGACCATGCCCAGCACCTTCGCGTCGTCGCGCGCCAGGTGCTTGATCGACACCGCACTCGCCGCCGCCGTCCGAAGCGCCGTCAACAGGTTTCCGCCCACCAATGCATGCGCCTGCCCGGTATCGGCATCGAACAGCACCACGGTCGACTGGTGGTTGGTCAGCCCCTTCTCGGCATTGCCCGGCCAGTAGCCGCCCGATTTCAGCCCCAGGACCAGCCCCGCCCGGTCAAAGCCCGACTTGAACCCGTACAACGCATCCGCATGCCCGATCGCCTCGCGGATCACCGGGAAATTGTACGCATCCCCCCGCGCCATCGCGGCGAACACCGCCTCCACCGCCGAGAAACTGTCCTCGGCCGAAACCAGCCCGGCGATCTCCTTCTCGGGAACGATGATCATCCCTGCCCCTCCTTCTCGCTCATGGAAAGGGCGCCGGGACAGCGCCCCCGCGCCCTCGCTTCTTCTGGCTTCAAATATCCCGCCGGAGGCCCGCGGCCCGGCACGGGCCGCGCCACGCCCAACCCCGGACAAGTGGGGCCACAAGGCCCCGCGCCGGCCGGGGGCGGGAGCGCCTAGTACGCCTTGCCGCGAGCCGAGACCGGCCAGACCGTTTCGACCTTGCCGCCCCGCACACCGACATACCAGTCATGCACGTTGCAGGTCGGGTCGCAGTGGCCGGGAACCAGCTTCAGCTTCTCGTTGATCTTCAGGTTGCCCTCGGGGTCGGAAATCACCCCGTGCTCGTCCGAGCACTTGACGTATTCCACGTCGCTCCGGCCATAGATGAAGGGCAGCCCGCTATCGACCGACTGCGCCTTCAGCCCGGCGTCGCAGATCGCCTTGTCGGGCTTCACGTGGCTCATCACGCTGGTCAGCAGGAACAGCGCGTTCTCCCACTCGCCCCGGTCGATCCGGTTGCCGTCCTTGTCGAGGATCCGCCCGTAATCGGCGTCCATGAAGGCGTAGGAGCCGCATTGCAGCTCGTTATAGACCCCCGAATTGCCCTCGAAATAGTAGCTGCCGGTGCCGCCGCCGCCGACGATGTCGCAGTCCAGCCCCTCGGCCTTCAGGCCTTCCACGGCGTCCCGAACCATCGCCACCGCGATGTCGATCTTGGCCTTGCGGTCCTCGTACAGGTCCATGTGCTGCATCGCGCCCTGATAGGCCTGGATGCCGGCGAATTTCAGCCCCGGCGCGGCGTCGATCGCCTTGGCGATCTCGACCACCGCCTCGGTCGTGGTCACCCCGCAGCGCCCGGCGCCGCAGTCGATCTCGACCAGGCACTCGATCTGGGTGCCGTGCTTCTGCGCGGCCGCAGACAGGTCGGCCACGTTGGCCACGTCATCCACGCAGCAGATCGCCCGCGCGCCAAGCTTCGGGATACGCGCCAGCCGGTCGATCTTGGCCGGGTCGCGCACCTGGTTCGACACCAGCACGTCCTTGATGCCGCCGCGTGCGAAGACCTCGGCCTCGCTCACCTTCTGGCAGCACACGCCGCAGGACCCGCCGAGTTTCTCCTGCAACAGCGCCACGTCCACCGACTTGTGCATCTTGCCATGCACCCGGTGGCGCATGCCGTGTTCCTTGCACCAGTCGCCCATCTTCTTGACGTTGCGTTCCAGCGCGTCGAGGTCAAGCACCAGGCAGGGCGTCTGGATGTCGGCCTCGTCCATGCCGGGCCGGGCGGGGATGTCATAGCCCACCTCGAGCCCTTCGAAATCGGTCACGTCCTTCATGGCGGTTCTCCCTGTTCAGCCCTTGATCCAGGGCAGCTTGTCCAGATCGACATTGCCGCCCGTGATGATGACGCCCACGCGCTTGCCCGCGAAGACCTCCCGGTTCGTCAGGATGGTGGCCAGCGGCACCGCGCAGCTCGCCTCCATCACGATCTTCATCCGCTGCCAGGTCAGCTTCATCGCGTCGATGATCTCCTGCTCCGACGCGGTGAAGATGTCGGTCACGTGGTTCGACACGAAATGCCATGTGAGGTCCTTGAGCGGCACCTTCAAGCCGTCGGCCACCGTGTTCGGCGCGTCGTCGGCGATGATGTGGCCGGCCTTGAAGCTCCGGTAGGCGTCGTCCGCCTGTTCCGGCTCGGCGGCATAGATCTCGATATCGGGGGCGAGGTTGGACAGCGTCAGGCAGGTGCCCGACACCATGCCGCCGCCGCCGATCGGCGCGATGACGGCGTCCAGCCCCTCCACCTGTTCGTTCAGCTCGCGCGAGCAGGTCCCCTGCCCGGCGATCACGCGCGGATCGTTATAGGGATGCACGAACTCGGCCCCGGTCTTTTCCTGCACCTCGGCGAAGACCGCCTCGCGCGACGAGGTCGAGGGTTCGCATTCGGTGATCTGGCCGCCATAGCCGCGCACCGCGTCCTTCTTGGCCTGGGGCGCGGTATGGGGCATCACCACGTAGCACGGGATGCCCCGGCGCCCCGCGGCGTAGGACAGCGACAGCGCGTGGTTGCCCGAGCTGTGGGTGGCGACGCCCTTCTTCGCCTTCTCGTCGTCGAGGCCGAAGACCGCGTTGCACGCGCCCCGCACCTTGAACGCGCCCGCCTTCTGGAAGTTCTCGCACTTGAAGTAGAGCTCGGCGCCGGTCAGCTCGTTGAAATAGCTCGAGGTCAGGACCGGCGTGCGGTGGATGTAGGGGGCGATCCGCTCATGGGCCGCCACCACGTCGTCATAGGTCGGGATGTACATCGCGTGCTCGTCTTTCATCGCGCCCTCACGCCGCCGCCTTCACCGGGGCGGCCTTGTTCGTCCGGTAATAGTCCTGTGCCGCGGCGACCCCGCTGCCAAGCGTCACCGCCACGCCCATGTCGGCCATCGCCATCTCGGCGGTGGCGATCCCCGACAACGCCATCACGTCGGTCAGCTGGCCCAGGTGGCCGATGCGGAACACCTTGCCGGCGACCTCGCCCAGCCCGGCGCCGAAGGCGACGTGATAGGCCTCGGCCGCGTGGCGCACCAGCGCGTTGCCGTCCACCCCCTCGGGCAGCACGATCGCGGTCACCGTATCAGAGTAGAGCGCGGGCCGGTCCGCGCAAGGCCGCATCCCCCAGGCCGAGACAGCGGCGCGCACGCCCTCGGCGATCCGGTGATGGCGGGCGAAGACGTTCTTCAGCCCCTCTTCCAGCAGCATGTCGCAGGCCGCGCCCAACCCGTTGATCAGGCCCACGGCGGGCGTGTAGGGCGTGCCGAGCTTCAACATGTCGCGGAAGTCGAAGAAGCAGCGCGAGAGTTTGGCGGTCTCCATCGCGGTCAGCGCCTTGGGGCTGACGCCGACGATGGCCAGGCCCACCGGCAGCATGAAGCCCTTTTGCGAGCCGGTCACTGCCAGGTCCACGCCCCATTCGGTCATCCGGAAGTCGATCGACGCGATGGAGCTGACCCCGTCGACCATCAACAGCGCGGGGTGGCCCGCGTCGTCCATCGCCGCGCGCACCGCGGCCACGTCGGAGGTGACGCCGGTCGCGGTCTCGTTATGGGTGACCAGCACCGCCTTGATCTCGTGACTGGTATCGGCGGCCAGGATCTCGGCGAAACGCTCGACCGGGGCGCCCTCGCCCCAGGGGCACTTGACCACCTCGACATCCAGCCCGTGGCGCTCGCAGAGATCGATCCATTTCAGCGAGAACATGCCGTGCTGGGCGGCCAGCACCTTGTCGCCGGGGCTCAGCGTGTTGGTAACCGC
Source organism: Rhodovulum sp. ES.010 (assembly GCF_900142935.1). Taxonomy (NCBI): domain Bacteria; kingdom Pseudomonadati; phylum Pseudomonadota; class Alphaproteobacteria; order Rhodobacterales; family Paracoccaceae; genus Rhodovulum; species Rhodovulum sp. ES.010. The sequence goes on along the minus strand of NZ_FSRS01000001.1, from coordinate 1,938,885 downwards.
GGCTTCCCAGCCACCCGTTCCCGAGGCCGGGAACAGGATCACCTCGCCCTCGTCCATCTTCAGCATCTGGCGCACGCCGGACTTGGCGCGTTCGAACAGCGGTGGGAAGGCTGCGGAGCGGTGGTCCATCGTCGGGATGTCGCAGGCCCGGCGGATCGATTCGGGAATGTTGGTCGGTCCGGGAATGAAGACGGGGTTCTGGCTGGACATTCGAGTTGTTCCTTTTCGTGTCGCCCCGTGGGCATACCGCGGCGGCGGTCCCGCGTGCAATTTTTTTGAAAAAATGATGCGCTAGGTGAAAAAACGTGCAACCGGACTGAAATCGCGTCGTTTTCTGGCTTTCATGAAATGAAAAACTATTTCATTTTCCGGGCAGCCGGACAGGAGGCCCGATTCGCATGACGCAAGCCCGCCCGCGCGGCCGCCCCCGCGCCTTCCACGACAAGACCGAGCAGAACACCATCCAGTCGCTCGACCGGGCGATGGCTCTGCTCAGGGCGCTCGCCAAGACCAACGGCCTGACGCTGACCGAGCTTGCCGACCGCTCGGGGCAAAGCGCGGCCACCGTCTACCGGGTGCTGGTCACGCTCCAGGGCCACGAGATCGTCGAGTTCGAGGAGGGCGCCCAGCGCTGGCACGTGGGCGCGGGTGCGTTCCGCATCGGCTCGGGGTTCCTGCGGCGCGCCAATGTCGCCGAACGCTCGCGCGGCGCGATGCAGGCGCTGATGCGCGCCACGGGCGAGACCGCGAACCTCGGCGTCGAGAACCGCGACGAGGTGCTGTTCCTCACCCAGGTCGAGACGCATGAGGCGATCCGCGCCTTCTTCCCGCCCGGCACGCGCAGCCCGATGCATGTGTCGGGGATCGGCAAGGCGCTCCTGGCCTATTACCCCGAGGCGCGGGTGGCCGGGATCGTCGCCGAGAAGGGACTGGCCGGATTCACCTCGCTGTCCATCACCTCCGAGGCGAGCCTGTCCCGCGACCTCGCCCGAACGCGCGAGCGCGGCTTCGCCATCGACGACCAGGAGCGGGCCGAGGGCATGCGTTGCGTCGCCGCGCCGATCTTCAACGCCCATGGCGAGCCCGTCGCGGGACTGTCGGTCTCGGGGCCCGCCTTCCGGATGACCCTGTCGGAGGCCGCTCGAATGGGCCAGGAGGTGCGCAAGGCCGCGGACAGCGTGACGGCCGCGATCGGGGGGACGCCGCACGGGCAGGCGTAAGCGCGGGGCAGGGACGGCGAGGCGCCGATATCGAGCGACGCGGCGGGTCGGGGGCCAGGTTGCCGGGCGGGTCAGTTTCGCAGCAGACGGAACGCCGCCGAGGCCCCCCAGCCGGCGGCGATGGCAATGGCCAGCGAGAGGATGCCGTAGACCAGCGGCCGTTCGTGGGCCAGCGTGTAAGTCCAGCGTTCCAGCCCCACCTTGCGCACCCCGATCGCGGTTTCGTAGGCGTCGACCACGGCGCCGTCGCGCGTCAGGAAGATGCGCGTGGTGTAGTCGCCCTCGGTCAGGTTCGCGGGCAGCGCGATGGAGGTGCGGAAAAGGGTCGCCTCCGACAGCGACACCTCGCCCGGGAGGGACTGGTACAGCCCCTCGTCCCTCCGGATACGGATCAGCGCCTCGACGAATTGCTCGGGGTTTTGCGCTTCGTCCGCCGTGCCCACGGCGCGGATCGCGCGCGGGATCGATACCTTGTGGCGCAGATCCTCGGTATCCGACAGCGCCGCGTCCAGCGGGGCCGTGGTGGCCACCGCGTAAAAGCTCGGGGCCGCGTCGATCCGCACCTGCTCGACATTGACCCAGATGCCGAAGCGCCGCTCCTTGCGCCGCACGGTGGCGGGTTTCCAAGGCCCGGCCACGGTCACGACGACGTTCAACGCGCCCTCGGGCAGGGGCGCGTCGCGTTTCACGGCGCCGAAGATCAGGATCTCGGACCCGGCGAAATTCGTGTTGATCGCGACCCGCGTCTGGCTGAGGCCGGCCACGACCTCTTCGCCGCGGGCGGGAAACGCCGCGAGCAGGCAGATGAGGAGGAGCGCGCGCGGCCTCAATGCTCCGCCTCCGCGATGGAGTAAAGCTCCGCCGGCTCCAGCAGCAGGTCGAGCGCGAGCTTGCCGCAGACCGCCAGAACCAGGACGGCCAGCAGGATGCGCAATTGCTCCGCCTTCATCTTGACGCCGATCTGCGTGCCGATCTGCGCGCCGACAACCCCCCCGATCAGCAACAGCAAAGCCAGGCCCAGATCGACGGTGAAGTTCGTCGTGGCGTGCAGAAGCGTGGTGAAGCCGGTGACGAAGATGATCTGGAACAGCGAGGTGCCGACCACCACCTTCGTCGGCATCCCGAGCAGGTAGATCATTGCCGGCACCATGATGAAGCCGCCGCCCACCCCCATGATCGCGGCCAGAACACCGACCGCGGCGCCCACGAAGAGAGGTGGGATCACCGAGATGTAGAGCCCGGAGGTGCGGAACCGCGTCTTCAAGGGAAGGGCGTGGACCCAGGTCCGCTGGCGCCGCCTGGGCGCGGACTTGCCGTTCTTCAGCCGGCGGATCGCCCGCAGGCTTTCGACGAACATCAGCGCGCCGATCACGCCCAGGAAGACAACGTAGCACAGCTTGACCAGCAGATCGACCTGGCCCAACTCGCGCAGTAGGTTGAAGATCGCGATGCCGATCACCGCCCCCGCGAGGCCGCCGATCAGCAGCACCGTGCCCATCTTGAAATCCACGGTCTTCCGCTTGAGATGCGCCAGGACGCCCGAGAAGGACGACGCGACGATCTGCACCGCCTCGGTCGCGACGGCAACGGCGGGCGGGATGCCGATGAAGAACAGAAGGGGCGTCATGAGGAACCCGCCGCCCACGCCGAACATGCCCGACAGCACGCCCACCATCCCGCCCAGCCCGAGCAGCAGAAAGGCGTTCACGGAGACCTCGGCGATGGGCAGGTAGATCTGCATATACGGTCCCTAAAGCCTCCGGCCCCCGGCTGGCAAGGCGCGGCGCCCCGCTAGCGTTCCTTCACATAGGGCTCGCCCCCGGCGCGGGGAGGGATTGCCCGGCCGACGAACCCCGCCAGGATCACCACGGTCAGGATGTAGGGCAGCGCGTCCATCACCTGCACCGGTACAATGATGCCGCCGAGGTCGATATTCTGGTAGCGCAGCGCGATCGCCTGCAGCAGCCCGAAGAGCAGTGTCGCCCACAGCGCATACCAGGGCCGCCACTTGGCGAAGATCAGCGCCGCCAGCGCGATATACCCGCGTCCCGCCGTCATGTCCTTGACGAAGCCCGCCTGCAGCGCGGTGGCCAGATAGGCGCCCGCGATCCCGCAGAGCACCCCGCAGATCGCCACGGCGGCGTAGCGCGTGGCGATGACCGACACACCGGCCGTGTCCAGCGCCTCGGGGCTGTCGCCGACGGCGCGCAGGCGCAGGCCGAAGCGGGTGCGGAACAGGAGCCACCAGGTGACGGGCACCATGGCGAAGGCGAAGTAGACCGGCGCCGTGTGGCCCGAGATCAGGTCGTGGTAGATCGGGCCGACCACGGGGATGGGGTGCAGGCTGTCCGCAAAGGGCAGGGTGATCGCGTTGAACCGTGCCCCGCCGAGCAGGGACGGCGTGCGGCCGCCCTGGGAAAACCAGTCCTGCGCGATCACGACGGTCAGACCGGCCGCGAGGAAGTTGATCGCCACCCCCGAGATCAGCTGGTTGCCGCGGAAGGTGATCGAGGCGAGGCCATGGATGCCCGCCAGCACCATCGAGGAGGCGATGCCGGCCAGCAGACCCAGCCAGACCGAGCCGGTGACCGCCGCGGTGGCCGCCGAGAAGAAGGCGGCGAACAGCATCTTGCCCTCCAGCCCGATATCGAAGATGCCCGAGCGTTCGGAAAACAGCCCCGCGAGGCAGGCCAGCAAAAGCGGCGTGGCCAACCGGACGGTGGAGTCGAGGACCTGTAGGACGGTCGCGAAATCCATCACGCGCGCCTTTTCCGCAGGCTGAGAAACAGTTTCTCGAGCGGCATCCGCACCATGTTGTCGAGCGCGCCCGTAAACAGGATCACGAGCGCCTGGATCACCACGATCAGTTCGCGCGGTATTTCGGTCCAGAGCGCGAGTTCCGCGCCGCCCTGGTAGAGAAAGCCGAACAGGATCGCCGCGAGGAACACGCCGAACGGGTGGTTGCGGCCCATCAGCGCCACGGCGATGCCGATGAAGCCTGCACCCTCGACCGAGTTCAGGACCAGTCGTTCCGCTTCGCCCATGACGTTGTTGACCGCCATGAGACCGGCCAGCGCGCCCGAGATCAGCATCGCGGCCATCACGATGCGCACGGGCCGGATTCCGGCATAGATCGCCGCGGGTTCGGAATGGCCCAGCGCGCGGATTTCATAGCCCAACCGCGTGCGCCAGATCAGCAGGTAGACCAGCACGCAGGCCGCGAGCGCGAGGAGGAAGCTGACATTCGCGGGCGCCGCGCGCGAAAATTCCATGCCGAACGGGGCGAGCAGGTCATGGAGCGTCGGCAGGTGTGCGCCTTCGGGGAACTTCGCAGTGGCCGGGTCCATCGAGCCCTGCGGGCGCATGACGTTGACCAGCAGGTAGTTCAGCACCGCCGCGCCGATGAAGTTGAACATGATCGTGGTGATGACGATATGGCTGCCGCGCTTGGCCTGCAGCCAGGCCGGGATCGCCGCCCAGGCCGCGCCGAACAGCGCCGCGCCGATCACCGCGGCGGGCAGCGCCAGGGTCCAGTGCGGCCAGGGCGCCGCGAGGCAGACCAGTGCCACCCCAAGGCCGCCAAGCGTTGCCTGCCCCTCGCCGCCGATATTGAAAAGCCGCGCATGGAACGCCACTGCGACGGCCAGCCCGGTGAAGATGAAATTCGTCGCGTAATAGAGCGTGTACCCCCAGCCATAGGTCGAGCCCAGCGCGCCCGTGACCATCATCTTCACCGCCGCGACCGGATCCTCGCCGATGGCGACGATCACCACTGCCGACAACACGAAGGCGAGCCCCAGGCTGAACAGGGGGATCAGCACCACGTCGGCCCATTTGGGCATCACGTCCCGCATCAGGCCGCCTTCCCCTGCATGCCCGCCATCATCAGGCCAAGCTCCATCTCGTCGGTCTCGCCCGGCAGCCGCTCGCCCATGATGCGGCCGTCGAACATCACCGCGATGCGGTCCGCGATCGACAGGATTTCCTCGAGCTCGACGCTGACCAGCAACACCGCGCTTCCCGCATCGCGCAGGTCCAGGATGCGCTGGTGGATGAACTCGATCGCGCCGATATCGACGCCACGGGTGGGCTGGCCGACGAGCAGCAGGTCGGGGTTCCGCTCGATCTCTCGGGCCAGGACGATCTTCTGCTGGTTGCCGCCCGAGAAATTCCGTGCGGCAAGGCGCGGGTTCGGTGGGCGCACGTCGAAGCGGGCCATCTTTTCCTCGGCCATCGCGCGGATCGCGGCATTGTCCATCAGCGCGCGGTTCTTCTGGTAGGCCGGGTCGTGGTGATAGCCGAAGACCATGTTCTCCCAGGCGTGAAAGGGCATGATCAGCCCTTCGCGCTGGCGGTCCTCGGGGACATGGGCGATGCCGCGGGCGCGACGCGACCGGCCGTCGAAGTGGCGGCCGGTCAGGTCGATCTCGGCCCCATTGATCCGCACGGTGCCGGTGCCGTGCATCATGCCGCCCAGCACTTCCAGAAGCTGCGACTGCCCATTACCGGCCACCCCCGCGATCCCCAGGATCTCGCCCGCGCGGACGTTCAGCGACACGCCTTTCAGCCGCTCGACGCCGTCCTCGTCCACCACATGCAGGTTCTCGACCTCGAGAACCGTCTTGCCCGGGGCCGCGGGTTTCTTGTCTATTCTCAACAGGACCTTGCGGCCAACCATCAGTTCCGCCAGCTCCTCGGGGCTGGTCCTGGCTGTCTCAAGAGTGGCTGTCATCTGCCCGCGGCGCATGACGGAAACCGTGTCGGTGATCGCCATGATCTCGCGCAGCTTGTGGGTGATCAGGATGATCGTCTTGCCCTCGGACTTGAGGTTTTCCAATATCCGGAACAGGTGGTCGGCCTCGGCGGGCGTCAGCACGCCGGTGGGCTCGTCGAGGATCAGGATATCGGCCTGGCGATACAGCGCCTTGAGGATTTCCACGCGCTGTTTCATCCCGACGCCGAGTTCGTCGATCCGGGCGTCCGGGTCGACGTTCAGTTCGTAGTCCTGCGCAAGGGTCCTCAGCGTGTCGCGCGCCTTGGCGAGCGACGGCTTGAGAAGCCGCCCGTCCTCGGCGCCGAGGATCACGTTCTCCAGCACGGTGAAGTTCTCGACCAGCTTGAAATGCTGGAACACCATGCCGATCCCGGCCCGGATGGCGGCTTGGCTGTCGGGGATCACGGTTCGTTGCCCGCCCACGAATATCTCGCCCGCATCGGCCTTGTAGAAGCCGTAGAGGATGGACATCAGCGTCGACTTGCCCGCGCCGTTCTCGCCCACGATGCCGTGGACCGTCCCGGGCATCACCCTCAGCGCGATGTCCTTGTTCGCCTGAACCGGGCCGAACGCCTTGGAGATTCCGCGCAGTTCGATGGCCGGAGCGGCCGCCGTCGCCAGCCGCGCGTCGGCCGCGCTGCCGCCCTCCATGCCGATTATTTCACCGGGCAGGCGCTGTCGGACATGAAGTTGTGCACCTCGATCTCGCCCGCGATGATCCCGGCCTTCGCCCGTTCGGCGGCGGACTGCATCTCGGCGGTGACGAGGTCTTCATTGTGTTCGTCGACCGCATAGTCCACGCCGTTCTTGGCCAAGCCGAGAACGAAACTGCCTGTCTCAAGGTCGTCTCCGGCCTTGAACGCCTCGTAGACCGCGACGTCCACGCGCTTGACCATCGAGGTCAGGACCTGGCCCGGATGCAGGTAGTTCTGGTTGCTGTCCACCCCGATCGAGAGGATGCCCTCGTCGGCGGCGGTCTGCAGCACGCCCACCCCGGTCGCCCCGGCGGCGGCATAGATCACGTCCGACCCCTGCGCGATCTGCGCGCGGGCAAGCTCGCCGCCCTTGACCGGATCGGCCCAGGCGGCGGGTGTGGTGCCGGTCATGTTCTGGATCACGGTCGCCTCGGGGTTCACCGCCTTCACGCCTTGCACGTAGCCGCAGGCGAACTTGCGGATCAGCGGGATGTCCATGCCGCCGATGAAGCCCACCGTGCCGGTCTCCGAGGCCATCGCGGCCATCATGCCGACGAGATAGCTGCCTTCGTGCTCCGCGAAGATCAGCGAACGCACGTTCGGCGCCTCGACCGTCTCGTCGATGATCTGGAACTTGGTGTCGGGATAGTCGGCGGCCACCTCCTCGAGCACCGGCTTGAAGGCGAAGCCCGCCATCACGATGGGGTTGAGCCCGGCCTCGGCGAAGCGGCGCAGCGCCTGTTCGCGCTGGGCCTCCGACTGCAACTCGATCTCGCGATAGCTTCCGCCGGTTTCCTCGGCCCACCGTTCGGCGCCGGTATAGGCGGCCTCGTTGAAGGACTTGTCGAACTTTCCGCCAAGGTCATAGACCATCGCCGGTTCGGCCAGCGCGGCTCCCGAGAGGATCGCAAGCGCGGCACCTGCGCCCAGAGCGTTCTGCATCAGCGTCATCGAATGTCTCCCGGTTGGTCTTCGTTGGGGCGCAGGCCGCATCCGGCGGGGCGCAAGGGCCTGAAAGCTGACCAATTAAGGGCCGAGCCCCCGGAAACCGTCAACCGATTTCTGGACCCCCGCCGCGTCAGGGGCGGCGAGCGCCTTGCGCAGGACAAGCGCGTCCACGCGCCGGCCGTCGGGCGCGGCGTAATAGCCCGGCCGCCGCCCCGCCTCGCGGTAGCCTGCGGCCTGATACAGTGCGCGGGCCGCGGCGTTGTCGGCGGCGACCTCCAGAAAGGCTTCGCCGGCGGCGCGGGTTTGCGCCCCGGCCTCGAACCCGGCCAGCCGCGCACGGCCCAGGCCACGCCGCCGGGCCGCGGGATGAACCGCGAGGGCAAGAAGCTCTGCCTCGCCCGCCACCGCCCGGCCGAGCGCGAAGGCGGTGGCGTCGCCGGTCAGCCAGGTGTCCGGGGTGGCGAGCAGCGCGGCGAATTCGGCGGAGGTCCAGGGCCGCGGATACGTGAAGCAGAGCGCGTGCAGCGCGGCCAGCGCCTCAGGCGTCATCGAGAATAACCGGTGGCGCGTCGGCCGGCGGCTTGGCATCGGCGGGCCGGACATAGAGGGGCGCCGGCCGCGCCGCCGGGTCGAAATCCGCCTCGCCGGCGCGCAACGCGGCGAGGCGCGCCATGCGGGCCGCCACCTGCGCCGGGCCGACGGCTTCGAAGGAGGAACCGAACGGCCGGGCGATCTCGTCGGCCCGGAATCCGCGCACGGCCGCGCCGTGGGGAAGATCGAGGTCGAGCGGCCGCGCTGCGGGATCGATCACCTGGGGCGGTGCGTTCGGCTTGCCGTTGCTGAACGCCTGAACGATGGCCATGCCCCTGGGGGCCTCAAGGCTCAGCAACGCCGCCGGTTCCGTTGACGGCGTCTGCGGGTCGCGCAATACCTCGAAAAGAGAGACGCCGATGGCAGGAATGCCGAGGCCGAGCGCGAGGCCGCGCGCCGCGGCCACCGAGATACGCGTGCCGGTGAAATTCCCCGGCCCGATGCCGACGGCGATCAGGTCCATGTCGCGCCACGTCACGCCCGTTGCGGTCATCAGGTCTGCAAGCAGCGGAATCAGCCGCTCGGCCTGCCCGCGATGCATCGCCTCCTCGCGCTCGACAACGATGCCGCCCGACAGCACCGCTGCGGAGATCTGCGGCAGGCTCGTGTCGAAGGCCAGGATAGTCGGGCCGTGCCCGCCCTCGGCCGGCATCATAC